>DATBIY010000001.1:0-45255 GCA_036556695.1 Candidatus Limnocylindria bacterium
CCAGTAGATCAACAGCTTTTACGAGGGTGCGTGGCGCTTGCCGAAGAAGGATGCAATCGAGGTTGAGGGCGAGGTTGTCCTGCCCCTGCCGAACGCGATGTTCAAGGTGCGGCTGGAGAACGGGCACGAGGTGCTCGCGCATATCTCCGGCAAGCTGCGCCAGAACTTCATCCGCATCCTGCCCGGCGACACCGTCCGCGTCGAGCTGAGTCCCTATGACCTCACCCGGGGTCGCATCACGTACAGGATGAGATGAAGGTTTCTGCGTCCGTGAAGCCCCGCTGCGAGCGCTGCAAGGTCATCAAGCGCTCTGGCGTGGTGATGGTCATCTGCGTCATTCCCAAGCACAAGCAGCGGCAGGGGTAGCAACAGCGTGGCACGAATTGCCGGCGTCGACATCCCGCGCGAGAAGCGCGCGGTCATCTCGCTGACCTACATCTACGGCATCGGCCCCACCTCGGCGCGCCAGATCATGGCCACCGCCGGCATCCCGGAGGACCGCCGCACCCGCGACCTGACCGAGGACGAGGTCAATCGCCTGCGCGAGCTCGTCGAGCGCCGCTTCAAGGTGGAGGGCGACCTCCGTCGCGAAGTCAGCATGAACGTCAAGCGGCTGATGGAGATCGGCTCCTACCGGGGCCTGCGCCATCGGCGCAACCTGCCCGTCCGCGGGCAGCGCACCAAGACAAACGCGCGCCAGCGTCGGGGTCCGCGGCGGACCGTCGGCATCCGGCGCAAGAAGTAGCACGGGAGTTCCATGGCAGAGCGGAAGTCG
This sequence comes from Candidatus Limnocylindria bacterium, assembly GCA_036556695.1. Classification (GTDB taxonomy): domain Bacteria; phylum Chloroflexota; class Limnocylindria; order QHBO01; family QHBO01; genus DASSCW01. Next base: position 776 of record DATBIY010000001.1, read on the forward strand.
AAGACGCGCACCAAGAAGCGCGAGAAGAAGAACGTTCCGGTGGGCCACGCCCACATCCAGTCGACGTTCAACAACACGATCGTGACCATCACCGACACCAGCGGCAACGTGGTCAGCTGGGGCAGCGCCGGGCTGGTCGGGTTCAAGGGCTCGCGCAAGAGCACGCCGTTCGCTGCCAGCCAGACCGCAGACCTGGCCGCAAAGCGCGCCATGGAGAACGGCATGCGCCAGATCGAGGTCTTCGTGAAGGGCCCCGGCGCCGGCCGCGAGCAGGCCATCCGCTCGCTCCAGACCGCCGGCCTGGAGGTCACCGCCATAACCGACGTGACGCCAATCCCGCACAACGGCTGCCGCCCGCCGAAGCGGCGCCGAGTCTGAGGGGGAGCGCATGGCCAGGTACACCGATCCCGTTTGCCGCATCTGTCGCCGCGAGGGGCTGAAGCTCTTTCTGAAGGGCAGCCGGTGCTACAGCCGCAAGTGCTCCTTCGAGCGCCGCAGCACGCCGCCGGGCATGAACACCCAGCGCCGCCGCAAGGTGAGCGAGTTCGGCCTGCAGCTGCGCGAGAAGCAGAAGGTCCGCAAGTCGTACTCGGTTCTCGAGAAGCAGTTCCGCAACTACTTCGCGAAGGCCGCGAAGCACAAGGGCATGACCGGCGAGAATCTGCTGCGCCTGCTGGAGATGCGGCTCGACAACGTCGTCTACCGCATGGGCCTGGCGCGCTCGCGCGCCGAGGCGCGGCAGCTGGTTGCCCACGGTCACTTCACCGTGAACGGGCGACCGACCAACATCCCCAGCTACTCGACCAAGACTGGCGACCGGATCGAGGTCCGCGAGAGCCGGCGCGGGCGCGAGTACTTCAAGACCGCTTCCGAGACCATCAAGGCGGCGCAGATCCCGGACTGGGTCAGCGTCGACGCGGCCAAGCTGTCGGGCTCGATCCTGGCGGAGCCGGCCCGCGAGCAGATGCCGCTGGAGTTCAACGAGCAGCTCGTCGTCGAGTACTACTCGCGATAGCGCACAGGAGTCACAAGACCTTTCATGATCGAACTTGAAGCCACCACCACCACGACGCCGGAGCCGCGCATCGAAGAGGCGGAGTCGGAGGGCAACCTCTCCGTCTTCGAGGTGAACCCGCTGGCCGACGGCTACGGGGTGACCCTCGGCAACGCGCTGCGGCGCGTGCTGCTGAACTCGCTGGAGGGGGCCGCCGTCACCTCCATCCAGATCGCGAACGTGTTCCATGAGTTCAGCACCCTGCCGAACGTCAAGGAGGACGTGACGCAGATCGTGCTGAACGTGAAGAAGCTTCGCCTTCGCTCGTTCGCCCGCCACGCTGTGACCCTGAAGCTGGTGAAGCACGGGGCCGGGCCGGTCACCGCCGGTGACATCGCCGAGTCGGCGGACGTGGAGATCGTCAATCCCGAGCTGGTGCTGCTGACCCTGGACAGCGACGATGGCTCCATCGAGATGGACCTCACCGTCGAGACCGGCGTCGGCTACCGACCGGCGGAGCACACCGAGGACATGCCCATCGGCATCATCCCGGTGGACGCCATCTTCTCGCCGGTGCGCCGCGTGAACTTCGTGGTCAGCGACACGCGCGTCGGCCAGATGACCAACTTCGACCGCCTGACGCTCGAGATCGAGACCGATGGCACCACCACGCCCAAGGCCGCGCTGAGCCAGGCGGCCGACATCCTCGTCCGCGAGTTCAGCCGCTTCACCGACATCAGCCGCCGCCCGGCCGCCGGCGAGGAGGAGGCAGCCGCCCCGGTGGCCGCGAACCTGCTCGATGCGCCGATCGAGGAGCTGGACCTGCCGATGCGGGCCTACAACAGCCTGAAGCGCAACAACATCACCAAGATCGGGCAGGTCCTGGCGCTTTCGGACGACGAATTCCTGCGCATGCGCAACTTCGGCCGCAAGAGCCTGGACGAGCTCAAGGAGCGCCTGGCGCTGCGTGGCTTCATCAGCCCCGAGGCGGCCATGTCGGACGCCGCCGACGAGTCGGACCTTCCGGCCTCGGCGGAGCTGGACGAGGCGGCCGCCGCAGAGCTGGACCGCGAGGCCTAGGACGTGCCGCACCGAACCGCCGGGCGCAAGCTGGGACGCTCCAGCAGCCATCGGCTCCACATGCTCGCCAACCTGGCGGTGGCGGTGATCCGCTACGAGCGGGTCAAGACCACCGAGGCCAAGGCCAAGGAGGTGCGTGGCATCGTGGACGGGCTGATCACGACCGCCAAGCGCGGCGACCTCAACGCGCGCCGCAGCCTGGCCAGCCAGATGCCGCACGAGCCGCTCATCGTCGACAAGCTGATGGGCGAGCTGGCCGACAAATACGCCGACCGCACGTCCGGCTACACCCGGATCGTGAAGATCGGGGAGCGGCTGGGGGATGCCGCGCCGATCGTCCAGATCGAGCTCGTCTAGCCGGACGCGCCAGGTCGGGACGGACAACCACAGACGGACCCGATGCCACCCGGAACGCGCCGCTGCGCGCGGGCGGTGATCGAGTACGACGGGACCGCTTTCGCCGGCTCCCAGTACCAGCCGAACGCTCGGACGGTGCAGGGGGAGCTGGAGGAGGCGCTTAACAGACTGACCGGGGAGCGGATTCGCGTCCGCTTCGCCGGGAGAACCGATGCCGGGGTGCATGCCACCGGCCAGGTGGCGGCCTTCTGCCTGCCGGACCGCGAGGGCGGTCGGGAGGGTGGCTGGCCGGTCTTGCGACAGCGGCTCAACGCGCTGCTGCCGCCGGACCTGGCGGTGCGCTCGCTTCGGGACGCGCCGCCGGGCTTCGACCCGCGGCGCGACGCGGTGGAGCGCATCTACCGCTACCGCATCCGGACGGACGCCGACAAGCGGCCGCTGGATCGGCATCGGACGCTCGAGATCGACGATCGGCTGGACGTGGCCGCCATGCGGCGCGCCGCGAAGCGGCTGCTCGGGGAGCGCGACTTCGCGGCCCTGGGCAGCGACCGGCACGGTCGAACGGTTCGGCGCCTGCCGGAGGTGCGGATCGTGCAGCGCGGCACCTCAGTCGAGGTCCGCGTCACGGCCAACGCCTTCCTGCGCCGGATGGTGCGCAGCATCGTGGCGCTGCTGATCGAGGTCGGCCGGGGACGGCTGGACGAGACGGCGGCGGAGCGGACGCTGACCGCCGGCGGTCGTGCCCTGTCAGGGCGCGCTGCGCCGGCCAGGGGCCTGACCCTCGAGCGGGTCATCTATGCGAATACGGGACGGGGCCGAGCGTCGGCCTCGCACAGGACAGGGCGACAGGAAGAGCAGGGAACGTGAAGACGTACGCAGTCAAGGCAAGCGAAATCGAGCGGCAGTGGTGGGTGGTTGACGCCAGCGACCAGACGCTCGGTCGTCTGGCCACGCGCATCGCCACCCTGCTCGAGGGCAAGCACAAGCCCATCTATTCGCCGCACATCGACACCGGCGACCACGTGGTGGTGGTCAACGCCGGCAAGGTCAAGGTGACCGGCAACAAGCTCGTCCAGAAGCGCTACTACCGCCACTCCGGCTATCCCGGCGGCCTCAAGGAGGAGAGCCTGCAGGCGCTGCTGGGCCGCAAGCCGGAGCTGGTCATCGAGCGCGCGGTGAAGGGCATGCTGCCCCAGAACCGGCTGGGCCGGGCCATGATCAAGAAGCTGAAGGTCTACAGCGGGTCCGAGCACCCGCACCAGGCGCAGCAGCCACAGGCTGCGGAGCTCTAGGAGCCGATACCGACGTGAGCACGAGCTACATCTACGGAACCGGACGCCGCAAGACGAGTGTCGCGCGGGTGCGCCTGCTGCCGGGCGACGGCAGCATCGTGGTCAACGGCAAGGACGTGGCCGACTACTTCGGCGGCACCGCCGCCGCCGGCAGCCTGCGCCTGCCGTTCCGCGTGACCGAGACCGAGGGACGCTACTCCGCCTCGATCCTGGTTGCCGGCGGCGGCTTCTCCGGCCAGGCCGGCGCCATTCGCCATGGCATCGCCCGCGCACTGGTGAGCGCCCATCCGGACGCACGGCCGGCGCTGCGCGACGCCGGGCTGCTGACCCGCGATCCCAGGGCCAAGGAGCGCAAGAAGTACGGCCTCAAGCGGGCCCGCAAGGCGCCGCAGTACACCAAGCGATAGGCCATTCGGCCCCGGCGGGAGCGCCGGGGCCCTTTGGTATCATCGGCCTCCGACGCTAGAGGGACAGGCTTCCCAACCCGTGCTGGACGCGATCCGCGACTTCCTGGGAACCTTCTTCCGCAGCGGCTGGACGTCGCTGCTCGACATCGTCCTCGTCGCGTTCATCATCTACTGGGTCTTCATCCTGATCCGCGGCACCCGTGCCGTGCGCATCGTGATCGGCCTGTCGATCCTGTACCTGGTCTACCTCGCCGCCGAGGCGGCCAACCTGCAGCTCCTCTCCACCTTGCTGCAGACCGGTGCCGTGGTCGGCCTGTTCGCCATCGTGGTCGTCTTCCAGCCGGAGCTGCGCCGCGCGCTGGAGCAGATCGGCCGCATGGGCTCCTTCAACCGCTTCTTCGTGTCGAGCGACGTCTCGCAGGCGGAGCGCGTGGCCGGCGAGATCAGCCGCGCCGCGCGGCTGCTGGCCGGCTCGCGTCACGGGGCGCTGATGGTGGTCGAGCGCGAGACCGGGCTGCACGACCTGGCGAGCGACTCCGGCGTGCCGGTGCACGCGGACCTGCGGGCCGAGCTGCTGGCCACGATCTTCTACCACGGCACCGCGCTGCACGACGGTGCGGTGATCATCTCCGGGGAGCGCATCGTGGCTGCCGCCGTGCTGCTGCCGCTGTCGCAGAACGTGCTCGACAGCGAGCGCTACGGCACGCGACACCGCGCGGCCATCGGTATCAGCGAGCAGACCGACGCGGTGGTCGTGGTCGTCAGCGAGGAGACCGGCTCGATCAGCCTGGTGCAGCGCGGCCGGATCGAGCGCAACCTGACCGAGGAGCAGCTGCGGCGCCGCATCTTCAACCTGATCCGGCCGCAGGCGCCGCGCCAGCGCGTGCCGCTGCTGCGCCGCACGATGGAGGGCCGTTGGCAGATCGGCCGTGAGCCCGGTCCCGAGCCGCCCATCGACCCCGAGGCACGGGTGGTGCCCACCGCCGCTGCCGAGCCCGGGCCGCGCATCGCGCGGGCGGATCGGCGCCGGTAGGCCGAGCCACATGGCCTGGCTGCTGCGCAACTGGCACCTCAAGCTGGCCGCTGTCGGCCTGGCGATGGTGCTGTACACCGGCTTCGTCTACTCGGGATCGTTCACCGATCAGCTGTTCCCCGGGCTGCCGGTGCAGGCCATCAACCAGCCTGACGGCGCGTTCCCGCTGACCCAGTCGCTGGGCACCGTTGACGTGCAGTACCGCCTCTCCTCCACGGCTGAGCAGCGCGTCACCGACGAGTCCTTCTCGGTGAACGTCGATCTGGCGGCGTACGACATGGACCGCGCGCCGCAGCTGCAGTCGCTGGCGATCAGCGTCCAGTCGCTGCAGGAGGGGGTGGAGGTCCTGGATTTCACGCCGCGCACCGTGCCCGTGGCGCTCGACCGCCTCACCCAGCGCCAGGTGCGGGTCGAGGTCGAGACAGGCGAGGTGCCGGAGGGCCTGGCCATCGCCGCGCCGCGCGTCAGTGAGACGTCGGTCGTCGCCAGCGGCCCGCAGAGCCAGCTGGGTCGCGTCGACCGGGCCATCGCTCGCGTCCAGGTCTTCGAGTCGGGCATCGACGTCCGGCAGTCGCAGGTCGACCTGGTGCCGGTGGACGTGGACGGCCGCGAAGTCGAGTCGGTGGATCTCAACCCGGCCAGCGTGGCGGTCGAGATCGACGTGCGCACCGTCGAGACCAGCAAGACCGTGCCCATCCGCCCGCGGCTGACCGGCGTTCCGGCCGAGGGCAGCGAGGTCGCGTCCGTCACCGTCGAGCCGGCGGTGGTGACGATCTTCGGCGTGCCGGCTGCGCTGGAGGAAGTGGTCGAGATCAGCACCCAGCCCATCGCGCTCGCCGGCGCCAGCGCCACGATCACCCAGGAGCTGGAGCTGGTGCTCCCCGATGGCACCCGCCTGGCGGACGACACGGGCACGCCGGTGGCGACCATCACCATTCGCCCGGCGGTCGAGTCGCGGACCTTCCTGGTTGGGGTCGTGTGCCAGGGCGCGCCACAGGGCACGACCTGCCTGCCGCAGCTCGGACAGGTGTCGATCACGCTGCGCGGCACGGCTGCCATCCTGGCTGGCCTCGACCCGGCTGACCTGGCGCCGGTGCTCGACGCCTCGGGACTTGACCCCGGCGAGCACGACCTGCAGGCGACCGTGCCGCTGCCCAATGGCGTGCGGCTGGTCGACATCACGCCCGCGACGGTGCCCGTCGTCATCCAGCCGAACGCCACCCCGTCGCCGGGCGGCTGATGGGACGCCTCTTCGGAACCGATGGAATCCGCGGCGTTGCCGGCGTCGATCTGACCGCCGACCTGGCCAATGGTCTGGGCCGGGCGGTGGGGCACCTGCTGAGCGGCCCCGGCCGCAGCGTGGTGGTGGGGCAGGACACTCGTCAGTCCGGCGACATGCTGGTTGCCGCCCTGAGTGAGGGCCTGACAGCGGCCGGCTCGGACGTCGTCTCCCTGGGAGTGGTGACCACCCCGTGCCTGGTCCACGCGGCGGCCAGCGGTGATTACGCCGCGGGCGTGATGGTCTCCGCCTCGCACAATCCGCCGGCCGACAACGGGCTGAAGGTCATCTCGGCCGACGGTCGCAAGGTCGACGATGCGGTGGAGGACGAGCTCGAGCGCCTGATCCTGCGTGCGGAGGCGCTGCCCGGCAGCCCCGAAGACCAGGTGGGAGAGCTGCGCCACGACTCCAGCGCCGTGGCGCGCTACCGCGAGCACCTGCTGGACGCGGCCGGCGAAGCGCTGCGTGGCCTGCGCATCGGGCTCGACTGCGCCAACGGCTCGGCGTCGGGCATCGCGCCGCAGCTCTTCGGATCGGCCGGCGCCGTGGTGACCGCCATCCACGCTGAGCCTGACGGCATGAACATCAACGTGGACGCCGGCTCCACCCACCCCGAGGCGCTGCAGGCCCTGGTCTGCGAGAACAGGCTGGACATGGGCTTCGCCTTCGATGGTGACGCGGACCGGCTCATCGCGGTCGACGAGCGAGGCGAGCTGGTGGACGGCGACGCGGTGATGGGCATCTGCGCGCTGCGCATGGCGGCCGACGGCACGCTGCGCAACGGAATCCTGGTGGCAACCGTCATGAGCAACGGCGGCCTGCAGCGCGCGATCGAGGCCGCCGGTGGCCAGCTGATCCGCACGCCGGTCGGCGACCGGCACGTGCTGGAGGCCATGGAACGCTCCGGCGCCGCGCTAGGCGGCGAGCAGTCCGGCCACGTCATCTTTCGCGATCGCGCCACCACGGGAGACGGGATGCTGACCGCGATCGAGCTGGTCAAGGCGGTGCGCGCCGCCGGCGGGCCGAGCCTGGGCGAGCTGGCCGGCCGCATTCCGAAGCTTCCGCAGGTGATGCTAAACTCGGCCGTCCGCCACAAGGACTCGTGGGAGCTCGACCCGTCGTTCGCGGCGGCGGTCGCCGAGGCGGAGAAGCGCCTCGGAGAGCGGGGGAGGATCCTGATCCGGCCGTCCGGCACCGAGCCGCGGCTGCGAATCATGGTCGAGGGAGATCGGCTGGACGAGATTACCGAGATTGCACACGCGCTGGACGAGCTCGCCCAGGCGCGCCTGAACTAGGAGAGGAGGCGCCATGTGCGGCATCGTCGGCTACGTCGGCCCGCGTGACGCGGCGCCAATCCTGCTCGACGGGTTGCGTCGGCTCGAGTACCGCGGCTATGACTCCGCCGGCATCGCCCTGTTGACCGAGGCGGGCAACGTCTTCGTCGAGAAGAAGGCGGGCAAGCTCAGCAACCTGACCGACCACCTGAACGGCAGCGCGCCGGCCGGCCACCCGGGCATTGCCCACACCCGCTGGGCGACGCATGGCCGCCCGAATGACGTCAACGCTCATCCCCACACCGACTGCACCGGCAAGCTGGCCCTGATCCACAACGGGATCATCGAGAACTACCGCGAGCTCAAGGACCGGCTCCTGGCCGAAGGCCACGCGTTCAAGAGCGAGACCGATACCGAAGTGCTGGCGCATCTCATCGAGTCGCGCTACACGGGAGACCTGGTGGAGGCAGTGCGGCTGGCGCTCAACGAGGTGCGCGGCGCGTACGCCATCGGCGTCATGCACACCGACCACCCCGACCGGATCGTTGGTGCCCGGATGAACGTGCCCCTGATCGTTGGCCTGGGCGACGGCGAGGGATTCCTGGCCAGCGACGTGCCGGCCATCCTGGAGCACACCAAGAACGTGGTCATCCTCAGCGAGGGCGACATCGCCGACGTCACGGCCGATGGCGTGCGCGTGCTGCAGATGGACGGCGGCGCGGTGCAGCGCGACGTGACGCGCATCAAGTGGAACATCGAGGCTGCCGAGAAGGGTGGCTTCGCGCACTTCACCCTCAAGGAGATCTACGAGCAGCCGCACGCCATCCAGGAGGCGATGCGCGGCCGGGTTAGCCCCGACGGCGAGGTGACGTTGCCCGAGCTGGATGCCATCGAGGATCGGCTGCTCGCCGCGGAGCGGGTCTACGTGGTCGGCTGCGGCACCGCTCGGATCGCGGCCGACGTGGGCGCCTACCTCATCCAGCAGTGGGCCGGCATGCCGGCCTATTCCCAGATCGGCAGCGAGATGCGCTACTCGCCCCCACCGATCGACGACAAGACCCTGGTCATCAGCGTCAGCCAGTCCGGCGAGACGGCGGATACCCTGGCCCCCACCCGCCTGGCCGATGAGAGCGGCGCCACCATCGTGGTGGTGACCAACGTCGTCGGCAGCGCGCTGACGCGAGATGCCGACGCGGTCTGCTATCTGCAGGCCGGCCCGGAGGTGGCGGTGGCCTCCACCAAGGCGTTCGTGACCCAGGTGCTGGTGCTGCAGCTCATCGCGCTGCGCATGGCCCAGCTGCGCGGCCGGATGAGCCCCCGGCGGGTGAGCGTCTACGGTCGCGCCATGCGCGAGCTGCCGCGACTGGCGGCCGACACGCTGAAGATCGCACCGCAGGTCAAGAAGCTGGCGCTGCGCTGGAACCGCGTGCGCAACGTGATGTACATCGGTCGCGCACTGGGCTTCCCGGTGGCCATGGAAGGCGCCCTAAAGCTCAAGGAGCTGTCTTACGTGCACGCTGAGGGCTACGCCGCCGGCGAGCTCAAGCACGGGCCGATCGCGCTGCTGGACGCCGACACGCCGCTGGTGGCGGTGGCCACCCGCGGCGAGACCTACGAGAAGGTGGTCAGCAACGTGGCCGAGGTGCGGGCTCGTGAGGCGCCAGTGGTGGCAGTGGCCACCGAGGGAGACGAGGAGATCACCCGCTATGCCCAGGAGGTGCTCTACGTGCCGCAGGCGCTCGAGGAGCTGACCCCCATCCTGGCCGTCCTGCCGCTGCAGCTGCTGGCCTACGAGGTGGCGGTGGCGCGTGGCACGGACGTCGACCAGCCGCGCAACCTGGCCAAGTCGGTCACCGTCGAGTAGCGCCGCCGATCCGCATGAGCCGGCACGAGATCGGGGTCGACCTCGTCGACATCGACCGCATCGTGGCGGTGCTCGGCCGCTTCCCGGACCGCTTCCGGCAGCGGGTGCTGACCGAGGGCGAGGCCCGCTACTGCCGCAACAAGGTGGAGCGCATCGCCGGACGCTGGGCGGCCAAGGAGGCGATCAGCAAAGTGCTGGGGCTGGGAGTGCGCGGCGTCGGCTGGCGAGAGATCGAGATCCTGCCCAACCGCGCCGGCGCGCCGCAGGTGACGCTGCACGCCCGGGCGGCCGCGCGCGCCGCCTACCTGGACCTCGAGGACGTGACCGTCTCGATCTCGCACGAGCGGCGCATGGCGGTGGCCGTGGCCATCGCACATCGTCGCGAGGGATAGCCGGTGGCGCCTCAGGAGCTGACCGCCGGCTGGGTGGCGGGCCACCTGCCCGCTCGCCCCGCGGACGCGCACAAGGGCACCTTCGGCCGCGTGCTGGTGGTCGCCGGCTCGCTCGAGTACGCCGGCGCCGCGCTGCTGGCCGGACTGGGGGCCGCCCGCGCCGGCGCCGGGCTGGTGTGCCTGGCCACGCCCGAATCGGTAGGCACTCGGCTGCTGGGCAGCGTCCCGGAGCTGACCGCCATGCTGCTTGCCGAGGAGGCCCCGGGGCTGATCGGGCCTGCCGGCTGGCGGCGGGTGGCGACCGAGGCGGCCAGCTACGACGCCGTGGTCGTGGGCCCCGGGCTCGGACGCCATCCGGCCACCCAGCGCCGCCTGCGCGGATTCCTGGCCGACCTGCGCATGCCGCTGCTCATCGACGCGGACGGCCTCAACGCTCTGGCTGCCGACGAGCGCTGGTGGGGACCGCTGCGCGCCCCGACGGTGGTGACGCCGCATCCGATCGAATTCGCGCGGCTGCTGGGTAAGACCCCGGGCGAGCAGCCGCCGAGCACGGACGACGAGCGCGTGGAGGCCGCGAAGGCCGCCGCCGTGCGCTGGCGCACCACGGTCGTGCTGAAGGGGGCGCGGACCATCGTTGCTTCGCCGGACGGCGAGCTGCTGCGCTCCAGCGTGGCTACCGCCGCGCTGGCCACGGCGGGCAGCGGAGACGTGCTGTCGGGCGCGATCGGCGCGTTCCTGGCCGCGGGCCGCGGTCCGCTGCAGGCGGCAGGCTGCGGCGTGGCGGTCCACGGGGCGGCCGGAATCCTGGCCGAGCAGCGGATCGGCACGGCGGGGGTGATGGCCAGCGATCTGGCCGGCCTGCTGCCCGAGGCGATCCGCCAGCTGCGCGGCAGCGGATCGTGAGCCGCGGATCGTGAGCCGCGGGACTCCCGGCAGCCCGCATCGCGCCTGGGTCGAGATCGACCACGAGGCGCTGCGCCACAACCTGGGCGTGTTGCGGGGGCTGGCCGGCGACGGCAAGCAGGTGATCGCCGTCGTCAAGGCGAACGCCTACGGCCACGGTGCGCAGGAGGTCAGTCGCACGTTGCAGGCAGCGGGCGTCGAGCGGCTGGCGGTGGCCACCTTGGACGAGGGGGTGGAGCTGCGGCGTGGCGGCATCAGCGGCCCATTGCTCGTGCTGTGGACGCTGGGCGACCCGGAGGCGCTGCTGGCAGTGGAGCACGACCTGGAGGCGACCGTCCAGGACCTCGCCGGCGTCGAGCGTTTGGAGCAGGCCGCGGCCGACGCCCGGCACCGGCTATCGGTCCATCTGGAGATCGACACCGGCCTGGGCCGGCAGGGCGCCACCCCCGGGGAGGCGGTGGGGGTAGCGACCCGGGTGGCGCGCAGCCGCCATCTGGCCCTGGCCGGCACATTCAGCCACCTTGCGGTCCCCGGCGAGGACGACGCGTACACCGACGTCCAGCTGCTGCGGCTGGCGCAGGCGCTCGACGCCATGCGCTCGGCCGGCGTGGATCCGGGCCTGGTTCACGTGTCTGCAACAGGCGGCATGCTTGCCGGCGCGGGCGCCTTCGCCGATGCGGTGCGCCCCGGGCTGGGCCTGTACGGCCTCCTGCCGGCCTGGGCCGCCGATCGCGACCCAGGCCTGCGCCCGGTGCTCAGCCTGAAGGCGCGCCCGCTCCGCGTGTTCGACCTGGCGGCTGGCGCGGCCATCGGCTACGGGCTGCGCTTCCGCGCGACGCGTGCCACGCGCATCGCCACCCTGGGCATCGGCTATGGCGACGGCTGGCCGCGTGCGCATGCCAACAACGGCGCCGTACTGCTGCGCGGGCGGCGGGTGCCCATCGTCGGCGCCGTTTCCATGGATGGCTTGACCGTCGATGTGGGCGAAATCGATGATGTAACCTACGCCGACGAGTTCGTCCTGATCGGTGAGCAGCAGGGCGCCACGATCGGCGTCGAGGAGGTTGCTGCCGAGCGGCGGACCATCAATTACGAAGTGACGACGGCACTGCGCGGCAGGCTCCCGCGACTCCACCGGGGAGCGTAGGCTCCGCCGCTCCCTCAACGAGCAAGCGAGATGGCTGTCCCGATCGAGATCGACGTATGGCAGGGGGACGTGGCCGAGCTCGAGGTCGACGCGATCATCGTGCCGGCCAACGAGAGCCTGTTCATGACCAGCCCAGTGGCCCGCTCGGTGAAGCGCCTCGCCGGTGATGCGGTCGAGCTCGAGGCCGTGCGCCAGGGTCCGGTAGAGGCCGGCAGCGCGGTGGTCACCGCCGGCGGCAACCTCGCCGCCCCGTACCTGATTCATACCGTCGCCGTTGGCCACGAGCTGCGCGTTGATCGCGATCGGCTGGTGGCAGCCCTGAACGCCGCCTTCGAGATCGCCGCCAGGCTGTCCCTGGTGCGCATCGCCATGGCGCCCGTCGGCCTGGAGCACGGAGCCTTCAGCGCCGATGATGCGGCCGGCGCTCTGGCCGAGGTGCTGGCCGATCGGACCCGCCGGGAGCAGCCGGTGCCTGCCTCGCTGGTCTTAGCTGTCAGCTCGCCGCAGGAGGCCGCGGCCTTCCGAACCGCCAGCGAGGCTGTGCGAGCCGCCGCCACATGAGGGACGAGCGCACACGCGCGCTCGCCGATGAGCTCAAGCGGCGGGGGCTTGCCGCGCCGGCGCTGGTCCTGCTGGAGGCGCATCGGCCTCTGCGACCCCTGCTCAGCAGCCTGGGAACGTTCCTCTCGCCGATTTCGCGGTCGTTTGCCGCGCGCACTGCAGGCTCCGTGGAGGTGGCGCTGGCCGACGACGAGGCGTACGAGGCCCTGCTCGACGATCTCGCCGACGCGGAAGGTGGCACATGGACCTGAGCAAGCTGTTCAGCGACCTGCTGTCCTTCATCGGCGGACAGGTTGGCGCGTCATCGCTGCGGCTTGGCCCCCTGCCCACGCTTGGCGTGCTGGCCGTGCTGCTGGTCCTGCTGTCGCTGGTCGCGCGCCCGTCGACGCGTTGGATGGTGCGCGACCTCGGCAGGCTGGCGGGGATTCGCCGCGCCATGGCGCTCGCCGCCGAGGCCGGGGGCGAGGCCGTCCTCTCACTCGGCACCGCCGGCCTGGCGCGCGGCGTTGCCGCCGGGGAGCGGCTGCAGACGCTGGCGGCCATGCCCATCCTGGGCCACGTCGCCAGAGCGGCGGCTCGGGCCGGCGTGCCGCTGCGCGTGGTCGCCAACGACCCGGTTGCCGCGCAGCTGGCCGAGGCCGCGCTGACCGACGCGCACCGCGTGACGGATACCCAGGAGCGCCGCAGCCGATCCCGCGCCGAGTACCTGGGCGAGGGCCGTGCGGTGGCCGCGGCCTGGGCAATGAGCGAGGCCGCGCACCCTGCCGCCTCGCTGGTCGACGGCGGGCTCGGAGAAGAGGCCATGCTCCTTCTCGATGGAGCTGCGGACGGCGCAGCCTGGACAAGCTTCGGCACTGCGTCGCCCTCGCAGGTCGCCGCGGTGCTGCTCAGCGGTGAAGGCACCCTGGTCGGTCCCGAGCTGTTCCAGGCCACGAGCGACCTGCGGACGACGGGCCACGAGCGCACCGGGGTGCTGGCCGCCAACCGGCTGCTGCTCGGCGCAGTGGCGGTGGTCATGGTGGCCAGCGTGGTGGCGCTGTCGACCGGCATCGACCTGGCCGGCATCCTGGCGGGGCGCTGATCGGTGCGTCGCTCGCTGCCGGTCGCCCTGGTGGCCTTCATCGGCATCCTGCTGCTGCTGGACTTCGTCCTCATCAACCCGACGCTTGCCGCTGTGGCCGATGTGCTGCTCGAGCTGACCGTGCTGGTCGCCGCCGGCGCCGCGCTGGCCGGCGCAGTGGCCCTGGTGCTGCGGCACTGGACGGACCTGGTCGAGCGCCGCGGTGATCCGCCGGGCTCGGTGGTCCTGCTGGCCGGCCTCGGCCTGATGGTGATCGCCGGCTTCTACCCCGGATCCGCCGGCGCCGGCGACCCGGCGGTGCGCTGGCTGGTCGCCGCGTTCCTGGCGCCGCTCATCGCGGCGCTCTTCGCGCTGCTCTTCATCTTCGTGCTGCGCGCGCTGCGGCGCGGCGTGGAACTGCGGCCGCGGCAGATGGCGGTCATGCTGACCGCTGCCGGCATCATGCTGGTGCTGCTGCTGCCCATTGGTGGCGCCCCGGGCGAATGGCTGGCCGGGGCTGCCGGTTGGGCGCTGGCCGTGCCGATCGGCAGCGTGTTCCGCGGTCTGCTGATCGGCATCGCAGTGGCCACCGCCATCTCGGCCGCCAGGATCCTGCTGTCGCTGGACGGCTCCGATGACTGAGGACAGGACGCCCGACCCGCCGGCATCGGAGGAGTCGGAGCTGCCGGTCGAGGAGCCGGAGGAGATTGCCCCTGCCGAGCCCCGCGCGCCAGGCTCGAGCGTGGGCGGCGGCTGGCTCCTGGTGCTGGTGCTGCTCGCCGTGGCGGTGGTGGCGGACCGCGTGTCCGGCGGAAGCCTGCTGCCGCGCCCCGAGCCGAACGACCAGTCCGTGAGCACGGCGTTCCGTGCGTTGGCGCCCGGCGCTTTGGTGCTGGTCGCCGTGGATGCCGACCTCGGCACGTATCCCGAGATCCGGCCGGCGGTGCGCGCCGCGCTGTCCGACCTGCTGGGCCAGGGAGCGGGCCTCGCCTTCGTGAGCGTCAGCGTCGAGGGACGGGCGATTGCCGTCGCCGAGCTGCAGCGCCTGCGCGCCTCTGGAGTGTCGGGTGAGCGCCTGCTGGACCTTGGCTATGTCGCGGGCGCGGAGGCCGCCCTCGTGCGCCTGACGACCAGCGCCCTGCCGGGCGACGTCGAGGGGCCAATGGCCTCGGCCGTGGCCGCCGCGGGCGGCGGCATCGGCGCCTTCGACCTGGCACTGCTGGTCGGCGGCACCGATGTGGGGCCGCGGACCTGGGTCGAGCAGGTCGGGACGCGGCTGCCCGAGCTGAAGATGGTCGCCATCGCGCCCACCTTCGCCCGTCCGGAGCTGGAGCCGTACCTGCGCAGCGGCCAGCTGACCGCGCTGCTGGCCACGGTGAACGACGATGCCGCGTACGCCGGCACGGTGGACGCCGACACGGCGCCCGCCGATCGGCCGGCCGGTGGAGCCGCGCTGCTGGCTGGGATCCTGATCGCCCTGCTGGTCGTCGTGCGCTGGCTGCTCACTGCGCTGCCGCGGCTTCGCACCGGGCAGGCGCCCGCGCCGGAGCTCGACGAGGGATGAGCGGATTCTTCGCCGGCGGACCGGCCGATGGCGTGGCCACCGTCATCGGCGCACTGCTGACGCTCGGGGTGTGGGCCTACCTGCTGGGCGAGCGGCGATTCTTCCGGCTGGCGCAGCACCTGCTGGCCGGGCTGGCAACCGGCTACCTGGTGGTGCTGGCGGTGCGCGAGGTGCTGCTGCCGCGCATGGTCCAGCCCATGCTCGCCGCCCCGGCCGCCGACCCGCTGCTGTGGGTGGCGCTGCTGCTGGTGGCTGCCATGGCTGGCGCCCAATGGCTGCCGCGGACGGTGGTCGTGGTCCCGGTGTCGCTGCTGGTGGCCGGCACTGCAGCCTTCGCGCTCGCCGGCGCGGTGGCCGGGACGCTGCTGCCCCAGCTGGGCGCGGCCAGTGTGGCGCCCGGCCTCGATCCGGCTGGGCTGGTGGCTGCCATCATCGGCGCGTTGATCACTGTGCTTGTCGTCCTGTCGTTCCTGCATGGCGCGCCACGCACCCGTCTGGTGGCCGGCGCTGCGGGAATCGGACGCTGGCTGCTGCTCGCCGGGGTCGGCGGCTGGCTTGGATTCCTGATCGTGAGCCGATTGGCGCTGCTCATCGACCGGCTGGGCTTCCTGGTGGGTGACCTCCCGGGCGTCAGCCGATGAGCGTGGAGCCGGCGGTCATGACCGAGCGTCCCGCGGTCGGCGCCGAGCTGTCGGTGCTGGTCGACATCGGGTCCGCGTGGACCAAGGCCGCCATCGTGGGGCGAGCGCGAGGGCGCTGGCGGATCGTGGCTCAGGTGGCGCAGCCCACCGCCTGGGGAGAGGATGAGCTGCGCGCCGCGCTCATGGTGCGCCTGGCGCCAGCGGCCGATCCGCGCGTGGCGGACAGGCTTGGCTCCATGCTGCAGACGGCGCCGCGCATCGCCTGCCACACCCCGCGGCGCGTCGGCCGGCTGGGCATGGCGGCAGTGTCGACGGAGCTGTCCGGCGCATCGGCCCGGCGCGCCGCCGAATCGGCGGGGTGGACCGTGGTCGAAGCGGCCAGCAGCGACGACGGCCGCTCGCTTCCGGCACGGCTGGCCGCGCTGCAGTCGGCCGACGTCGACGCGTGGCTGCTGGCCGGTGGCTTCGACACCGGGCGCGCCGACCAGGCGCTCGAGATGGCCGGCCTGGTGGCAACGGCCCGGGGAGGAGCGCGCCAGCCGGTGATCTGGGCGGGGAGCGAGGCCCTGGCCGGGGAGGTGGCGGCCCTGTTCGAGGATGGGGCCGTTGGCGCGGTGCCGAACCCACGACCCGACGCACACCACGAGGAACTGCTGCCGCTGCGCCACGAGCTGGAGGAGCTGCTGCAGCGCATGGTGGAGCCCGGCGGCGTGCGGCAGCTGACGCCGGTCTCGTTCCGTCGCGCAATCACCGAGCTGGCGCGCTCGACCATGCGCACTGTCCTGGGAGTGGACCTGGGGGCGCGCTATCTGACCTGGGTGCGCGCCGACGAAACCGGCGCGGCCGAAAGCCGTGTCTTCGCCGATGGCGGGCTGGCCGCGCCGGGACTGATCGCCGCAGGCGGCGCCGCGCGGCTGGCGCGGATGCTGCCGCTCGCGATCGACGAGCTGGCGGTGGCGGATGCGCTGCGCAACCTGCACGCCCGGCCCGGCACCCTGCCCCAGACCGATGACGAGCTGGCGATCAGCCACGTCGCGGCGCGCCACCTCCTTTCCCAGGCGGCGGGTGACGGCGGCACAGTCGAAGGCCTGGACCTGGTGGTCGGCTGCGGTCGCACGCTTGCCGCCGCCCCGCGGCCGGCGCAGGCGGCGCAGCTGTTGCTCGACGGGCTGCGGCCGATGGGCGTGGCCCAGCTGGCGATCGATTCCGCGGGCGTGCTGCCACCGCTCGGCGCGTTGGAGGACGGCGAGATCGGCGAGGGCATGGGCGTGCTGCGTGACGACCTGCTCACGCCGCTGGGCGCCGCGGTGGTGTCGCGCGGCGGGCGCGCCGGCCAGGTGGCCATGCGCGTGGCCGTGCACCGCGTCGGCTGGCCGGATGATCCGCCCATCGAGGTGCGCAACGGGCAGGTGCAGATCCTGCCGCTGGGGCGTGGCCAGTCGGCGGACCTGGAGATCGAGCTGGCGAGCGGCGTCAGCCTGGGCTCGCCGCGCCACGGCCGCCGCATGCAGGCCACGGTCACGGGCGGCAGCGTCGGGCTGGTGCTCGACGCGCGCGACGTGCCACTTGCCGCGCCGCGGCGCAGTGACGACCGGCGGGCGGTGCTCGCCTCGTGGCGCGAGGCGTTCCTGCGCGAGCCCACGGCTCCGGCGGTGTCAGCGCGGTGATGGGCCGATGATGGGCTCCACCCTCCACCGTGTTGCCATCCCGCGTGGCGCAGCGCCAACGGTCTCCGCCGGCAGCGAGGTGATGCCGGACCAGGTGCTGGCGCATCACCGCCAGCCCGGCACGCCACAGCGCGTCCCGCTGGCCGGTCCGCTGCGCCTGGCGCCGAACGCCGTGGCCGAGCTGCTGGTGGCCAGGCCCGGCACGCGTCTGGAGGAGGGCGACCCCATCGCGCGCAGCGAGGAGGGGCGAGAGGTGCGCTCGCCGATCGCCGGCCTGCTGCTGGGCATCTCTGGGATCGATGGCAGCGCGCAGATCGCGCCGCTCGGCCCCGAGGAGCCGGTCATCGGCCATGTCCGCGGCCGGGTGCGCTCCGTCGACGCCGGCGGCATCACCGTCGAGGTGCCCGGCGCCCTGGTGCGCGGGGTGGGTGGCACCGGCGCGGCGGTGCACGGCGAGCTGGTGGTGGCGGTGCACGATCCGGGCGAGGAGCTGCGCGCCGGGGCCATCGACGTCGGCGCCACCGGAAAGATCGTGGTCGGCGGCTCGCGCGCCTCGGCGGAGACGCTGACCCGGGCGCGGGCGATGGGCGTGTCCGGCATCGTGCTGGGCGGCGTGCTGGACAAGGAGCTGCGCGACTTCGAGGCCATCCAGCGCCGCCGCCGCGAGATAGGCGGCTTGGCGGGCTCCTTCGGGGTGCTGCTGCTCGAGGGCTTCGGCAAGGTTGGCATCGATCCCCAGCGCTTCGCCTGGTTCCGCGCGCACGCCGGCAGGATGGCCAGCCTGTTTGGCGCCGATGGGCTGCTGTACGTCTACGACGCCGAGCTGCCGCCGGCACGCCGCCCGCTGCCGCGGGTCGGCGAGCGGGTGATCGCCCACCGCCGACCCTTCCAGGGCCGAGCCGGGGTCTTGGTTGCGGAGCTCGACGATTTGCACGCCACGCCATCGGGCATTGCCGCACGGATGGGGCTGGTCCGCTTCGAGGATGGGCGGCTGGCGCCCGTTCCGCTGGCCAACCTGGAGGCCACCGTCGCGGTGCCATCGGCCTAGGCTGCGTATCCTGTCCCGCGTGGAACCCACTGCTGTCGCCCCGCGGGCGACGCGCTCGTTGCGCACGCACGGCGCCTCCGAGACGCGGGCCTTTGGCCGGCGACTGGGCCGTGCTGCCACGGCGGGCACCGTATTGGCCCTGATCGGGCCCCTGGGCGCAGGAAAGACGCAGCTGGCCAAGGGCGTGGCCGAAGGGCTGGGCGTGCGCTCAGTGGTGAACAGCCCGACCTTCATCCTGATGAACGAGCACGAGGGACGGCTGCGCCTGTTCCACATCGACGCCTACCGGCTCGACGATCCGGACGAGGCGCTGGCCGCAGGCCTGCTTGATGACCGCCAGGCGGCGGGGGTGACCGTGATCGAGTGGGCGGATCGGCTCGCCGGATGGCTGCCGCAGGATCGGCTGGACATCACCATCGCCCCGGTGGCCGGCGAAGAGCGGACCCGCAGCCTGCAGCTTGTCCCGCACGGGGATGCCCACGCTCGGCTGCTGGAGGCCGCGACGGGGGAGCGCGGGTGATCGTCGCCATCGAATCGGCGTCGACCGATCCGTCAATCGCCCTGGCGCAGCCGGACGGGCAGCCGATCCACGTCGAAGGCTGGAGCGCCATGCCGCGCCAGGCCCACGAGCTGCTGTCGCGGCTGGAGGCGGCGCTGCGCGCGGCGGGCGGCGAGCTTGCCGACGTCTCGGCCATCGGCATCGGGACCGGTCCCGGCTCGTTCACCGGCCTGCGGGTGGGCATGAGCCTGTCCAAGGGCCTAGCCCTGGCGCTCGGCGTGCCGCTGGTGGGCGTGCCCAGCCTGGAGGCGTGGCTGGAGTCCGAGCCGCAGGCGGACGCGGCCCTGACGCGTGCCGGCGCGGTCGACGCGTACCTGCTGTCCCGTGGCGAGACGGAGCCCCGGATCGTAGTACGCGAGGAGCTGTCGCATGACGCGCAGCTGGTGGCGCCCGTCGAGCTGGCCGAGGCCTTCGGGCTGGAGAAGAGTACGCCCCCGCGGAATGCCGCGGCCGCCGTGGCACGGGCCGCCGCCAGCCGGCTGGCCAGCGACCCGACCGGCGACGACCTGGAACGCCTGGAGCCTCGCTACCTCCGCGCGCCACGGGGCGTACCGGTGGCTGTCGGGAGGAGCGGCTGAGATGGCCATCGGCCTGCCGGTGATGGTCGACGACATGCGCCTGGCCGACGTCTCGCAGGTGCAGGAGATCGAGCGGCTGTGCTTCGCCACGCCCTGGCCGGCCTACGCCTTTGAGCAGGAGCTGCGCGGCAACCGGCTGGCGCGCTACGTGGTGGCCCGCACCGGCGGCGCGGAGGGGGAGCGGGTGATCGGGTTCGCCGGCGTGTGGCTGATGGTCGACGAGGCGCACATCACCACCTTCGCGGTGCACCCGGACGTTCGGCGGCTGGGCGTCGGCCGGCGGCTGCTGCTGCGGCTGTTCGACCTGGCAGTCGAGCTGCGCGCCGCGCGGCTGACGCTGGAGGTGCGGGTCAGCAACGAGCCGGCCCAGGCGCTGTACCGTAGCTTCGGCTTCGCGGTGGTGGGCAGCAGGCCGCGCTACTACTCCGACGACGGCGAGGACGCGCTGGTGATGACCACGCCGGACCTGTCGCGGGCGAGCATGCGGTCGCTGATCGAGGAACAGCGGCGCGACCTGGCAGACGCCTGGTGAGCGCCACGCGCGTCCTGGCCATCGAGACCAGCTGCGACGAGACCGGCGTGGCGGTGGTGGTCGGCGGGCGACGGATCGTCAGCAACCAGGTCGCCACCCAGATCGCGCTCCACGCGCAGACCGGCGGCATCGTGCCGGAGGTCGCGGCGCGGCAGCAGCTGCGCTGGATGGTGCCGACCCTGCGCGCGGCGCTGGACGAGGCGGGCGGCTGGGCCCAGATCGACGCCCTGGCGGTCACCTACGGACCCGGGCTCATCGGCTCATTGCTGGTAGGGGTGAACGTGGCACGCGCCCTGTCCGCAGCCACCGGCCTGCCACTGGTTGGCATCAACCACATCGAGGGCCACATCTACGCCAATTGGTTGACCGATGTCCCCGTCGGCGAACCGCTGCCACCCGAACCGCCCTTTCCGCTGGTGTGCCTCGTCGTCAGCGGTGGCCACACCCAGCTCGTCTTGATGGAGGACCACGGGCGCTACCGCCTGCTGGGGCAGACGGCCGACGACGCTGCCGGCGAGGCGTTTGACAAGGTCGGGCGGCTGCTGGGCCTGCCGTATCCCGGCGGGCCGGCCATCTCGGCGGCGGCGGAGGGCGCCCGACCTGTACTGCGCTTCCCGCGCGCCCGCACCGACGGCCGCTACGACTTCAGCTTCTCCGGGCTGAAGACCGCGGTGCTGCGCGAGGTCGAGGGCTATCGCAGCCGGGGTGAGCCGATACCGGTCGATGGCCTGGCGGCGGCCTTCGAGGAGGCGGTGGTCGACGCGCTGGCGCGCAAGACTGTTGCCGCGGCCACTGACCACGGCGCCGCTGCGGTCGCCCTGGGCGGTGGGGTTGCGGCAAATCGTGCCCTGCGGAACGAGCTGCGCGACCGGCTGCAGAGCCACGGCCTGCCGCTGCTGGTGCCGCCGCCGGAATGGTGCACCGACAACGGCGCCATGATCGGCGCCGCGGCCGGCTTCCGATTGGCCGCCGGTGACCCGGGACCGGCCGAGCTGGAGGCGATCCCGAACCTGTCGCTGCCCTGGCTGACGGCATGAGCGACCCGCTCGCGCCCGAGCGCCTCTACCCGCCGACCCCCGGCCAGCTGCGGCGCCTGCTGGCCGCCGAGCGTCTGCGACCGCGGCGCTCGCTCAGCCAGAACTTCCTGACCGATCCCGCGGCGCTCGACGCCATCGTGGCGGCCGCCGACCTGCATCCCCGCGACCGGGTGGTGGAGGTCGGTCCCGGGCTGGGCGTGCTCACCCGCCGGCTGCTGGCGGCCGGCGCCGAGGTGCTGGCCGTTGAGCTGGACAGCCGGCTCGCCGCCTGGCTGCGGACCGAGCTGGGCAGCGTGCCCGGCTTCACCCTCGTCGAGGCCGATGCGCTCACCTTCGACCCGCAGCAGGCCTTCCCCGGGCGGCCGTTCAAGGTGGTGGCCAACATCCCGTACCACATCACCAGCCCGCTGCTGCACGCCTTCCTCGAGGGCCCACGTCCACCGGAGCTGGTGGTCGTGCTGGTGCAGGCCGAGGTGGCCGAGCGCGTGGCAGCGCCTCCCGGCAAGATGAGCTACCTGTCGGTATTCGTGCAGAACGTGACCGAGGCTTCCATCGCGGCGCGGGTGCCGGCGGACGCCTTCGAGCCCGCCCCAGAGGTCGATTCCGCCGTCCTGTGCCTTGTTCGCCGCGACCCTGTCGTGCCGCCCGGGCCGCAGCGGGAGGCCTTCTACCGCCTGGTGCAGGCCGGGTTCCGGCAGCGGCGCAAGCAGCTGCACAACGCCCTGGCTCGCGAGCTGCCGCTGCCCCGCGACGTACTGGACGCGGCCTTCGCCGCCTGTGGCATCGAATCGGACCGAAGGCCGCAGACCCTCAGCGTCGATGAATGGGCCTGCCTGCACGGAGAGCTTGGCGCGCGCCTGGAGGCGGACGCATGACGCCGCTGCGCACCGAGGCGCCGGCGAAGATCAACCTGTCGCTGGCCGTCACCGGCCGCCGGCGGGATGGCTTCCACGAGCTCATCACCGACATGGTGCTGCTCCAGCTCGCGGACCGGCTGCTGCTCATGCCGGGCAGCTCCGGCCTGCGCGTCGTGGGCGACACGGCAGCGGGCGTGCCGCTCGACGAAACGAACCTGGCCTGGCGCGGCCTGCAGGCGGCCCTCGGCCAGGTGCCGGAGCTCGTCTGCCTTACCCTCGAGAAGCGCATCCCCGTGCAGGCCGGCCTGGGCGGCGGATCGTCGGACGCGGCGGCCGCCTGGCGGCTCGGCCGGTGGCTGCAGCACGGCGAGGCGAGGCCCGCGGATGCGGCAACGCTCGAAACGCTCGGCACCATCGGGGCCGACGTGCCGTTCTTCGGGGCAGAGCTGGCCGCCGCGCGCGTGAGCGGCATCGGCGAGCGTGTCGAGGCTGCGGCGCCACCGGCCACGAGGCACGTGGTGCTGGCCCACCCGCCGTTCCGGCTGTCGACCGCTGCGGTCTTCGGCGAGCTGCGGCCGGCGGAATGGAGCGCGACGCCGGAGCCGGGGCGCAACGACCTGCAGGCCGCCGCGACCAGGCTGCGCCCCGAGATCAGCGACGTGCTGCGGCTGGTTGCCGGCGCTGGCGGCGAGCCGCATCTCTCCGGCAGCGGGCCGACGGTGTATGCCATGTCCGACGACCCGGAGCGCGCGGCGGCCATCGCCGGGCGGCTGGAGCGTGGCGGCCTGCGCGCCACGCTGACGCGGCTGCGCGACGAACCGGCTAGCATCGAGCAGGTCGGCGAGGTCGATCCCGACGAGGCCGAGGCACGGGAGTAGGGAAAACGGTGCGGCAGCGAGTCGAGACCAGCGCGGCGCCCGGTGCGCTCGGGCCGTACAGCCAGGCCATTCGCGTCGGTGATCTGGTGTTCACCGCCGGCCAGGTCGGCATCGACCCGACCAGCGGGCAGCTGGTCGAGGGCGTGGCCGCGCAGGCAGACCGCGCGCTGCAGAACCTGACGGCCGTGCTGGATGCTGCTGGCCTGAGCATGGACCGCGTGGTGAAGACGACCATCTTCCTGGCGGACCTGGCCGATTTCGACGCGGTCAACCAGGTATATGCCAGCCACTTCAGCCAGCCGTACCCGGCGCGCTCGACGGTGGCGGTCAAGGGGCTGCCGAAGGGCGCCCTGGTCGAGATCGAGGTGGTGGCCGTTGCAGCCGATGCCGGCTGACCGATACCATCGGCAGCCTCGCCCAGCGTTGGAGCGCAACTGCACTTGGTAGCCACCGCGGCCATCGTCCTGGCCGCCGGCCAGGGAACGCGGATGAAGTCGCGCGTTCCGAAGGTCCTTCATCCGTTGGCCGGCCGGCCGATGATCGATCATGTGCTGGGCAGCCTGGCCGCGGCCGGCGTCGAGCATCCGGTGGTCGTCACTGGCTTTGGTGCGCAGCAGGTCGAGGAGGCGCTCGCCGGCCGGGTGCCGACCGTGCGGCAGGAGCCGCAGCTGGGGACGGCCGATGCCGTGCGCCGCGGCCTGGAACGCGTTCCGGCTGAGTCGCGCCACGTGCTCGTGACGTACGGCGATGTGCCGCTGCTGCCCTCCGAAGTCTTCCAGCAGCTCTTGCGGGCCCAGGCCGAGGGCGATGCCACCATCGCGCTCCTGGCCGCCGCGGTTGACGACCCCGCCGGCTATGGGCGGGTGGTTCGCGGAGCCGATGGGCTGGCCAGCGCCATCGTCGAGGAGCGCGACGCCGACGAGCCGACGCGCCGCATCCAGGACATCAACGTCGGCAGCTACTGCTTCGATGCCAGCTGGCTGCGCGCCAACGTCGGCAACGTGCCTGCCTCGGCCTCCGGCGAGTACTACCTCACCGACCTGGTGGCCACGGCCGTCGCCGGGGGCCGCCGCGTGGCGGTGGTCGACGCTGCGCGGCCGGAGCTGGCGCTGGGCATCAACGATCGCGCCGCGCTGGCCGATGCGGATCGGCTGCTGCGCGCCCGCATCGTGGCCGAGCACCAGCGCAACGGGGTGACCATCGTGGACCCGGCGACGACCTGGATCGACGCCGGCGTGGAGATCGGCCAGGACGCGCGCATTGAGCCGTGGACCATCCTGGCCGGCGAGACGGTGATCGCCCAGGACGCGGTCATCGGGCCACGCTCCGAGCTGCACGACGCGCGCGTCGGCCCGCGCAGCCGCGTGTGGGCCAGCGTCATCGAGGAGTCGACCGTGGCCGAGGACGTGCACATCGGGCCCTACAGCCACGTGCGCCCCGGCTGCCAGATCGGCCCGCGCTGCCGCATCGGCAACTACGCCGAGCTGAAGAACACCACGCTCGGCGCGGGCACGCAGCAGCATCACTTCAGCTACCTGGGCGACGCCGACGTGGGCGAGGAGGTCAACATCGGCGCGGGGGCCATCACCGCCAACTACGACGGCCAGCGCAAGCAGCGCACGGTCATCGGCGACCATGCCTTCATCGGCGTCGACACCATGCTGCGTGCGCCGGTGACCATCGGCGCCAATGCGCGCACCGGGGCAGGCGCGGTGGTCACCAGGGACGTCCCCCCCGGCAAGACGGTAGTTGGCATGCCGGCGCGGCCCATCGAGCTGCGAAGGCAACGAGCCGAGATGGCCAGCGAGCTCGAGGGACAGCTCGCCGGCGAGCGGAAACCGCAGCACCGAGGCGGCGCGGGCCCCGCAGATGCCTGACGGCTGGCTCCTGGACCTCGCCCTGGTCGCCGTGCTGATCCTGATCGGCGGCTTTTTCGCCGCCAGCGAGATCGCACTCATCACCGTGAAGCGCCACCGGCTGCATCAGCTGGTCAGCGAGGGCAGCCGCTCGGCCAGCATCGCCGAACGGCTGACCGACGATCCGAGCCGCTTCCTGGCCACCATCCAGATCGCCATCACTTTCCTGGGCTTCCTGGCATCGGCGGTTGGCGCCGTATCGCTGTCCGGCTCGCTGGCCGGCCTGATCGCCCTCATCCCGCTGGACGTGGTGCGCAGCGCGGCGCAGACCATCAGCTTCGTGCTCATCACGCTGCTCATCGCGCTGGCCTCGATCGTCATTGGCGAGCTGGTGCCCAAGACGCTGGCGCTGACCTTCGCCGAGCGCTTCGCGCTGGTGGTTGCGCGACCCATCGGCTGGATGGACCGCCTGCTGCGGCCGGTGGTATGGCTCGTCTCCAGCCTGTCGAACGTGCTGGTGCGGCTACTCGGCGGCCGCGATCGGCCGCAGGCCGGCTACCTCTCCACCGAGGAGTTGAAGATGCTGGTCGAGACGGGGAGCGAGACCGGCGGCATCGAAGAGGACGAGAAGGAGATGATCCACGGGGTCATCGAGCTGGCCGAGACCAAGGTCCACGAGGTGATGGTGCCACGCATCGGCATCCGCGCCATCGACGTCAACGACCCCATGGACGAGGTGCTGGACCTCATCGTCCGCGCCGGCCATTCGCGCGTGCCCGTGTACGAGGAGAGCCTGGATGACATCATCGGCATCCTCTACGCCAAGGACCTGCTGCCGTACCTGAAGCGCAACGGCAGCCGCGCCCCGGAAATCGACATCCGCAAGCTGGTGCGGCCGCCCGTGTACGTGCCCGAGACGAAGGCGGTCGACGAGCTGCTCCACGAGATGCAGGTCACCAAGCGGCACATCGCCATCGTGGTGGACGAGTACGGCGGTACCGCAGGCCTGATCACGCTGGAAGACGTGGTCGAGGAGATCGTGGGCGAGATCCAGGACGAGTACGACCGCGAGGAGTCGCTGGTCGAGCCGCTGGCCAACGACGGCGAGGTCAGCTTCCGGCTGGACGGGCGGGTCAGCATGGACGACCTGCGCGACCTCTTCGGCCTGTCGGACGAGGAGGAGGAGGACGAGGAGGCCTACGACACCGTCGGCGGCTTCATCGTGCACCGCGTGGGGCGCATCCCGCTCCCCGGCGCAACCATCAGGTTCCGCGACGTAACGCTGACGGTCGACGCGGCAGAGCCGCGCAGGGTGGCCAAGGTCATCGCAAGCCGCCAGAAGCCGCCCGAGGAGCAGGGCGGCGAGCCATCGGAGGGCTAACCGCCGTAAGCCCGAGAAATGCTCAGCGGTTGCGGCGCCAGATGGCCGCGTTGAGGGCGGTGGCGAAGGTTACCCAGGCGAGGTAGGGAAGCAGCAGCAAACCGGCCACCAGGCGCTGGCGTGCGAAGAGCGCCACCGTGGCGGCCACTGCCAACCACATGGCGATGATCTCGGCCAGGGCGACACCGGGCCGGCGCAGTCCGAAGAAGATCGGCGTCCACGCCGCGTTCAGCGCCAGCTGCAGCTTGAACGAGCCGAGCGCCCGCTCCCGGTCCGGAGAGCGCGGTCCAGCGGCGACCAGCGCGGCGGCGACGCCCATCAGCGTGTACAGCGCGGTCCACACCGGGCCGAAGACCGATGGTGGCGGGCTCCAGTCCGGCCGGCGCAGACGGCGATACCAGTCGGGCGCCGGAAACGGCAGACCGATGAGCGCCGGCACGAAGCTGAGCGCCAGCCAGCGCCCCAGGCGCAGCCGCCCGGTCATGCGGCGATCACCGAATCGACCACCGCCTGCAGCTCGGCGCGTCGCTCGGCCGGGATCGGCAGCTCGAACAGCTCCTTCAGGGCGACGTCGCGCCAGCGGCGCGCCTCGGCCTCGGCCACCTGCCGCGCGCCGCAGCGCTCCAGGATGGCAAGCACCTCGTCGACGTCCTGCGGCTCCATCGGTCCAGTGGCCTCGGCGGAGTAGATCTCGCGCAGTCGCGAGGCGTCCGGCTCCCGCGCGTTCTGCAGCGCCCAGACCAGCGGCAGCGTTTTCTTTCGCTTCCGGATGTCGCCGGCCTCTGCCTTCCCGGACTCGGCCGACGTCCAGAACGATCCCTTCACGTCATCGGCCATCTGGAAAGCAAGGCCCAGGTTGTAGCCGAACTGCTTGAACTGCGCGATCACGTCGGGGTCGTCCACTGCCAGAATCGCGCCGGCCTCCAGCGAGGCGCTGATCAGGGCCGCGGTCTTGCGGCCGATCATCTCCATGTACTCGTCCACCGTGACGTCAGTCCGGCGCTCGAAGCTGATGTCCAGGAACTGGCCCTCGCACAGCGCCAGGCAGGTCTCGTCATAGCGGCGCATCAGCTCCAGCATGCGGTGCTCGCTGATCCGCCCCGAGTCCAGCCCACGGTACAGCGCCAGCCGCGACAGGGCGAACAGCGCGTCGCCGGCGTTGATGGCCAGCGGCACCCCCCAGATCGCCCACAGGGGGGGCCGATGCCGCCGCTCCGCGTCGGCATCCTCGATGTCGTCATGGACGAGGCTGAAGTTGTGCCCCAGCTCCACCGCGGCGGCGCCCGGCAGCGCGGACTCGTGCTCGCCGGTCAGTGCCTCGTAGGCCAGCAGGCCGAGGAGCGGCCGCATGCGCTTGCCGCGTGGCCCGTCCGGCTGGTCCAGGCCCAGGTGGTAGGCCAGCATCTCGTAGAGGGGCGCCGCCGGGCCCTCGTGGCCGGACAGGACCGCCCGCATCTCGTCCTCGATCTGGCCGAGCAGGTCGGTAAACTCGGTCCTGATGTCGAGCAGCTTCGTCGTCTGCGCGCCCTGGTCCACGGCTTCGTCCACGCGCGAAGCCTACCCGAGGGAGCGTCGGCCGTGAGCCGGGCGCGCCTCTACAAGACGGAGGCGATCGTGCTGCGCAGCATGGACCTGGGTGAGGCGGACCGGGTTCTGACCGTGCTCACCCCGCGGCTCGGCAAGCTGAAGATCATCGCCAAGGGCATCCGGCGGCCGCGCTCGCGGCTGGGCGGCGGGCTGGAGCCGTTCAGCGACGTGCACCTGGTGCTGGCCATGGGGCGCACCTTCGACGTCGTGACCCAGGTCGCGCTGGAGGACCCGCACCTCGGCCTGCGCAACGACCTGCACTCCACGGCCGCCGCCTGGTACCTGGTCGAGCTGGCCGATCGCTTCTGCGAAGGCGCCGCCGACTCGCACGACGCCTTCGTGCTCCTGGCCCAGGGTCTGTCGGCGCTGGACGCCACGCCGGCCGACGTGTCGCGCGAGCTGGTGGCGCGCTGGTTCGAGCTGCACCTGCTGGATGCCATGGGCTTCCGCCCCGAGCTGAGCCGATGCCTGGAGTGTGGCGCCGAGATCGCCCCCGACGGCAACGCCTTCTCGCCGGTCGCGGGCGGTGTGCTCGGACCGGAGTGCGCCCATGCCGCGACGGGCGCGCGGCCCATTGGTGCCGACGGCCTGAAGGTGATGCGTCACCTGCAGCGCTCGAGCCTGCCGGACGTGCTGCGGCTGCGCATGGCCGGCGCCCTGGGCCGCGAGGTCGAGCGGCTGCTGCACGCCACCGTCTCGGCCGTGCTCGAGCGCGAGCTGCGCAGCCGCGACTTCCTGGAGGAGGTGGCCGCGCGCCAGGCGGCAATCGCCATCACGATTCCGACCGAGGTGATCGCCGGTCGGTGACCGACCGCTTCGCGGCCCTGCCCAGCGCCTTCGCCGCCGAGATGCAGCGTCGGGTCGGTCGCGCCTTCCTGCTGGCTCTGGGTCTCGCCCTACTGAGCGTCTTCGCGCTGGGCGCCTCGGTTCTGCCCACCGCCCTGACCAGCAACCTGCTCGTGTCCTACGCGGTCTTCGTGGTCGTCTTCTCGGTCGGCCTGGCGCTGTTCCTGCTTCGGGAGTTGGGAGGAACTTTCGGTGACGCCATCGCGGTCGCCGGCTGGGCACGCCGCGAACTCGAGGAGCAGCGTCGCCGTATCGGCGCCGGCCGCATCCCTCGTAACGCTGCCGAGGCTCGAGCGTGGTTGGCCGCGCACCCGGACCGCAGCGAATTCGCGGAGCAGCGGCTCTTCGCGCAGATCCTCATCGGTGATCTTGTGGCGGCGCGCGAGACGCTGAATGACTATCCCGGCGACACGCCGCTGGAGCGCTTCGAGCTGCTGGACGATGGCTGGTTCCTCGAGTTCCTGGAGGGCGACACGCCGCCACTCGACCCACTGCAGCAGGCAGCCGCCGTGCTCACCGACGAGTCGGAGCGGACCCACGCCGCGGTCGTGCTGGCCACGTTGCGTGCGCATGCGGCGGCGGTCGCCGGGGCCGACTGGGTCAGCCCGCTGGCTGCCGAGCGCGCCATGCTCGGTGAGCACGCGAGCGGCTTCGTCGGGCCGCGCTACATCCTCCCCAGCTGGACGCTGCTGACGGCCATTGCTGCCGGTCTGTCGGGCGTG
Organism: Candidatus Limnocylindria bacterium; assembly: GCA_036556695.1. GTDB lineage: Bacteria > Chloroflexota > Limnocylindria > QHBO01 > QHBO01 > DASSCW01. Next base: position 30,172 of record DATBIY010000001.1, read on the forward strand.
GCCCTGGTGGTCGGTCGCGTCACCGGCGTGTGGAACGGCCCGTGATGCCGGGCTAGGCTAGACTGGCCAGCCCGCCCATCGGTCCAACATCTGCTGCACCAGGAGGACGCCAGCCAGCCGTGCCTGCCCCGAACATGGACGTCATCGTCTCGCTGGCGAAGCGCCGCGGCTTCGTCTTTCCTTCCAGCGAGATCTACGGCGGCATGGCTGGCTTCTGGGACTACGGGCCGCTCGGGGTCGAGCTCAAGAACAACGTCAAGCAGGCCTGGTGGCGCGCCATGGTCCAGCGCCGCGACGACATCGTTGGCCTGGACGCGGCGATCGTCATGAACCCCCGGGTCTGGGAGGTGTCCGGCCACGTCGCCGGCTTCAGCGACCCGATGGTCGACTGCCGCAACTGCAAGCTGCGCTTCCGGGCGGACGACCTCAAGGGACCGCCCTCCGAGATCGCATGCCCGAACTGCGGACAGCGCGGCACGCTGACCGAGGCCCGCCGGTTCAACCTGATGTTCAAGACCCACGTCGGGCCGGTGGAGGACACGGCCAGCGTCGCCTACCTGCGCCCAGAGACCGCCCAGGGCATCTTCGTCAACTTCGACAACGTGGCCACGACGACCCGCCGGAAGCTGCCCTTCGGCATCGCGCAGATCGGCAAGAGCTTCCGCAACGAGATCACGCCGGGCAACTTCATCTTCCGCGACCGCGAGTTCGAGCAGATGGAGATGGAGTTCTTCGTCCATCCGTCCGAGGAGGACCAGTGGTTCGCCTACTGGGTCGAGGAGCGCCTGCGCTGGTGGACCGATGAGATCGGAATCGCCGCCGAGCGGCTGCGGCTGCGGCCGCACGACCCGGACGAGCTGAGCCACTACTCCCGGCAGACCACCGACATCGAGTACGCCTTCCCGATGGGCTGGTCGGAGCTCGAGGGCGTCGCCGACCGCACCGACTACGACCTGTCGGCACACACCGCCGGCTCCGGGAAGGGGCTGACCATCTTCGACGAGGCGTCGGGCGAGCACATCACGCCGTACGTCATCGAGCCGGCCATGGGCGTCGACCGGGCGGTGCTCACCGTCCTGCTCGACGCGTACGAGGAGCAGCAGCTCGAGAAGGAGAAGCGGACCGTGCTTCACATCAGGCCGGACCTGGCGCCGGTGAAGGTGGCGGTGCTGCCGCTGCTCCGCAACCGGCCCGAGCTGGTGGAGCGGGCACGCGCCCTGGCAGGGGACCTGCGGCAGCGGATGGCGGCCATGTACGACGACACCGCCTCGATCGGGAAGCTGTACCGCCGCCAGGACGAGATCGGCACGCCGTTCTGCGTGACCGTCGACGTCGAGTCGCTCGAGGACGGCGCGGCCACGATCCGAGAGCGCGACAGCATGACCCAGCAGCGCGTCGCCCTCGACGCCATCCCGGAGCGCCTCGAGTCGCTCGTCGCTGGTCGGGCGACATGGGAGGCGGGATAGGACCGATGGAGCCGCTCGCGCTCGTCCAGGAGGCGCTCGGGCGCGCCGACCACGAGGAGGTCCTGCGCCTGACCGACGACATCCTCGCCGAGCGGCCGGGCGACGACGCGGCGCACGAGCTGCGCGCCCGCGCGCTGCTGGCGCTGGGCCGCACCGACGAGGCGGAGCGGCACGCCGCCGACGCGGTGCGGCTCGACCCGGACGAGATCCGCTACCGCGAGCTGATGGCCGAGGTGCTCTCGGCGGAGGGAGCGCACCGCGAGGCCGCGACCGAGTACGCGCGGCTGGCGCGCGACGACCCGCGCCAGCGGGCCTGGATCCTGGCCGAGGCGGGGGAGCGCCTCGACGCCGACCAGGCCGGCCGCGCCGCCGAGGCCGCGCGCCGCGCGGTCCGGCTGAATCCGGCCGATGCGGATGCGCAGCTGGCCCTGGCGCGGGCGCTGCTGCTTGCCGGAGATGCGCCGGGAGCCTTGCATGCCGCCGGTGCCGCCGCCGAGCTGCGGGGCGGCGACCTGCGGACTCGCGAGACGCTGGCCGACGCCCTGTGGCTGTCCGATCGCGATGCGGCCGCCTTCACCGAGTTCCGCGCCCTGGCCGGGGAGCTGGCCGGCGCGGACCGCGAGCGCGTCCTCGAGAAGGCGCGGTCCCTGTATGCCCAGCACGCGGGCTGGGCGGGGCGCGTCGCGCTGGCGATTCCCGGCCTGTTCGCATTCGCCCTGGCGCGCGGCTGGGTCGACGTGCGGTGACCGATCGGCGCGATCCGTCGCGTGGGGAGCCGCGCGGCACGACCGCTGCCGGCGTCCTGCGCGATCACCTGGCGGCGGCCCTCGCGCGAGCAATGCGCCGGCCCGAGCCGGAGGCGGTGGCGGTCACGGCGGACCGCACCAAGGCGATGGCCGTGGCGCTCGCCGGCCTGCCCGACGAGGAGCCGGTCGACCTCGCCACGCTCGAGCTTCCGGTGGGCCGTGCGGCGACGGTGCTCGGCTTCCACCCGGAGCACGTGCGGCGCCTCATCCGCGGCGGGCGCCTGCGGGCGCGGCGCGTGGGCGGGGACTACCGGGTTCGGCTCGACGACCTGTGGCCGCTCATCGAGGTCCGCTATCGCCAGCCCGGCCGGCGTCGGCTGCGCCGGGGGCGCTAGAGCGGGCCGATGATCCGCTGGCCGCCGACGCGGACGGTCCAGCGGCGCTGGATCCGGTCCTCGACCTCTTCGGGCCGGCAGCGATGGTCATCGCCGGCCGGCCGGCCGCAGAGCAGGCAGCGCGCCGATTCGCGCGCGGTCCCGCTCGGGATCCGCTCGGGCGGGGTGCGGCGGCGGCGCGCGGCGAGCAGCTCGGCGCTGTTCGGCCGGGTGCGCGAGGGCAGCGCGGCGATCCAGAGCAGGGCCAGCGGGCCGCCGGTGGCCCCGAGCAGGAACCACGTCTCGCTGTCCCGGTTGCGCCTCCGCGCGAGCGCGGCGCAGGCGGGTGCGAAGACGAACGCCGCGATCGGCGCGTAGAAGACGAGCGCGGCGATGAGGATGATGATCGGCGGGTCGAGGAGGTCCACGCCCCGAGCGTGATCTGGCGGCGTTCGGCTGTCAATGGCCATTCGTCGGTACAATCAAGGCTCCCCATCGAAGCTTTCGGAGGCCAGACAGCCGCATGGCCAGCACCACCGGCACGACCCGCAAGCGCTCCCGCCCCGCGAAGGGCGGCGCCTCGGACGGCAAGCTCGTCTACACCTTCGCCGAGGGCAACGCGCAGATGCGCAAGCTGCTCGGCGGGAAGGGAGCCGGCCTGGCCGAGATGACGAACGCGGGCCTGCCGGTGCCCCCCGGCTTCACGATCACGACCGAGGCCTGCAACGCGTACTACGAGGCCGGGAAGGAGCTGCCGCCCGGCCTGTGGGACGACGTGGTGGCCCACATGAAGGAGCTGGAGCAGCAGACCGGCAAGGGTTTCGGCGATCCGGCCAACCCGCTGCTCGTCAGCGTCCGCTCGGGGGCGGCCTTCAGCATGCCGGGCATGATGGACACCGTCCTCAACCTGGGCCTGAACCCGGAGACGGTGCAGGGGCTCATCGGCCTGACCGGAAACGACCGATTCGCATGGGACGCCTGGCGCCGCTTCGTGGCCATGTTCGGCCGCATCGTGCTCGACCTGAAGGCGGAGGACTTCGACGAGCCGTTCGACGAGCTCAAGCACGAGGTCGGCGCCAAGGCCGATACCGACCTGGACGCCGAGCAGCTGCGCGGGATCGGTGAGCGCTTCACGAAGATCGTCGAGGAGAGGACCGGCGAGCCGTTCCCGACCGACCCGTACCGCCAGCTCGAGCTCGCCACGCGCGCCGTCTTCGACAGCTGGTTCGGGAAGCGGGCGCACGACTACCGCGAGTTCAACAAGATCCCGCACGACCTCGGCACCGCGGTGAACGTGGTGACCATGGTCTTCGGCAACATGGGCGAGGACTCGGGGACCGGCGTCGCCTTCACCCGCGACCCGAACACCGGGGAGCAGCAGCTCTACGGCGAGTTCCTGACCAACGCCCAGGGCGAGGATGTGGTGGCCGGCATCCGCACCCCGCTGAAGATCAGCGAGATGCAGCGGGTCATGCCCGAGGTCTACGCCCAGTTCGAGGAGATCGCCCAGCGTCTCGAGCGCCACTACCGCGACATGCAGGACCTCGAGTTCACCATCGAGCGCGGCACGCTGTACATGCTCCAGACGCGATCGGGGAAGCGGACGGCGCCGGCCGCGGTGAAGATCGCGGTCGACATGGCCAACGAGGGGCTCATCAGCCGCGAGGAGGCCATCGGCCGGGTCGACCCCGACCAGATCGTCCAGCTCCTCCTGCCGCGCTTCGACGAGGCTGCCAAGGAGGGCGCGCAGGACCGATTCGTGGCGAAGGGCCTGAACGCGTCCCCCGGCGCCGCGACCGGCAAGGCCATCTTCGATCCCGACCGAGCGGTCGAGGCCAAGGCCGCCGGTGACCCGGTGATCCTGGTCCGGATCGAGACGTCGCCCGACGACGTGCACGGCATGCTCGCCGCCCGCGGCGTCCTCACCGCCCGCGGTGGGGCCACCAGCCACGCTGCCGTGGTGGCGCGCTCGATGGGCCTTCCCTGCGTGGCCGGCGCCGAGGCGCTGAGGATCGAGTACGCGAAGCGCCGCATGACCGCCGGCAGCGTGACCGTCGAAGAGGGGGACATGATCAGCATCGACGGCACCACCGGCGAGATCTACGCCGGCGAGCTGCCGACGATCGAGGCCCGCTTCGAGGACGAGCACGACCTTGCCACACTCCTCGGCTGGGCCGATGACGTCCGCCGGCTCCAGGTGTGGGCGAATGCCGACTACCCGCGCGACGCCGAACGGGCGCGCGCCTTCGGCGCGCAGGGCATCGGCCTGTGCCGGACCGAGCACATGTTCTTCGAGGAGGAGCGGCTGCCCACGGTGCGCCGCATGATCCTGAACGCGACGCGCGCGACCGAGGCCAAGCACCGGCGCGATGCCGGGGCGGAGCTGTCGGCCGACGACCGCGAGGCGATCGAGGTGTTCGACTCCGCCCTGGCCGAGCTCGAGAAGCTCCAGACCGATGACTTCGCCGGCCTCTTCCGGGCCATGGACGGCCTGCCGGTCGTCATCCGCCTCATCGACCCGCCGCTCCACGAGTTCCTGCCCTCGCACGACGAGCTCATCGAGAAGGTGACCCGCCTGCGGACCACGCTCGAGCTGTCCGGCAACGGGGTGACCGATGCCGTGGCCGACCGGGTGACGCCCGCCCTGGAGAAGGGCCTGACCCGGCTGTTCGGCGAGAAGGACGCGGCGCGCGCCATGAAGCTCATCGGCCGGGAGGGGAAGGCCACCTCATCGGTCCAGGCCGAGGCGGGAGACCCGCGCGCGGAGCTGGCGGAGGCGGAGGAGCTGCTGGCGGCGGTCGAGGCCATGCGCGAGCAGAACCCGATGCTCGGCATGCGGGGCATCCGGCTCGGCCTGCTCATCCCGGACATCGTGCGCATGCAGACGCGCGCCATCCTGGCCGGCGCGGCCCGCGAGGCAGCCCAGGGCCGCACGCCGCTGCCCGAGATCATGATCCCGCTCGTCGGCCACGTGAACGAGCTGGCGGAGACGCGCCGCGTCCTCGAGGCCGAGGTCGACAAGATCGTGGCCGCCTCCGGGCAGCAGGTCGACTACAAGTTCGGCACGATGATCGAGGTGCCGCGTGGTGCGCTCACCGCCGGGGAGATCGCCGAGCACGCCGAGTTCTTCAGCTTCGGCACGAACGACCTGACCCAGATGACGTTCGGCTTCAGCCGAGACGACGCCGAGGGCAAGTTCCTTCTCCAGTACGTCGACCGCAAGATCCTGCCCGAGAATCCGTTCCAGGTGCTCGACGTCGCCGGCGTGGGCCAGCTGGTGCGCAAGGCGACCGAGGATGGCCGCCGCACGCGGAAAGGCCTCAAGGTCGGCATCTGCGGCGAGCACGGCGGCGACCCGCGCAGCATCGCCTTCTGCCACGAGGTGGGGCTGGACTACGTGTCCTGCTCGCCGTTCCGCGTCCCGGTCGCCCGTCTCGCCGCGGCGCAGGCAGCCCTCACCTCGACCGAGGCGAAGGACAAGTAGCGCACGCCGCTACAGCAGGCTCTCGCTGTTTCGCAGCCCCAGCAGGCATCCGGGGTCGAGGATGTCGATGAGCAGGTCACCGTCGTTGTCGATGCCGTCGACGCACTCGCCGCTCGGATTTGGCTCAGGCGTGGGTTCTGGCGTCGGCGGAGGGGTCGGTTCCGGCGTCGGTTGGGGCGTCGGCGGCGGCGTCGGCTCCGGGGTCACCGGTGGGGGCGGCGGCGCCGTTGGGTCGGACGACGGCGGCGACGTCGGCTCGCCTGGCTGGGATGCCTGCACCGATGGCGGTGGCGTCACCCCCGGCGGCAGCGACGCGGGCGCGGACGCGCCGGGCGCGGTCGTGAACGGGGCACCTGACGGGTCGCCCACGCCGCCCGGCGTCGCGCCGGCGCTCGGCACGATCCCCGGGGCGAGGCTCGGCTGCGGCGATCCGCCGCTGGCGCCCGGGACCTGGCTGCCCGCCTCGTCCGTGGGGGTGGCGCCGGTGCCCGGATCGGGATCGAAGGCTGAACCCCAGTCACCGAGGATCCCCTGTTCGGGGTCGACGATGGGTTGGAACAGGTCGCCGTGCGGCGCGAGCACGGCACCGATGTTGGGGCGCAGCACGGCGAGGGCGAAGATCACGATCAGCGGGACCGCGTAGCGGGCCCACCTCCAGATCGGGGCCTCAGGCTCCGCGCGTGCCGACGGGGCCGGAAGATCGGGCAGCGTGGGGTCGATCGCTCGCAGCGAGTCCAACGCGTTCACCGCGTTGCGGCACTCGGCGCAGGCAGCGAAATGACCGGCGATCTCCACGCTCGGCGCCGCTTCGTCCGCCGACGTCAGCCAGGCGCGGAAGGCGCTGTGGCCGACGCCGGGCCGCGCGGCAGCGAACAGGCTCATCGGGAACGTTCCTCGGCGCCGCCAGGATAGTGGCGCGCAGCCATGGCGATCCTGGTCGCCAGCTCTCCGGACGGTTCACGCCGTGCCCAAGGCTCCTCCTCGAGGAGCTTCAGTGCGCCGCGCACGTAGCCATGCAGCGCCCGCGACACGCGGCGCCGGGCGCCGGCCGCGTCGCGCCCGAGCATCGCCTGGACCTCTTCCATCGGCAGACGCTCGACTTCGTGGGCGACGACGAGGCCACGATCGAGCAAGCTGAGCGACGAAAGCCCGCCGATCACCGCATCACTGGCCCCGAGCGCCCGCAACGTGGCCCGGCGCTCGATCATGTGCGCCTCGTCGGACGGCGCGAGCCAGCGGGCCAGGGGCTGCGGCAGCCCGCCGAGGTGGTGGATCACCCGTCCGCGCAGCCAGCCCTCGGGGTGTGCGAGCCCGTGGCGAGCATGGCGGCGCTCGCCGTCCGCGAGCGCTCGCTCGCAGGCGCGGAGCGCCGCCGGTTGGTCTCCGAGCGCGACGAGCACGGCGAAGCCCCGCAGGCGCGCGAGGTGGCGCGCATTGAACGGATTGCGTTTCGGCCGCCCTGCAACGTCCGACCGCGGACGGCGCCGCTTGTCGGTCATGTGGATCTCGATCGTACTTGTCTCCCACGACGCGCTGCAAGCGGCGGGCCATGCCCGGCTCGGGTGAGCGCTCAGCCGCCGCTCGTGGACGGCTCGACGCTCGGGCTGGCGTCGGCGCTGCCGGAAGCGGGAGGCTCGGTGGCCGGCGTCGATGGCGAGGCTGGTGACGTCTGCGTGGCACTCGGACTGGGTGTCGTCCCGAGCGTTGGAGCCGGGGATGGGGTCGGCGAGCCAGCCGAGGGGCGGGATGGCGTCGCGGTGGGGAGGGAGATCGGCACGGAGCCCGGCGGAACGGGGGCTCCGGTCGCCGTCATGGTCGATCCCGTCGAGGGCGAGGCCGTGTCGCTTCCCGAGCCGATGGCACCACCGCTCGCCTGTCCACCACCACTGGGCATGGAGCCGGGGGTGCTGCCAGCTCCTCCCAGGACCTCCTGGTCGGGAGTCGGCGTGAGACTGTCGGCACCTGGCGCTCGGAACAGGCCACCGCTGAGCGCCGCCGCGCTGGTGGCGACCATCAGCACCGCCGCCGCCGATGCCGCGAGGCGCCACTGGCCCGCCCGAGCCCCCGCCCGCACCGCGGGGCCGGTGTCGGCCGGCATCTCCGGGAGCGAGAGCGCGCCAATGTCGATCGTGCCCAGGGTGTCGACCGCCGCGATCGCCTGTCGGCATGCCGCGCAGACTGCCGCATGGACCGCGACATCCCGGCCCAGCGGAGTGGATCGGTCGCCGACGAGCCATGCGGCGAAACGGTCATGGAGGTCGCGGGCGTCGTTCCGGCGACGACCGGTCACGGAAACCACCCTCGCCCGATGCCGCCCGAAGCGAGCTCGGCGACCCGACGCCCCACTGGTCCGTCGAGGAGCCGCACCTCCGGTTCAGGATCCGGCAGGTGACGGGTTGCGGAAACCACGTACCGCTCTCGCGCCTCGGCGAGCAGACGCATGGTCGCCGCGGGACCGCGCCCGACCACGCGCTCCACGTCGGCCGGCGCGAAGCGTTCGACATCGGCCGCGACGAGTGCGGCGCGCTGGTCGAGCGAAAGCGCGGCGAGGCCCCAGGTCGCCGGCCGCGTCACGCCCTGTGCCTCGAGGGAAGCGAGCCGCGCGCGGTCGATCCCTACCGGCAGGCGGCCCGCATGGAGGTCCCGCAGCACCTCGTGCCGAAGCCAGGCCGCCGCGCGCTCCGGGTGCCGCAGCTCGTCGACGCGGGTCAGGGCGCCGAGGAGGGCGTCGGCGGCCGCCCTCGCTGCCGTGCGCCGCTCGCCAAGTGCCACGATCAGCGCAAACCCGTACAGCCGGGACGCGTGAAGGTCGGTGAACGCGGACTGCATGCGCTCGGGAAGCTCGGCCGGGACCGGGGGTGCCATCCGGGCGGGAATGGGCTGCTCTCCGAAGGAGTGGGGTGGTGAGACCAGGATTCTAGGCAGCCAACATCATGATCGCCACGGCCGTGCTGCGTCGTGCAGCCAAGCCCCTTGACTTTGCGGTAAGATACGTGCCACGGCCTTGACAAACCCCTTGACAAGCGGCCTGAGCCGCTCGAATCGCACACCCGCATGACGTCATCCGGCATCGCCGCCGAGATCAAATCGAAACTGCCCGTCGTGGACATCGTGGGCGAGACGGTGGCACTGAAGCGCGCCGGCTCCGCCTTCAAGGGCCTGTGCCCGTTCCACGCCGAGAAGACGCCGTCGTTCGTGGTCAGCCCGGACCGCGAGACGTGGCACTGCTTCGGCTGCGGCGAGGGCGGCGACATCTTCACCTTCCTCATGCGGCGCGACGGCCTCGACTTCCGCGAGGCCCTGGCCCGACTGGCGGAGAAGGCGGGCGTCGAGCTCAGCGAGCGAACCGCGAAGGAGGACCGTCGCAAGCGCCGGCTGCGCGAGGCGCTCGAGGCGGCCATCGCCTGGTACCGCGAGGTGCTGCTCCAGGCGCACCAGGCCGAGCGGGCGCGGGCCTATCTCGAGGAGCGCGGTTTCACGGCCGAGACGCTCGAGAAGTTCACCATCGGCTATGCGCCGAATACGTGGGAGGCGCTCACGCGCCGGCTCATCGGGCGCGGCTTCGTGAACGACGAGCTCATCGGCGCCGGGCTTGCCTCTGCCTCGAACCGCGGCGGGGTGATCGACAAGTTCCGGGGCCGGATCATCATCCCCATTCGCGACGCCTCCGGCCGGGCGGTGGGCCTCGGCGGACGGATCATGCCCGGCGCGGACGGGCCGAAGTACCTGAACTCGCCGGCGGGGCCGCTGTTCGACAAGAGCCGGACCCTGTTCGGCATCGACCTCGCCAGGAACGCGATCCGCCGCGAGAAGCTGGCCGTCATCGTGGAGGGCTACACCGATGTCATGGCCGCCCACCAGGCCGGCTTCGCGAACGTCGTCGCCAGTCTGGGTACCGCGCTGACGGCGGGCCAGATCGAGCTGGCCACCCGCTATGCCGATGGCGTGGCGCTCGCGTACGACGTCGACCTGGCGGGCGAAGCCGCCACGCAGCGCGGGCTGCTCGAGGAGCTCGGGCCGGACCAGAGCGTGTCGAAGGTGCGGGTCGTGCGCATTCCCGCCGGCAAGGATCCGGACGAGCTCATCCGGACCGATCCCGAGGCGTGGCGCCAGGCCGTGGCCGGGGCGAAGCCGGTGATCGAGTACTTCATCGACCGCACCGCCGCCGACGTCGGCCTGGACAGCGTGGCCGGGAAGCGGGAGCTCACCGGTCGGGTGCTCGCCCTGCTGAAGCGGGTCGGCGACCCGATCGAACGCAACCTCTACCTCCAGCGCCTGGCGCAGATCGTGGGGGTCGAGGAGCGGGTGCTCCACGAGGCGCTCCAGCGGGAGCCGGTGCGGCGCCCGGCGAGCCGGCCGTCGCGCCCGTCGGAGGCCGTCACCGGAATGCCGGAGCGGGCGCACCTGCCGCCCCTGGAGATGGAGGCGATGAGCCTCCTGCTGCGCTACCCGGGGCTCGTCGCCGACCTGCCCGAGGGGCCGCTCCCCTTGCGGGATGCCACCGCATCGGCCCTGGCGAAGGCCTGGCGGGAGCACCTTGACCGGTCGAACGGGGCGGCCCAGGCGGGCAGCGTGCTCGAGTCGTTCGTGGCGGAGCTCGATCCCGCCAGCGCGGAGCTGGCGCGCGACCTGCTGGCCCGGATCGCGGCGACCGACACCCAGGATGGGCTCGACGCGGAGACGGCACAGCGCGTCCTGCGGGTGACGCTCCTCCGGCTGCGGATCCAGCGGCTGGACGAGGACCTGCGTGACGGACGCGTCCTGCTCGAGGAGGCGCAGCGCGACGGGGACCAGGCACGCCTGGAATCGATCGAACAACAGCTGATACGGCTCGGCCGGGACAAGGCCGAGGCGACCCGGGAGATGCACGAGCCTGCCGAGGTGGCGGGCGTGAGGAGGACCTGAGCTTGGCAGTGACGACGAAGAAGCGCGGCGACACCACGGCCGCCGACAAGGAGAAGACCGCGAAGCCGAAGGCGCCCGCGAAGGCGGCGGCCAAGCCGAAGGCGCCTGCAGCCAAGGCCCCGGCCAAGCCGACCGCGAAGGCGACCGCCGCGAAGGCTCCGGCCGCGAAGGCCTCCGCCAACGCGGCGGCCAAGCCTGAGGCGACTGCTCCGAAGGCCACTGCGAAGGCCACCGCCGCGAAGCCGAAGGCTCCGGCCGCGAAGGCACGCGCTGCCAAGCCGGCTGCCGCGAAGGCGAAGGCTGCGACCGCGAAGGCTCCAGCCACGAGTAAGGTCACGGCATCGGCGCCGAGGGCAAATGCGGCACCGAAGGCGGCTGCCGCCAAGGCGGCTCGCGCGAAGCGCGCCACGAAGCCGGTCAAGGCCAAGCCCGGCGCGACGAACGGTGGGGCACCGGCCGAGAGCCGGCTCATCGAGGGCCTGCTCGACAAGGGCCGTGAAGAGGGCTTCATCACCCACGACCAGATCCTGGAGGTCGTCCCGCAGCCGGAGGAGAACCTCGGCCAGATCGAGGAGCTGTACGCCGCTGCCGAGGAGAGCGGCGTCGAGGTGCTCGACGCGGAGAACAACCCGACCCTCATCGCCGAGCCGGAGGAGGACGAGGAGACCCAGGCCGGCAAGCCCTCCGGCACGGCCGAGGCGGCCGAGGAGGACCTGGAGGCGCTGGCCGCCGACCTCATCGGCATCGACGACCCGGTGCGGATGTACCTCAAGGAGATCGGCAAGGTGGCGCTGCTCACCGCCGAGGAGGAGGTCGTCCTGGCCAAGGCGATCGAGCTCGGCGAGCTCGTCGTCGAGGATCCGGGCCGCGCCCTCACCGACCTCTATACCTGGGTCCTGTCGAACTCGGAGCCGAAGGCCCGGTCCATGGCCGCCATGCGCGCCTTCGATCTGCCCAAGGAGTCGCCGCGCGTCGCCCGCGACGCGGTCGACTGGTGGGTCGGCCGCAGGCAGCCGATCGAGCCGCCGACGGTGAAGCTGTCCAAGGCTCGCAAGGCGCCCGACCTCAACGATGAGGCCCGCGAGCGCATCATGCACGCGGAGTCGCTCATCAAGCTCTTCGCGGATGACCCCGGCGAGGCGCTGAGGCAGGCGGTCCTGTTCGGCCACACGTATCGGTTCAAGGCCATCGACCACGCCGGGGCGACCGAGCTCATCGAGTTCGAGCGCTGGGCGCGGGAGACGACGCAGGAGATCGTGCGGCAGTACATCGAGGACGGCAACGATGCCGCCTACCTGCTCGAGCTCGGCTACGACCCGGCCATCCCGCCGGATGTCCCGCTCGAGAAGCGGTCCGGTCGCCTGGTCGAGCAGTCGACCGATGCCCGCAAGCGACTGACCGAGGCCAACCTGCGCCTCGTGGTCAGCATCGCCAAGAAGTACATCGGGCGCGGCATGAGCTTCCTGGACCTCATCCAGGAGGGCAACATCGGCCTCATCCGGGCGGTCGAGAAGTTCGACTACGAGAAGGGCTTCAAGTTCAGCACGTACGCCACGTGGTGGATCCGGCAGGCGATCACCCGTGCCATCGCCGACCAGGCGCGCACGATCCGCATCCCGGTCCACATGGTGGAGACGATCAACCGATTGATCCGCGTGAGCCGGACGCTGCTCCAGGAGCTCGGCCGCGAGCCGACGGTGGAGGAGATCGCGCGGCGCATGAGCCGCGACGAGATCATCCGCGAGCTGCGCGACAAGCTCCAGCGCGAGCCGACCGAGGGCGAGGTCGACGAGCGCGAGGCGATCGGGCCGCAAACGGTCTCGCCGGAGAAGGTGCGCGAGATCATGAAGGTCAGCCAGGAGCCGGTGAGCCTGGAGACGCCGATCGGCGAGGAGGAGGACTCGCACCTGGGCGACTTCATCCCGGACCTCGCCAGCGTCGCCCCGGCCGATGCCGCCAGCCACCAGCTGCTCAAGGAGCAGGTCGAAGGCGTGCTCGACTCGCTCACCCCGCGCGAGCGGCGCGTGCTGCAGCTCCGCTTCGGGCTGGAGGACGGCCGATCCCGCACCCTGGAGGAGGTCGGCCGCGACTTCAACGTGACCCGCGAGCGGATCCGGCAGATCGAGGCCAAGGCGCTCCGCAAACTGCGGCACCCGAGCCGCAGCCGCAAGCTGAAGGACTACCTGGAGTAGGCCGTCAGCCGATCACGACCTCGGTCGTGATCGGTACCGCGCGCTCGACCGCGTCGCACACCGGGCAGTGGGCCACGCCCCAGTGGGCGATCTCCTCGAGCTGCGCGGCGTCCGCGCCCGCCGACGCGATCCGCACCCGAACGCGTCCCGAAAGCGGCCCGGCCGGCACGTCGTCGGCGATGCCCAGCAGGCCGCGGTCGTCGGAGACCGAATCCACCGTCACCTCCAGGCTGTCGAGCCGCACGTCGAGCATGGCCGCGCGCATGGCGATGAGCGTGGCCACGCAGCTCGCCTCGGCAGCGCGCAGCAGCCAGCCGGGGGACGGCGCGCTGGCGGTGCCTCCCACCGACGGCACCATATCGGTGATGATTTCCGCTCCATCGGCACCGGTGACGCGGACGACAAGGCCGTCGACCACGGTCGCGGTCGCCTCGCTGTCGGTCGCCTTCGCGTCCTGCGGGTGCTCGCCCAGGTAGGCGCTGGCGTTCTCGACAGCGGTCCGGATGCGTTCCGCGCTCATGCTCATATCTGGCCTCCACCCTGTCCTGAACCTCACCCGTAGGGTACCGGGTGGTCCCTGCGACGAGCGTGGTATCCTCGTCGCCGGCGCCCATGCGGCGCCGTTCGACCGCCCAGCGGTCGACGCTCCGGCGTAGCTCAGTGGTAGAGCGGGCGGCTGTTAACCGCTTGGTCGGAGGTTCGAATCCTCCCGCCGGAGCCACATTTCGCGGGTCTGCCGCTCACGCCGTCGCCAAGAGTGAGGCGGCGTTGGCACCCCCAGCCGCCTGAGGGCGGCCGATCGCGACATTTGACCTTTCCCGGATGACGACCGGCCCTTGGCGCTGGACTGGACCGAGCGGAGCATTCGCACGGATTCGCCAGGGCTCGGACGATGCGTGACGGGTGGAGGGGGAAGCGTCTGGGGCGCTCGCCGCGGCTCGTCGCCGTCGTGGGACTCGTCGTCGCTGCGTCCGCATGCATGCCGGGCGGTGGTGGCGCGCCCTCGACCTCGAGTCTGATGTCCGAACCGGCCACCGTCGAGCCTTCCCAGGGCGCATCCGAGAGCCCGAGCGCGCCCGCGACGATCGACGTGGTCTATCACTTCACCGATCTCGGCGTACTCGGTGGGCTCGACAGCGCGGCCCGAGCGGTGTCCCCCAGCGGCGTGGTGGTGGGCCACGCCGATACCGAGCCGGGCAGTGCGCAGCACGGCTTCCATGCCTTCTGGTGGCCGCCGATGGCAGGCGTGATGTTCGACCTGGGCACCGTCGGGGATGACCGCAGCAGCGCCGCGAACGACATCAACGGCAAGAACCAGATCGTCGGCGCTTCGCTGGCCGCCGACGGCCAGAGCCACGCGTTCCTGTGGGACGGCGAAATGCACGACCTCGGAAACCTGGGAACCGTGGCTGCCGAGGCCAACGCCATCAACGCATCCGGCCAGGTCACCGGCACGTCGGCCTCTCGCGCATTCCTGTGGATTCCGGACGAGCCGAACGGTGCCGTCGGGGACATGTTCGAGATCGGGACCCTTCCCGGCGACGTGATGAGCATCGGCACCGACCTCAACGACTCCGGTCAGGTGGTGGGATACTCGAACGATCCCGCCTTCATGTCACGCCCATTCATCTGGACGCCCGATACGCCGAATGGCACGACCGGGACGATGACCGAGCTGTCGTACGCGCCGGGCGCCCACGGCGGGGTCGCCGAGGCGGTCAACGCGGACGGGTGGGTGATTGGCTCGACGAGCGTTGGCGAGCCGATTGCGGACGAGCTCCCATTTCTGTGGGTGCCGGACGAGCCGAATGGTGCGGTCGGCACAGCCGTGCTGCTCCCGACGCTCGGTGGGGACCACGCCGACGCGTTCGACATCAACGCTGCGGGCGACATCGTCGGCTACGCGCAGCTGCCCTC
>DATBIY010000002.1:0-20142 GCA_036556695.1 Candidatus Limnocylindria bacterium
ATCCGGATCCACGTTGGGAACGGGCACGTTGGTCAGCACCCGGAAGATCAGCAGGATCCCCAGCGTGAACAGGATCTTGCGCCGGATGTCCGGCGCCCGGAAGGCGGTGACCAGCGAGTCGATCACCTACGACCCGCTCTCATCCGGCACTTCAGCCGATGCAGTCTCGTCCGGCGTCTCAGCCGATGCGGCCTCTTCAGCCGGTGCCGCCCCTTCAGCTGGTGCGTCCTCTTCAGCTGGTGCGGTCTCTTCCGCCTCGTCCGACGCAGTTGCCGCTGCCTCGCTGGCTTCGCCCTTCGCCTCCGCCTTGGCGGCGCGGGCGGCTGCCTTCTCCTCGGCCTCGGCCTCGGCGGCCTGGGCCTCGGCAGCCTCCGCCTCCTCGTCGATCGGCAGCCCGTCCGGCCAGCTGATGCGCTGCGCCGTGCTGCCCGCGGCCTGGAGCTTCTCCAGCGCCGAGCGGGTGAAGGCGTGGGCGTGGATGGTCACGCCCTTCGGCGCGTCACCGTTGCCCAGGATCTTCACCGGCTGCGCCTTGGTCTTGGAGCGGCGCAGCAGGCCGTCATGCTGGAGCACGTCGGGCGTGATCAGCGTCCCCGCCGCCACCTCGGACAGCGCCGACAGGTTGACCGGCGCGTATTCGACGCGGAATCGGTTCTTGAAGCCGTGCAGCTTGGGGGTGCGGACGTGGAGCGGCGTCTGGCCGCCCTCGAACCAGGCCGGGATGCTGGAGCCGGCGCGCGACTTCTGGCCCTTGGTGCCTCGGCCGGCCGTCTTGCCCCGCCCCGAACCATGGCCGCGCCCCACCCGGCGGGGTGGCTTGTGCGAGCCTGACGGGGGTTGCAGGTCGTGCAGCTTCACTCGGAGCCCCCTTCCTTCGCCCGCTCGTCCACGCGCAGCAGGAAGGCCACGCGCCGGATCATCCCGCGGTTGGCGGGCGTGTCGGCGATCTCGATGGTCTGGTTCAGCCGATGCAGGCCGAGCGCGCGGATCGTTCCGCGGGCGCCGGCCTTGTGCCCGATGGTGGACTTCACCCAGGTCACGCGCAGCTTGTTATCGGCCACGGCCGCCTCCCATCGGGAAGGCCGGCGCCGGCCGCTCCACGTACTCGTGCGGCTTGCGCGCCGCCTCGGCGCCGCGCTTGCCCAGCAGCTGCTCGGCGGTCTTGCCGCGCGCGGTGGCGATGGCATCGGCCGATCGCAGGCTGGCCAGGGCCTCCATGGTGGCGCGCACCACGTTGACCGGGTTGGTGCTGCCCATCGACTTGGAGAGCAGATCGCGCACCCCGGCGGCCTCGACCACCGAGCGCACCGAGCCGCCGGCGATCACGCCGGTGCCGGGCGCGGCCGGCTTGAGCATCACGTGCGAGGCGCCGTAGTCGTGACGCACCTCGTGCGGGATGGTGGCGCCTACGAGCGGCACGCGGATGAGGTGCTTCTTCGCGTCCTCGACGCCCTTGCGGATGGCCTCGGGCACCTCGTTCGACTTGCCCAGCCCGGCGCCGACCACGCCGTTGCGGTCACCCACCACGACGACGGCGCTGAAGCTGAAGCGACGGCCGCCCTTGACGACCTTCGCCACCCGGTTGATCTGGACGACCTTCTCCTCGAGGTTGAGCTTGGTCGGATCGATTCTTGCCATGCTGTGCTCCTCGCCCTACAGATCCAGGCCGCCCTCGCGGGCGCCCTCGGCGAGCGAGCGAACCCGCCCGTGGTACTGATATCCGCCCCGATCGAGCACGACCGACTTCACGCCGGCTGCCTTTGCCCGCTCGGCCAGCGCTCTGCCCACTGCCCGCGCAGCGTCGACCTTGCCGTTGCCGGCGGAAAGCTCCGCCTCGCGGCTGGAGGCCGCCGCCAGGGTGCGGCCGCTGGAGTCGTCGATGACCTGCGCGTAGATGAAGCGCGTCGAGCGGAACACCGACAGGCGCGGCCGCTCGGCGTCGCCGTTCAGGCGAAGGCGAATGCGCTCGTGCCGCTTGCGACGCAGCGCGTCGCGGCTCTGCTTCTTGATCACTTGGCGCCTCCGACCTTGCCGGCCTTGCCGGCCTTGCGCAGGATCTGCTCGCCCGCGTAGCGGATGCCCTTGCCCTTGTAAGGCTCCGGCTTGCGCCGCGAGCGAATGTAGGCCGCCGTCTGGCCGACGAGCTCCTTGTCGGCGCCGAACACCGCAAGGCGGGTGGGCGTCTCGACGCGGAACTCGATGCCGCTCGGCGGGTCCACCTCGATCGGATGCGAGTAGCCCAGCGCCAGGACCAGCTTCGACCCCTGCAGCTGCGCGCGGTAGCCGACGCCGGAGATCTCCAGGCCCTTGCTGAAGCCGGACGTCACGCCGGTGACCATGTTGCTCACCAGGGTGCGGGTCAGGCCGTGCAGCGCGCGGTGTCGCGGCTCGTCGCTGGGGCGCACGATGCGGACCTCGCCGTCGCTGCGCTCGATCTGCATCTCCGGATGGATCTCGCGCTCCAGCATGCCCAGCGGCCCCTTGACGCGCAGCAGGCGACCCTCCTGGGTCAGCTCCACGCCCGACGGGATGGTGATGGGAAGCCGTCCGATTCTCGACATCAGCCGCCCCCTACCACACGTAGCACAGGACTTCGCCGCCCAGGTTGAGCTTGCGAGCCTGCGAGCCGGTCATCACCCCGTGCGAGGTGGACAGGATGGCCAGCCCCAGGCCCCCCAGGACGCGCGGGATCTCGGTCTTGCGCGCGTAGACGCGCAGCCCGGGCTTGCTGATGCGCTTCAGCCCGGAGACGACCGGCGTGCGGCCCTCGACGTACTTGAGCTGGACGGTGAGCATCTCCTGCACGCCGTCCTGCTGGGTCGAGTACGACTCGATGAATCCCTCGTCGGCCAGGATGCGGGCGATCTCGCGCTTCATCTTGGACGAGGGCAGGGTCAGCTCCCGGTGCCGCGCCAGGCTGGCGTTGCGGATCCGGGTCAGCATGTCGGCGATCGGATCGGATGTGGTCATGGTCTTGGTCAGTTCTCCTCGGCGGTGGTTCGCGCCACGCCCTGCGTGGTTGGCGCCTGCCGCTGATGGGCCGATATCGCGGCCGCTCTTCGTCGGGCTACCAGCTCGACTTGGTCACGCCCGGCAGCAGCCCGTCCAGGGCGCGCTCCCGGAAGCAGATCCGGCACATCGCGAAGCGGCGCATGTAGCCCCGCGGCCGGCCACAGATCGAGCAGCGGTTGTGCTGCTGGACCTTGTGCCGAGGCGGGCGTGCCGCTCGCGCGATGGATGACTTCTTTGCCACGGTGAGGCTCTCTCCTAGTTGGCCTGGAACGGCATGCCGAGGAGCTGCAGCAGCCTGCGGCCCTCCTCGTCGGTCTTGGCGGTCGTCACGATGCTGATCTCGAGGCCGCGCAGGCGGTCGATCTTGTCGTAGTCGACCTCCGGGTAGACGAGCTGCTCGCGCAGCCCCAGGCTGAAATTACCGCGGCCGTCGAACGAGCGGGTGGCGATTCCCCGGAAGTCGCGGATGCGCGGCAGTGCCAGGCGCATGGTCCGCTCCAGGAAGTCGTACATCCGCTGCCCGCGCAGCGTCACCTTGGCGCCGATGGGCATGCCGGTGCGCAGCCGGAACTGGGCGATCGAGCGCTTGGCGCGCGTCACGATCGGCTTCTGGCCGGTGATGGTGGCCAGGTCGCCGACCGCGGCGTCGAGCGCCTTGGCGTTGGCGATCGCCTCGCCCAGGCCGATGTTCACGATCACCTTCTCGAGGCGCGGGATCTCCATTGCGTTGGCGTAGCTGAAATCGCGCTGCAGCGCCGGCACCACTTCCTCGTGGTAGCGCTGGCGCAGCCCGGCATAGGTCGGCGGCGCAAAGGCTGCCTTCCCGTTGCCCTTGCCATTGCCGTTGGCAGTCGCCTCCTCGGCCGAGGCAGCGGCCGGCTTGCGCGTGCGCTTCGGCTTGGTCGTCTCTTCGCTCATCGGCCCTTCGCCTCGATCTGCTCGCCGCACTGCTTGCACACCCGCACCCGCGACCCGTCCTCGCGAATGGCCATGCCGACCCGCGTCGGCTTGTCGCAGCGTGGGCACACGACCTGCACGTTGCTGACATGGATCGGCACCGGCAGGTCCAGGATGCCGGCGGTCTGGGTGCGCGACCGCGGTCGCTGGTGACGCTTGGCCATGTTCAGGCCCTGCACCACGATGCCCAGCCCGCGCTTGGTGTGCTCGACGCGCTCCACCGTGCCGCGCTTGCCGCGGTCCTTTCCGGCCAGCACCATCACGGTGTCGCCCTTCCTGACGTTCACGGCTACAGCACCTCCGGGGCGAGCGACACGATCTTCATGTAGTTGCGCTCGCGCAGCTCACGGGCCACAGGGCCGAAGATGCGCGTGCCGCGGGGGCTGCCCTGGGGCGTGATCAGCACCGCCGCGTTCTCGTCGAATCGGATGTGGCTGCCGTCCGGGCGCCCGTACTCCTTGGCGGTGCGCACAACCACGGCCCGCACCACGTCGCCCTTCTTGACGCCCGAGTTGGGCAGCGCCTGCTTCACGCTGGCCACGATCACGTCACCGACCTCGGCGGTGTCCGCCTGCGAGCGGCCGATGATGGTGATGCACTGCAGCGTGCGAGCGCCGGTGTTGTCGGCGACGCGCAGCCGGGTGTACTGGCGGATCATCTAGCCCACCAGCTCCTCGTGCGAGCCGCGCGCCACGACCTCGACCACCTTCCAGCGCTTGTCGTGCGACAGCGGGCGGCTCTCCTCGATGCGCACCGTGTCGCCGACATGCGCCGAGTTGTCCTCGTCGTGCGCCTTGAACTTGGTCGACAGCCGCACCACCCGCTTGTAGATCGGGTGGCGGCGCAGCCGCTCGACGCTGACCACGACGGTCTTGTCCATCTTGTCGGACACCACGCGCCCGACCTTGGTTCGTCTCTTTCCCTGCATCAGCTGGCCTTCTCAGCGTCAGCGGATGCCTCGGCGGCATGCTGGCGCTCGGTCATGACGGTAAGGATGCGGGCGATGCGCTTCCGCGTCGCCGGCAGCCTGCTGTAGTTCTTTTCCTGGCGCGTGGCGAGGTCGAAGCGCACCTTCCACAGCTCCTGGCGGGCATCCACCAGGGCCGCCTCCAGGTCCGTGTCCGAGAGGCGTCGGATCTCACTGATGTCCATGTTCGAGTCCTTCCTTGACCACGAACTTCGTGGAGATCGGCAGCTTGTGGCCGGCCAGGCGCATCGCCTCGCGGGCGATCGGCTCCGGCACGCCGGACATTTCGAACATCACCCGGCCGGGCTTCACCACGGCCACCCAGTGGTCGGGCGCACCCTTTCCGGAGCCCATCCGCACCTCAGCCGGCTTCTTGGTGACCGGCTTGTCCGGGAAGACACGGATCCAGATGCGTCCACCGCGCTTGATGTGGTGGGTCATCGCCCGCCGCGCGGCCTCGATCTGGCGGCTGGTCAGCCAGCACACCTCCTCGGCCATCAGGCCGAAGTCGCCGAAGCTCACAGCGGTGCCGCCCTTGGCCATGCCGGCCCGGCGGCCGCGCTGCACCTTGCGGTGCTTGACGCGCTTTGGCATCAGCATCGGCTCAGGCCTCCTCTCCGCCGCTCTGCTCGGCAGGAGCCGATGCGGGAGCCGTCGGGGTCGCCGCAGTGGCCGCTTCCTCGGCCGGCGCAGCCTGCGCTGCGGCACGGGTCGAGGTGCGACCTCCGCGGGCGGGGCGGGCCCGCTCGCGCGGCTCGGTGCGGGCCGATCCCGGCCGCTCACCCAGTTGCTCGCCGCGGTAGATCCACACCTTGACACCGATACGGCCGTAGGTCGTGCGGGCGTGGACCACGCCGTAGCTGATGTCGGCGCGCAGCGTGCCCAGCGGGATGCGACCCTCGCGATCCCACTCGGTGCGGCTCATCTCGGAGCCGCCCAGCCGTCCGGAGACCTGGATGCGCACGCCCTTGGCGCCGGCCTTGATGGTGCGCTGGATGGTCTGCTTGATCGCCTTGCGGAAGGCGATGCGGCGCTCCAGCTGGTTGGCCACGTTCTGCGCCACCAGCACCCCGTCCAGCTCCGGCTGCAGGATCTCCTTGATCTCGAGCTTGACCTTCTTGTCGGTCAGCTTGCCGATCGAGGTGCGCAGCAGTTCGACGTTGGCGCCGCCCTTGCCGATGACGATTCCCGGCTTGGCGGAGTGCACGGTCACCGTGACGTGGTTGATGCCGCGCTCGATCTCGACCTGGCTGACGCTGGCGTTGGCCAGCTGCCTGCCGACCAGCTGCCGGATCCGCATGTCCTCCTGCAGCAAGGTGGCGTAGTCGCGATCCGCGTACCACTTGGCGAGCCAGGGCTTGATGACGCCGATCCGGAAGCCGTACGGGTGAACCTTATGACCCATCAGGCATCCTCCTGATCAGCCACGGCGACGGTGATGTGGCTGGTCCGCTTCAAGATTCCGAAGTAGCGGCCCTGGGCGCGCGGCCGTCCGCGCTTCAGGGTCGGTCCCTCGTCGGCGGTGGCACTCACCACGGTGAGCTCGTCGGCCGCGAGGTTGAAGTTGTTCTCCGCGTTGGCGGTGGCACTCTTGAGCACCTTGGCGACGTCGCGCGCGGCGGCGTTCGGCAGGAAGCGCAGCACGGCGGCCGCCTCCTCCACCGGCTTGCCGATGATGAGGTCGGTCACCAGCCGCACCTTGCGCGGGCTGATGCGGATGTACTTGGCCGTAGCCGATACGCGCATGTCCGATTCCTACTTCAGCGCCGTCGAGCGCTCGGTGGCCTTGCCGTGGCCCCGGTAGTGCCGGGTCGGGGCGAACTCGCCCAGGCGATGGCCGACCATGTTCTCGGTGATGAACACCGGCACGTGCCGCTTGCCGTCGTGGACGGCAATCGTGTGCCCGATCATCTGCGGGAAGATCACGCTGGCCCGCGACCAGGTCTTCAGCACCTTGCGCTCGTTGCGCTTGTTCATGTCGTCGATGCGGCCGAGCAGGCGCGCCTCGACGAACGGTCCCTTCTTGAGAGAGCGACTCATCGAGTTCTCCTAACCCCGTCCATACCGACGGCGGACGATCTGCTTGTTGGTCGTCTTGTTCTTGCGGGTGCGCAGGCCCATGGCCTGCTTGCCCCACGGCGTCTTGGGCGGCATGCCGGTCGGCGACTTGCCCTCGCCACCGCCGTGCGGGTGGTCGTTGGGGTTCATCACCACGCCGCGCACCTGCGGGCGGCGGCCCATGTGGCGGCTGCGGCCGGCCTTGCCGATGTTCTGGTTCTCGTGGTCCAGGTTGCTGACCTGGCCGACGGTGGCCATGCACTCGGCGCGCACGCGGCGCACCTCCCCGGAGGGCAGCCTGATAGTGGCCATGCCACCCTCCTTGGCGAGCAGCTGCGCGCTGCTTCCGGCGGAGCGCACGATCTGCCCCCCGCGCCCGGCGACCAGCTCGATGTTGTGCACCTGCGTGCCCAGCGGGATGCGGCTCAGCGGCAGCGCGTTGCCGGTGCGCGCCTCGGCATCCGGCCCGGAGACGACGGTGTCGCCCACGCCGAGCCCGTGCGGCAGCAGCATGTAGCGCTTCTCGCCGTCGGCGTAGTGCAGCAGGCCGATGCGCGCGGAGCGGTTCGGGTCGTACTCGACCGTGGCGATGCGCGCCGGCACGCCGGTCTTGTCGCGCTTCCAGTCGATGACCCGGTACAGGCGCTTGTGGCCCGATCCCTGGTGGCGGACGGTGAGCTTGCCCTGGCTGTTGCGACCGGCACGGCGAACCAGCCGCTCGGTGAGCGGCTTGTGCGGCTGATCGGTGGTCACCTCCTCGAAGGTGTTCCGCGTCATCTGCCGCAGGCCGGGGCTGGTTGGTCGATAGCTGCGAAGTGGCATGTCTCTATACCGTCTCGAAGAGCTCGATCTTCTGACCGTCGGCGATGGTCACCACCGCCTTGCGCCAGCCGGGGACGGTCCCCTTCTGCCGGCGGCCGCGCCGCTTCTGCTTGGGCTTCACGGTCAGCACCCGCACGTCGAGCACGTCCACCTTGAACTGCTCCTGCACGGCGTCCTTGATCTGGAATTTGTTGGCGTCGCGTGCGACGGCGAAGGTGTAATTGTTGCGCTCCGTCTCCACGACGCTCTTCTCGCTGATCACCGGCCGCAGCAGCACGGCCTGCGCACTCAAGGTCATGCGTAGGTCTCCTCGGCCCGGGCCAGCGCATCGCGGGTGAACACCACGGTGTCGGCCTCCAGCAGGTCGACCACGTTCAGGCTGTCGGCCAGGATGACTCGCACCTCGCGCAGGTTGCGGCACGAGCGCTCGACCACGTGGTCGCGCGTCGGCAGCACCACCAGCACCTTGCCGCTGGCGTCCCAGGCGCGCAGCCGCTCGGCCACGCTCCGGGTCCCGATCTCGTCCAGGCCGAAGCCCTCGACCACGCGCAGCGCCCCGTCGCTGGCCTTGGCGCTCAGCACCCCGCGCAGGGCGGCGCGCCGCATCTTGGCGTTCATCTTCTGGTCGTAGCTGCGCGGGTGCGGCCCGAAGACCACGCCGCCGCCCTTCCAGTGGGGAGCCGTGCGGCTGCCCTGGCGGGCGCGGCCGGTGCCCTTCTGACGCCACGGCTTCCTGCCGCCGCCGGCGACCTCTGCCCGCGTCTGGGTATCAGCCGTGCCCACCCGGCGCGCGGCCATCTGGCGCACCACCGCCTGGTGGATGAGCGCCTGGTTGACCGGCGCTCCGAAAAGCGCCTCGTTGAGGTCGAGCTTGGCGCCTTCGGCGCCATCGGCCTTGAGAACCTTCGTGCTGGCCATGGTCACTTCGCCTTCCGGACCAGCAGCAGCGCGTTCCGTGCGCCCGGCACCGCACCGCGCACCAGCAGCAGGTTGCGCTCGGTGTCGACCTTGACCACCCGCAGCTTCTTCACGGTGACCTGCTGGTCGCCCATGTGGCCGCCCATCTTGGTCCCCTTGAAAACACGCCCCGGAGTGGTGCCGGCGCCCACGGAGCCCGGCTGGCGGTAGTTGTTCGAGCCGTGGGTCTTGGGACCGCGCTTGAAGTTGTGCCGGGCGATCGTGCCGGCGAACCCCTTGCCGCGGCTGACGCCGGTCACGTCCACCAGCTCGCCGACCTCGAAGAGGCTGACATCCAATGATTGCCCGACCTCATAGCCCTCGGTCGAGTCAACGCGGAACTCGCGGACGCGCCCCGGCTTCTGCTGGTCGCGCTCCAGGTGCTTGAACTGCCCGGCGACCGGCTTGGTGATGCGCCGGGCGACGCCTGCGGCCAGCTGCAGGGCGGCATAGCCGTCCTGCTCCGGCGTGCGGAGCCGCGAGACGCTGTTCGGGGTTGCCTCGATGACGCTCACCGGCACGACCGTTCCGTCGTCGCCGAAGAGTCGCGTCATGCCGAGCTTGCGCCCGATCAATCCTGCCGGCACTGCTGGTTCCTGCTTCCTCTCGTTGGATGGACCGATGAGTCCGACCGGCCGTCGTGGCCGGCCGAGCTCACATCTTGATTTCGATATCCACGCCCGCAGCCAGGCTGAGGCGCATCAGCGCATCGACCGTCTTGGTCGACGGATCGATCAGGTCGATCAACCGCTTGTGCGTCCGGATCTCGAACTGCTCCCGGCCGTCCTTGTGGACGAACGGGCCGCGGATGACCGTGTACTTCTCGATCCGGGTCGGCAGCGGCACCGGACCCGCGATCGTGGCGCCGGTGCGCTGGGCGGTCTCCACGATCTGCTCGGCCGACTGGTCGAGCAGCTTGTGGTCGTACGCCTTGAGGCGGATCCGGATGCGCTGCTTGGCCATGGCCCTAGCCGATCACCTCGGTGATGACCCCGGCGCCGACGGTGTGGCCGCCCTCGCGAATCGCGAAGCGCTGCCCCTGCTCGATGGCGATGGGGGTGATCAGCTCGACGTCGATGTTCACGTTGTCGCCGGGCATGATCATCTCGACACCCGCCGGCATGGCGATCGCACCGGTGACGTCGGTGGTGCGCAGATAGAACTGCGGCCGGTAGCCGGCGTAGAACGGCGTGTGACGGCCGCCCTCCTCCTTGCCGAGCACGTAGACCTCAGCCTTGAACTTGGTACCCGGCTTGACGCTGCCCGGCTTGGCCAGCACCTGGCCGCGCTCGATCTCCTCGCGCTCGATGCCGCGCAGCAGCAGGCCGACGTTGTCGCCCGCCTGGCCCTCGTCCAGCGTCTTCTTGAACATCTCGACGCCGGTCACCACCAGCTGGCGGCTCTTGGCGTGGATGCCCACCTGCTCGACCGTGTCGCCGGTGTTGACCACGCCGCGCTCGATGCGGCCGGTGGCCACCGTGCCGCGGCCCTTGATGCCGAAGACGTCCTCGATCGGCATCAGGAACGGCTTGTCGACCTCGCGGGTCGGGGTCGGGATGTAGCTGTCGACGGCGTCCATCAGCTCCTTGATGGACTTGTACTCATCGGCCTCCGGGTCGGTGCTCGAAGACTCGAGGGCCTTCAGCGCCGAGCCACGGATGACCGGGATCTCGTCGCCCGGGAAGTTGTACTTGCTGAGGAGCTCACGGACCTCCATCTCGACCAGGTCGATGAGCATCTCGTCGTCGACCATGTCGACCTTGTTCAGGTACACGACCAGCGACGGCACCTCGACCTGGCGGGCCAGCAGAATGTGCTCGCGGGTCTGGGGCATCGGGCCGTCGGCCGCCGACACGACCAGGATTGCGCCGTCCATCTGGGCGGCGCCGGTGATCATGTTCTTGATGTAGTCGGCGTGGCCGGGGCAGTCGACGTGCGCGTAGTGGCGGTTCGCGGTCTGGTACTCGACGTGCGAGATCGCGATGGTGATGCCACGCTGCCGCTCCTCGGGAGCGTTGTCGATGCTGTCGAAGGCGCGGAAGTCCGCCCCGCCCTGCAGGGCGAGGAACTTCGTGATCGCCGCGGTCAGCGTCGTCTTGCCGTGGTCGACGTGCCCGATGGTGCCGACGTTGACGTGCGGCTTGCTGCGGTCGAACTTCTCCTTGGCCATGGTGTGTCCTTCGTTGCTCCTTAACTCGGTTAGCTCTTCGACTTCGCGATCAGCTCGTTGGCGATGCTGCTGGGGACTTCGGAATAGCGGCTGAACTCCATCGAGTAGGTGGCGCGCCCCTGGGTCATGCTGCGCAGCTCGGTGGCATAGCCGAACATCTCGGCCAGCGGGACCAGGGCCCGCACCACGCGGCTGGTGCCGTGCTCGTCGATGCCCTCGATATGGCCGCGCTTGGCGTTCAGGTTGCCGATGACATCGCCCATGAACTCCTCGGGCGTGGTCACGCCGACCTTCATCACCGGCTCCAGGATCGCCGGATCCGCCTTGGTGGCGCCGTCCTTGATGGCCATGCTGCCAGCGATCTTGAAGGCCATCTCCGAGGAGTCGACCTCGTGGTACGAGCCGTCGATGAGGGTGGCCTTGAGGTCGATCATGGGGTAGCCCGCCACGATCCCGCCGGCCAGCGCCTCGCGGATGCCCTGCTCGATGGCCTTCCAGTACTCGCGCGGCACCGCGCCGCCCACGATCTTCGACTCGAACTCCACCCCGGCGCCGCGCTCCAGCGGTTCGATGTCGATGACCGCGTGGCCGTACTGGCCCTTGCCACCGGTCTGGCGCACGAAGCGGCCCTCGCCCTTGGTGGACTTGCGGATGGCCTCGCGGTAGCTGACCTGCGGCCGGCCGACGTTGGCCTGCACCTTGAACTCGCGCAGCATGCGGTCGACGATCACCTCGAGGTGCAGCTCGCCCATGCCCGCGATGCGGGTCTGAGCGCTCTCCTCGTCGGTGCTGACCCGGAACGTCGGGTCCTCTTCCGCCAGGCGCTGCAGCGCGATGGACATCTTGTCCTGGTCAGCCTTGGTCTTGGGCTCGACCGCCAGCTCGATGACCGGCTCCGGGAAGCTGATCGACTCGAGCACGATCGGCTTCGCCTCATCGCACAGCGTGTCGCCGGTGAAAGTGTTCTTCAGGCCCACCGCGGCGGCGATGTCGCCGGCGCTGACCTGCTCGATCTCCTCCCGATGGTTGGCGTGCAGCTGCAGCAGGCGGCCGATGCGCTCCTTGGTGCCCTTGGTCGAGTTGTAGACATACGAGCCGGTCTTCAGCGTGCCGGAGTACACCCGGAAGAAGGCCAGCTTGCCGACGAACGGGTCCGCGGCGATCTTGAAGGCCAGCGCGGCGAACGGCTCGGAGGCATCGGTCGGGCGGGTGGCCTCCTCGCTGGAGCGCGGGTCGGTGCCGGTGACCGGCGGCACGTCGAGCGGCGACGGCAGGTAGTCGATCACCGCGTCGAGCATCGGCTGGATGCCCTTGTTCTTCAGAGCGGAGCCGCACAGGACCGGGACGATCTTGTACTCGAGGGTGCCGGCGCGCAGCGCGCGGCGCAGCTCATCGGCGCTGATCTCCTCGCCCTCGAGGTACTTGTGCGCGATGTCGTCGTCGTAGTCGGCCAGCGCCTCGATCATCTTCTCGCGCCAGGTCTCGGCCTCGGCCGCGAAGTCGGCCGGGATGTCGCCGACGTCGATCTGGTCACCCAGGTCGTTGCCGTAGGTGATGGCCTTCATGTTGATGAGGTCCACCACTCCGCGGAACTTGTCCTCGATGCCGATGGGCACCTGCAGCGGCACGGCGTTCGCGCCCAGGCGGTCCTTGATCATGTCGACCACCCGCCAGAAGTCGGCGCCGGTGCGGTCCAGCTTGTTGACGAAGCAGAAGCGTGGCACGCGGTAGCGATCGGCCTGGCGCCACACCGTCTCGGACTGCGGCTCCACGCCGGCCACGCCGTCGAACACGACGACCGCGCCGTCGAGCACGCGCAGGCTGCGCTCCACCTCGACCGTAAAATCCACGTGGCCGGGCGTGTCGATCAAGTTGATGCGATGATCGGCCCAGAAGCAGGTCGTGGCGGCGGCGGTGATGGTGATCCCCCGCTCCTGCTCCTGCTCCATCCAGTCCATGGTGGCAGCGCCTTCGTGCACCTCGCCGATCTTGTAGATCTTCTTGGTGTAGAAGAGGATCCGCTCGGTGACGGTGGTCTTGCCGGCGTCGATGTGGGCGATGATCCCGATGTTGCGGGTGCGCTCCAGCGGGATCGCCGTGGTGGAACCGCGCGTGGCGGTGCTGCTCATGGCCATCAGGCGCCTACCACTTGAAGTGGCTGAAGGCGCGGTTCGCCTCCGCCATGCGGTGGGTGTCCTCGCGGCGCTTCACGGCGGCGCCCAGGTTGTTCGAGGCGTCAACGAACTCGGCGGCCAGCTTCTCGGCCATGCTACGGCCGTTGCGCTTGCGGGCAGACTCGATCAGCCAGCGCATGCCAAGGCTCACCCGGCGATCGGAACGGACTTCGACCGGAATCTGGTACGTGCTGCCGCCGACGCGCTTGGGCTTGACCTCGATGAGCGGCATGGCGTTGCGCAGGGCGAGCTCCATGACCTCGACTCCGGAGCGGCCGGCCTGCTGCTCGCAGCGGGCGATGGCATCCTCCAGGATTCGGGCGGCCAGCTGGCGCTTGCCGCCGCGCATGAGCTTGTTGGTGAACTGGTCCATGGTCAGCGCGGTGCCGACCAGCTGTTCGTCGTACTTCGACTTGCGAGCGACCGTGGGACGTCGAGGCATCGGCCTAGCCCTTGCCCGGCGACTTGGCGCCGTACTTCGAGCGACCCTGCTTGCGATCGCGGACACCGGCGGCGTCCAGCGTGCCGCGCACGATGTGGTACTTGACCGCGGGCAGGTCGCGGACCTTGCCGCCGCGGACCAGCACCACCGAGTGCTCCTGCAAATTGTGGCCGATGCCCGGGATGTAGGCGGTGACCTCCATGCCGTTGACCAGGCGGACGCGCGCCACCTTCCGAAGCGCAGAGTTCGGCTTCTTCGGGGTGCGGGTCATGACCTGCAGGCACACACCACGGCGCTGCGGCGCGCCACGGCCCATGGAGCTCGTCTGCTCCAGGGTGTTCAGCGTGCGGCGGAGCGCCGGCGCCTTGACCTTCTTGCCTGCCGGCTTGCGGCCCTTGCGGACCAGCTGGCTGATCGTCGGCAACGAATTCCTCGCGTTGAATGAGAGTCTGTTTTCGCCCGGTATCGTGCCTTCGCGAGCGCGCAGGGACCCCTTGGCGGGTCACTCATTGAGCTTCAGCGGAGGGTGCCCGACTGGGCACACACGAAGGCGCCCCGAGCACGGGACACCGAAGGCGGAGTATAGGGTTTCACGCTCGGGAGTGTCAACCGAGCGGGGTCCGCGGTCGGGCTAGTAGGCCGGCTCGCCCGGCTCCGAATCGAGCACCGCCGCCACGATCAGCGGCTCGCCGAGCGTGACCTCGACCACCTTGCTGACGCCGATGTCCTCGCACGGCCGATCGACGTCGGGGCGGCGGCCCTCGCGCACTTCCACCGTCAGCAGGCCATCGTCGCCGCGGACCGCGGTGGCGGAGGCGAGCGCGTAGCAGTCCTCCGTGCCGCCGACGTAGTAGATCGACAGCGAGAGGCCCTGCGCGGTGAGGGCAAAGCCGCTCACCGCGTGTGGCCGCGCGTCCACGACGCCCTGGCGGGGAGCCACCGGCTGCCCGCCGCCCAGGAACTGCGGCTCGCCGGCGGGAGCATCCGGGTTGGCGGCGTCGACCAGGATCGGCTCGTCCAGCGTCACCAGCGCCGAGGTGAGGACCGCTTCCTCGGTGCACGCCTTGTCCACCGCCGCCGGCAGCGTGCCCGCCAGCACGCTGATGACGGGCGTGCCGCGCTGGACCTCCAGGTCGATGCGCTGCAGCCCGTAGCAGGCAGGGTTGCCGCCCCACCAATAGACGATCACCGTCCGCCCGTCGGGCCCGATCGCGAAATGATCGATCGCCACGGGATGCGCGTTGACGACCGTGGGGTCCGGCTCCAGGCGCACCGCGTCGTGCAACGGCGGCACCGCCACGCCGCCGCCACCGCCACCGCCGACCACCGGGTCATCAGCTCCGCCCGGCTTGCTCGCCGCGTGGCCGTTACTGCCCGAGCCGCCCGTGCCGCGGCCCCCCAGCAGCGCCGAGCAGCCGCTCAGCGTGAGGATCAGGACGAGTAGTAGAAGGGTCATTCGTCGCACTCTTGTGTGACGCGCGAGGGAGCGCCGCGGTTCCGCTCGCAGGTCATCGTGCCAACTTCGGCCGTTGCCACCGCGCCCTGCCGCCGTCACCGACTTGCGGTTGCGACCCCCAGTCGCGCTAAGTGAGTCGAAGGGCGGATGCGAACGCATCCGCCGCCTCCGCTACGCACGAATCTGGCCGCCGTGGAACCTGAGCGAACGGCTCGACTGACTGAACGCTACGGCCAGTCGCATATCGGCAGTCGAGAGGCATGCACCCGCGTAATGCCACCCAGCGGCGGCATTCCGCAAGTCGCGAACCAGCGCCACGCAGCAGCCGAGCACGGAGATGGGCGGGCCAGCCGGCCCGCCCATCGGTCTTCGCAGAGAAGCCAGCGAGGTCAGCGGACTACTTGTCCGCGGTGACCTCCTCCTCGGTCTTCTCCTCGTTCAGCGCGTCGAACACCTGCTCGGTGACCTCGGCCTCGATGGCCGGATCGTCGTCCGCGTCCATCAGCTCGGCGACGGTCTCGGCTGCCTCCTCGGCAGCCGCCTCGGCCTCGTCGGCCTCGACCACCCCGTCGTTGTCCGTGTCGGCGTCACCGGTGAGGAAGGTCATGGCCGCCTCGCGCTCGCGAAGCGCCTCGGCCTCCTCCGGCGACAGCTGCGCCGCCCGGGCGGCGGCCAGGGCACGAGCCTCGGCACCGGTGCCCGCCGGGATCAGCTTGCCGATGATCACGTTCTCCTTCAGGCCGATCAGGTGGTCCTTGGCGCCGTTGATGGCGGCCTCGGTCAGCACGCGCGTCGTCTCCTGGAAGGAGGCGGCGGCCAGGAAGGACGAGGTGTTCAGCGACGCCTTGGTGACGCCCAGCAGCACGGTCTGCGCCGTGGCCGGCTCGCCGCCCTCGGCCAGGATCCGGTTGTTGACCTCCTCGAACTCGAAGCGGTCGATCAGCTCGGACGGCAGCAGGTCGGTGTCGCCCGCCGAGTCCACCGTGACCTTGCGCAGCATCTGCCGCACGATGATCTCGATGTGCTTGTCGGCGATGGTGACGCCCTGCGAGCGGTACACCTTCTGGACCTCGGCCACCAGGAAGCGCTGGACGGTGTCCACGCCCTTGATCTGCAGCAGGTCCTTGGGGTTCAGCGAGCCCTCGGTCAGCGGATCGCCGGCCAACACCTCGTCGCCGGTTTCGACCCGCAGGCGGGCCGAGTGCGGCACCGCGTACTCGCGGGTGTCCACGTCCTCGGAGTGCAGCGTCAGGGTCGACCCCTTCTTCGTCACGCGGCCGGCGGCCGGCGAGCGCACCTCGGCGACCTCGTCACCCTCCTCCAGCCGCGCCAGCAGCTGGTTCTCGGTGACCTCGTCGCCATTGGCGACCAGGACCTCGTGCTGCGGGGTGAGCTTGATCGGCGTGTCGTAGGCCTCGCGGTGCGTGACCCGCACCGTGATCGGCTGGTCCACGCCGGCCCGCACCACCTCGACCGTGCCATCGATCTCGGTCATCGTGGCCTGGCCCTTGGGGATGCGCGCCTCGAACAGCTCCTCGACGCGCGGCAGGCCCTGGGTGATGTCCTCGCCGGCTACGCCGCCGGTGTGGAACGTCCGCATGGTCAGCTGCGTGCCCGGCTCACCAATCGACTGCGCGGCGATGATGCCCACCGCCTGACCCAGCTCCACCAGGTTGCCGGTGGCCAGGTTGCGGCCGTAGCACATGCGGCACACGCCGTGGCGCGCCGCGCAGGTCAGGGGCGAGCGGACGTTGACCCGGTCCAGGCCGGCGGCCTCGATGCGGGCGATGGCCGCCTCGTCGATCTCGTCGTTGCGGGCCACGATCGTCTCGCCGGACTTCTCGTCCACGACGTCGATGGCGGCCAGCCGGCCGACCAGCCGGTCGCCGAACGGCTCCGGGATCTGCTCCGACTCCTCGCGGGTGATCCAGGTGCCGATGGTCGTTTCGCAGTCGTCCTCGCGGGTGATGACGTCCTGCGCCACGTCCACCAGGCGCCGGGTCAGGTACCCGGAGTCGGCCGTGCGTAGGGCGGTATCGGCCAGGCCCTTGCGAGCTCCGTGGCTGGAGATGAAGTACTCCAGCACGCTCATTCCCTCGCGCAGGTTGCTGCGGATGGGCAGGTCGATGATCCGGCCCGACGGGTCGGCCATCAGGCCGCGCATGCCGGCCAGCTGGTGCACCTGGGTCACGTTTCCGCGTGCGCCGGAGTGGGTGATCATCCACACCGAGCCACGCCGATCCAGGCCGTCGAGCATCTGCTCGGTTACCTTGTCGGTCGTCTCGCGCCAGACGTCGACCGTCTGGTTGTAGCGCTCGTCATCGGTGATGAAGCCGCGCCGGAACTCACGGTCGATGTCGTTGACCCGGCCATCGGCATCGGCCAGCAGCTTCTGCTTGGCCACCGGCACCTGCATGTCGTCGATGCCGATGGTGATGCCGGCCACCGTCGCGTAGTGGAAGCCAAGGCTCTTGATGCCGTCCACCAGTCGGGTGGTGGCCTGCGGCCCCAGCTCGCGGTAGCACTGCGCGATCAGCGCCTTGAGGCCCTTGCGGTCCATGACCTGGTTGACGAAGCCCAGCTCGCTCGGGATGACCGTGTTGAAGATCACCCGGCCGGGCGTGGTGTCGACGAGCTCGGTGCGCGTCACGTCGGCGCCATCGTCGGCGCTGCCGTCGGAGCCGGTCGGCTGGCGGAGCTCCAGCTCCACCTTGACCGGGGCCTGCACGTGCACGTGGCCCAGCTGGGCGGCCATCATGACCTCCGCCGCGCTGGCGAAGGCCTTGCCGGCGCCCTTCTCGTCCGGCGCCTCGACGGTCAGGTAGTAGCAGCCCAGCACCATGTCATGGGTGGGCGACACCACCGGCGACCCGTCGGCGGCCGACAGCAGGTTCTGGGTGGAGAGCATCAGCTCTTTGGCTTCCTTCTGGGCGGCGCTGGACAGCGGCACGTGGACCGCCATCTGGTCGCCGTCGAAGTCGGCGTTAAAGGCGAAGCACACCAGCGGGTGAATCTGGATGGCCGATCCCTCGACCAGCACCGGCATGAAAGCCTGGATGCCCAGCCGGTGCAGCGTCGGGGCGCGGTTCAGCAGGACGGGGTGATCCTTGATCACCTCTTCCAGCACGTCCCACACCTCGGGACGGATCCGCTCCACGATGCGCTTGGCGCTCTTGATGTTGTGGGCGAAGCCCTTCTCCACCAGCTGCCGCATGACGAACGGCTTGAACAGCTCGAGCGCCATCTTCTTGGGCAGCCCGCACTGGTGAAGCTTCAGCTCCGGGCCGACCACGATCACGCTGCGGCCGGAGTAGTCCACCCGCTTGCCCAGCAGGTTCTGGCGGAACCGGCCCTGCTTGCCCTTGAGCATGTCGCTCAGGCTCTTGAGCCGATGGTTGCCGGTGCCCGCGATGGCACGCCCGCGGCGGCCGTTGTCGATCAGCGCGTCGCACGCCTCCTGGAGCATCCGCTTCTCGTTGCGGATGATGATCTCCGGCGCCTCCAGGTCCAGGAGGCGGCTGAGGCGGTTGTTGCGGTTGATGACGCGGCGGTACAGGTCGTTCAGGTCGGAGGTCGCGAAGCGGCCGCCGTCCAGCTGCACCATGGGGCGCAGGTCGGGCGGAATGACCGGCAGGGTGGACAGGATCATCCACTCCGGCCGTGCGCCCGACTTCCGGAAGGCCTCGATCAGGCGCAGCCGCTTGATCGCCTTCTTGCGCCGCTGACCGGAGGTCTGGCGCATCTCGACGTGCAGCTTCTGGGCCAGGTCGTCCAAATCCAGCTGCTCGATGATCTTCTTGACCGCCTCGGCGCCCATGCCGGCGTCGAACATCCGGCCATGCTGCTCCGACATCATCCGGTACTCGGACTCGGTCAGGGTCTGCATGATCTTGATGTCGTTCAGCTGCTGCCGGCCCGTCTTGGCCGCGAGCTTGGCGTCGTCGGTCTCGCGCTGCACCTGCTCGCGCTCGGAGACGAGTGCCTCGTCGATGCCGCTCGTCAGGTCGGCGATGGCCTGGTCGAAGCGCTCCTTGGCCTCGGCCTTGGCCTGCTTGACCTCCGCGTCCACGGCCTCGACCTCGGCGGCCACGGCCTTGCGCAGCGCGGCCAGCGCGTTTTTCGACGTCTCGCCGGCGCTGACCACGACCTCACCCGTCGGGGCGAAGACGATGTCCTCGGCAACGCTCTTGCCGCCCTCCTTGATCGAGGCCTCGATGGCCTGCGCGGCGGTGGCCAGCTCCTCGGAGCGCGCGGTGAAGCGCTCGTCGTGGCGGCGCACCTCCGCGTCGTAGGCTTCCTGCACCTCGGTGCGCTTGTCGGCGACCGCGGCCTCCAGCTCGGCGCGCTTCTCCTCGACCACGGCCGAGGCGCGCTCGATGCGCTCGGCCATCTCCTCGTCGATGCGGGCCAGCGCCTTCTCGCGCTCCGCCTCGTCGACGCGGGTGACAACGTACAGCGCGAAGTAGAGGATGCGCTCCAGGTTGCGCGGGCTGATGTCCAGCAGGATGCCCAGCCGCGACGGCGTGCCCTTGAAGTACCAGATGTGGCTCACCGGCGAGGCGAGCTTGATGTGGCCCATCCGCTCGCGGCGCACCTTGGAGCGAGTCACCTCAACGCCGCACTTGTCGCAGATGATGCCCTTGTAGCGGATGCGCTTGTACTTCCCGCAGTAGCACTCCCAGTCCTTGGTGGGACCGAAGATGCGCTCGTCGAAGAGGCCGTCCTTCTCCGGCTTCAACGTGCGGTAGTTGATCGTCTCCGGCTTGGTGACCTCACCCGACGACCAGCCCTTGATCTGATCGGGTGATGCCAGGCTGATCCGGATGGCATCGAAGTTGTTGACTTCCAGCATGAGCGGCTATGACTCCTGCGGCCGATGACCGCGACTGGCTCGGGTGGCCGGGGCTGACCAGGCTCCGGCAGGTGATGGACCGATGGACTCGCGTGGCGCCCACCCGGGCGCCACGCCGTTGTTACTCCTCAAAACCCTGGAGATTGATGCCGCCCAGGTCCGGCAGCGGATAGCTGCCGGTGTCCTCGATGAAGCGGATCTCCTCCTCGTTCTCGTTGAGGATCTCCACCGACAGGCCGAGCGCCTGGAGCTCCTTGATGAGCACCTTGAACGAC
>DATBIY010000003.1:0-1683 GCA_036556695.1 Candidatus Limnocylindria bacterium
CCTCATCGACGAGGTCTTCGCGGGCAACACCGAGTCGCTCATCAGCCTGGCGCAGGACGCGGGCGGCACCATGCCGACCGCCGAGAAGGCCGCCCGGGCCGATGCGGCGGGTGACGGCGCGCCGGAGCCGAAGAAGAAGTAGCTGCCGGCTCCTCGGCCGCGTTCTCCCGAGGAACGCAACGAACAGATAGGGGCCGGGATTCGTCGCGACTTGGTCGCTCCGTGCCACCAGGCGAGCATATGCGGCATGCGCGGGGCCCGATCAGGGCTGATCTGCCCGCTTCCTCACCGTTGCGTTCCTCCGGCGAACAGGTCGTTGGCGCAGCTGCCAGGCGTCGCGGAGCAGCCGTTCCAGCATGTCCAGCGGCACCACGGGCAGGCGCACAAGTACCGCGGCGTCGCCCCCGGCCGCGCCCGGCAGGGCAGTCGCGAGGCGCCGCACGTCGTCCTGGTCGGCCACGGAGCCGGTCCTACCGCCAGCCCTCGTGGCGCAGCAGCCAGCGCTTGACCCACAGGTCCGGCCCCCAGCCGCCGATCGAGCCGTCGGCGTGGATGACCCGATGGCACGGCACCACCGGGAAGAGCGGGCAGACCGCCATGGCCCGACCCACCGCCCGCGCGGCTCGTGGCGACCCGACCTCGGCGGCCACATCGCCGTAGGCAGCGGTCGCTCCATACGGGATGGCCATGGCCGCGCGGTAGACGGCAACGTGGAACGGCGCCACGCCGTCGAGGTCGAGCCACAGGTCGAACCCGCGTCGCGAGCCGGAGAAGTACTCAGCCAGCTGCCGAGTGGCATCGGCCAGGGCATCGCTCTCACCCAGGGTCGCGCCGTCCGGCGGATGCTCGGTGCGCTGGACCGAGCGCAGGCCGGCGGCGCCGGCGGACAGCCACAGCCGACCGATCGGGGTCTCGAGCGAGGTGGTGACCAGGGCACGCGGCGGCATGGGGGAAATGCTATCGGGGACCATCGGTGCATCGGGTGCGCTGGTAGGCCCGTGCTATCCTCGCCGCGATGACCAGCAAGACCAAGGTCCCGTACCGCTGCTCGTTCTGCGGGAAGAGCCAGGAGCAGGTGCGGAAGCTCATCGCCGGCCAGGGCGTCTACATCTGCGACGAGTGCATCAACCTCTGCCAGGAGATCATCGAGGAGGAGATGCTCGAGACGCCGCGCTCCGGCAAGAGCGCGACGACCCCGCTGCCCAGCCCGCGCAAGATCAAGGAGAAGCTGGACTCCTACGTCATCAGCCAGGAGCAGGCCAAGAAGGTCCTCTCCGTGGCGGTGTACAACCATTACAAGCGCGTCAATGCCGGCCAGAGCGTCGACGACGTCGAGCTCGGCAAGTCGAATGTCCTGCTGGTCGGCCCCACCGGCTCCGGCAAGACCCTGCTGGCGCAGACGCTGGCCAAGGTCCTGGACGTTCCCTTCTGCATCGCCGATGCAACCAGCCTGACCGAGGCCGGCTACGTGGGCGAGGACGTCGAGAACATCCTGCTGCGGCTCATCCAGGCCGCCGACTTCGACGTGCAGCGCGCCCAGCGCGGAATCATCTACATCGACGAGATCGACAAGATCGCCCGCAAGACGGACAACCCGTCCATCACCCGCGACGTGTCAGGCGAGGGCGTGCAGCAGGCCCTGCTGAAGATCCTGGAGGGCACGGTCGCCAACGTGCCGCCGCA
>DATBIY010000004.1:0-10071 GCA_036556695.1 Candidatus Limnocylindria bacterium
TCGTCCGTGTGTGGGGACGCGCGGCGGTACGGGTCAGACTTTGCGGGTCCCTGCGCGGGTGGTGATGTTGGGCCCGCCGTAACCGCTCATCTCGCCGATGAGCAGGGTCCTGATCTGACGCAGGACCGGCCGCCAGTCCAAGTGATCATACCCGAGATGCGCAAGCACGTCATCGGCATTCCACTGCTGTCCCCGCCTCCAGCTGCGGCGCAGCGCCTCGCCGGCGGACGGGGCCGACCACCATGCTTCGCCGTGGTGGGCACGCAGCCAGGTAGAAAGCGCGCCCTCGACCATGACCGCCCGTACGTAGCGCGCGACGTAGAGGCCGTCGTCGACGTTGAGCAGGTACCTTTCCGGCGGCACGCGGACGCCCAGCGACAGGCTGAGCATGCCGGAGTATTGGGCGCGGGCCAGCGGCACGTCATCGGTCCGATACAGAAACAGCTCGTACAGCAGCTGGGCCGCCATCCAGCGCAGCCGGCGCAGATACCAGAAGGCGTTGAAGTCGGCGAAGGCCAGCGCGTCGGCCTCCGGCATGCCCAGCACATCCTGCAGCCAGGCCGGGTTGCCGATGAGCCGCTCGAACAGGTGACCGTAGCCCTCGGTCAGGCTGTTGTCGCCGAAGAGCCGATAGGCCTGCGGCAGCGCGGCGTCCACGTGCGCGAAGTGCTCGGCATGGCCGGCCTCGTGGAACAGCGCGGCATAGTCATCCCAGCCGCCGCGCGGCTGGATCACCAGGCGCACGTCGTCCGGCGTCCTGACGGGCGCGCAGAAGGCGCGCGGCGACTTCGCTGGCCGGCTCTCTGCGTCGACCGTGATGCTGCGCTGCGCGGCCAGGTCGATGCCCATCCCCGAGAGCGTGGCGCGCAGCGTGGGCAGCATGCGGCGGGCCTCGAACCAGCGGTCCCATTGGACGCCGCGAATCACGTGCTCCAGGTCGACGTCGGTGCCGTCGCCCTGCTCGATGTCGATCTCGGCCAGGTTCCGCCGCAGGGCGGCGAAGTACACCGTCTCCGACTCGGCGAGCAGCGCACGCATCTGGGCGCCCAGCGCCTCGATGTCGATGCCGGAAGTCTGCTGGACCATGTCCGGCACGTCGGCGAAGCCCAGGTCGCGGACCGCGGCAGACATCGCCGCATGGCGCTCCTCGCGCAGCGGGTTGAGGGCCTCCACCGCTTCGGTGAAGGAGGCGGCCAGCGCATTGCGCTCGCCCCGGTTCGACAGATCGGCCGCGCGGTTCCACGCCTGCCGGAACGAAATCCGCTCGCCGCGCCACACGATCACCGCCTGCGTCTCGGCGGCCTGCAGGCGCTCGGTCAGGTCGGCGACCGCCGCCGACAGGTGCTCCCCCAGCGCCATGCGGTACAGCTCCCGAGCCTGGCTGCCGTTGTCATCGTCCGCCTCGGCGGCCTCGCGCAGCGCGTCGAGCGCGGGGCGGTCGAACAGCGACGCGTGCTCGGCGTAGATGGCCGCCACGCCGAGCTCCGGATCGAGGCCGGCCAACTGGCGGTAGTACGCCTCCATCAGCTGGCTCTGGAAGCGCTCGGCTCGCTCTGAGTACGTCTTGAGCCTGAAGGCCGGCCGGGTCTTGGTTGGCATCGGCTCAGCTGCTCTCGGCGGCTGCCGGCTCCACCTCGCGCGCGCCGCGTGGCTCGGCCACGGGCTCGGCTGCGCCGGACAGCCCGGCATGCGCCGCCGCCGCGCCGACGAAGTCGCGGAAGAGCGGGTGCGGCCGGTTGGGCCGGCTCTTCAGCTCGGGGTGCGCCTGGGTGGCCACGAACCAGGGGTGGTCGCGCAGCTCGATGTACTCGACCAGCCGGCCGTCGGGTGACACGCCGCTGAACCACATGCCGGCCTCGCCGAGGCGGTCGCGGTAGCCGTTGTTGACCTCGAACCGATGGCGATGCCGCTCGTAGGCGATCTCCGTGTCGTAGGCCGCGCGCACCTTCGAGCCCTCCTCCAGCCGCGCCGGATAGAGGCCCAGGCGCATGGTGCCGCCCTTGTCGGTGACATCGGCCTGGTCGGGCATGAGGTCGATGACCGGGTGCTCGGTGAACACGTTGAATTCGGAGGAATTGGCGTCCGGGTTGTCGAGCGCCATGCGGGCGAACTCGATGACCGCGCACTGCAGCCCCAGGCACAGCCCCAGGTACGGCACGCGCTGCTCGCGTGCCCACTTGATGGCCCGCACCTTGCCCTCCACGCCGCGATAGCCAAAGCCGCCGGGAACCAGCACGCCGCTGACGCCCTTCAGCTCGTCGGCGACCTGCTCCGGCTCCATGCGCTCCAGCTTCTCGGAGCGGACCCAGCGCACCTTGACGTCGACGCGGTGATGCAGTGCGGCGTGCTTCAGCGCCTCGGTGACGCTGATGTAGGCGTCGGGCAGCTCGGTGTACTTGCCGACGATGGCGACCTCCAGCTCCGGCCGCGTGGTGCGGATGCGCCCGACCAGCTCCTGCCAGTCGGCCAGGTCCGGCTCCGAGGCGGGGATCTCCAGCTCGCGGGTGATGAGCTTGCCCAGCCCGGCGCGCTCCAGCAGCAACGGCACCTCGTAGATGCTGCGCGCGGTGCGCAGCGGGATGACCGCGTGCGAGTCGACGTCGGTGAACAGCGCCACCTTGTCCAGGATCTCGTCGTCGATGGGCTCGTCGCTGCGCAGCACGATCACGTCAGGTTGGATGCCGATGCCGCGCAGCGTGGAGACGGAGTGCTGGGTGGGCTTGGTCTTCAGCTCGCCGGTGGCGCCGATCTGCGGCAGCCAGGTGACGTGGACGTACAGCACGTTGCGCCGCCCCACGTCCTTGCGCATCTGGCGGATGGCCTCCAGGAAGGGCAGCGACTCGATGTCGCCCACGGTGCCGCCCACCTCGACGATGACCACGCCGTGCGCCGCCAGGCCGCTGGTGGCCACGCTGCCGGTGCCCTCGCGCGCGACGCGCGCGATGCGCTCCTTGATCTCGTTGGTGATGTGCGGGATGACCTGCACCGTGCCGCCCAGGTAGTCGCCGCGGCGCTCCTTGGCGATCACGCTCTGGTAGATGCGGCCGGTGGTGACGTTGCTGGCCTGGGACAGGTTCTCGTCGATGAAGCGTTCGTAGTGGCCGAGGTCGAGGTCGGTCTCTGCGCCGTCATCGGTGACGAACACTTCGCCGTGCTGGTACGGCGACATGGTGCCCGGGTCGATGTTGATGTAGGGATCGAGCTTGAGGATGGAGACCGGGATGCCGCGGGCCTTGAGGATTCGCCCGATGGAAGCGGCGGTGATGCCTTTGCCGAGCGAGCTGGTGACGCCGCCCGTGACGAAGACATACTTCGGCATCGGTTTCTGTGATTCCTCCGGGGTTTTTCCGATTCTATCAGAGCCGATGGACCCCGAAGGCTCTCCCAAGCCTCAGCGCAGCTGTCGCCGCATGACCTCCAGGCGCCGATGCGTGCGCGCCAACTGCCGGGCGGCCGCAAGCTCCTGCCGCGGGGCCAGCAGCATCCCCCGCTGCTCGCGCATGCGCTGCTGCATCAGGGCAATCGTCCGCCGGATGCGCGCCCGTCGCGACACCGGATATCCGTTCGCTGCGTTCATGCCAGCTCACCATGCACGGCTCGTGCCAGACACAATGCGCGCCTGATGCCCGCCGTCCTGCGCGTCATCCATCCTGCCCCGGCGGCGGCCGTGGTCCTCCTGTCCGCGCTGCTGGGCGGCATCCTGCTGCTGCAGGACGGGCAGCCGCTTGGCGTGCGCTGGTGGCTCACCGTGGCGGCAGTAGCCGGCTCGCAGGCCTTCACCGGCGCCGTCAACGACCTGGCCGACGCGGCTCGTGACGCGGCGTCCGGCCGCCGGGAGAAGCCCATCCCGTCCGGCGCGCTGTCGCCGGCGGCCGCCCGCGCCGCCTCCGCCGCGGGCCTGGTGGTGCAGCTTGCCGCATCGCTGCCGCTGGGATGGCCGGCCACCGTGCTGGGCATGGTGGCCGTCGGCAGCGCGACTGCCTACAACCTCGTCCTGTCGCGCACGCCCCTCTCGCCGCTGCCCTACCTGGTCAGCTTCGGTGTGCTGCCGCTGTGGATCGCCAGCGGCGTGGGCGTGGAGGCAGCGCGGGTGCTGCCCGCCGTTCCGCTGGCCGCGCTGTTCGCCGTCGCCGCGCACCTGGCCAACACGCTGCGAGACTTCGACGCCGACGTGGCCGCCGGCTCGCGCTGCCTGGCCCAGCTGCTCGGCCGGCGAGCGACGCACCTGCTGGCGGTGGCGATCCTGGCGGCGGTGGGCCTGGGCGTCGGGGTGGCGCTGCTGCTCGGCGGACGCGCGGGCGTCCCGACGCTGCTGCTGGGCCTGCTGGGGTTGGGAGCGGTGCTGGCCGGCGCCCGCTCGGAGCGCGGGCTGTGGTACGCGATCCTGGTGACTGCCGTCGCCTGGGCGGCGGCCTGGGCCACGAGCACCGGCTGAGCGATCGCCAGGCAGCAAGACGGGCGCCCGTGCGGGCGCCCGTATCGGCTCAGCTGGCGGCCGACCGGCTCAGATCGTGTCCTCGATCTCGAGGTCGTCCTCGTCGGCTTCCTCGGTGAGCTTCAGCCACACGAAGAGACCGGCCAGGATGGTCAGCGGGATGACGACGAGCGCAGCCAGCAGCGCGCCGACGCCGATGAACAGGACCTTCAACGCCTTCATTGCGAGGCCTCCCCTGGTGGAGTTTCAGCAGCCGCGGCGGGGGTTGCGGGTGCGGCCCCGCGCTGCTGTG
Source organism: Candidatus Limnocylindria bacterium (assembly GCA_036556695.1). Lineage (GTDB taxonomy): Bacteria > Chloroflexota > Limnocylindria > QHBO01 > QHBO01 > DASSCW01. The sequence continues at coordinate 4,728 of DATBIY010000004.1, forward strand.
GTGCGGCCTCGATCATAGCCAGAATCTCTTCTTTCGTGAATTCGGCCAGCCTGTGGCCGATCACGCCGCCGGAAGAGGCGTGCAGGAGTCGCAGCACGAACGAGCCGTCCTGCTCGAAGAAGAAGAGGTCACGGCCCTTCTCGCGGTCGACCCAGGCGCCGATGACGCGCAGCGCCTGTTCGAAGTAGTTCATCAGATCGGCGTGCGGGACGGCTTTGGAATCGCCCTGGCGATGCGCGGCCGCCTCGTCCATCAGCTGGGCCACCTGGTCGTCGACCAGCTCATAGGTGCGCTTGGCCAGCGCGCCGAAGGTGTCGGAGTCGGCACCACCGGCCGGCAGCCCCAGGCCCTGCAGGATGAAGCCGTCGTCCAGCTCCAGGAAGAGCAGCTCCTTCAGCTGCTCGCGGTCGGCGAAAGCGCCGATGGCGCGCAGCACTTCCTCCCAGTCCTGGCGCGGCGTCCCGTCGTAAATGCGCATGGTGGTGGTGAGCATACCGCCCGCGTAAAGCCCGCCCGCTCGCTGAGCGGTCAGGCGCGTCCTCGCACCGTAAGGGCCACGGCAATGCTGCCGGCGGCGGCGGCGTTGGCCACGATCAGGCCGATATTGGCGCGCAGCGCCCGACCGTCCGACGCGTTGGCGACGTGCGCCAGGACGAACGGCGTGACGGCAGCGCCGCGGATGCCGTGCTCCGCGGCGCTGCGCGTCGCCTCGGCGACCCAGCCCTCCACCTCCTCAAGGGGGAGTGCCAGCTCGGCTGGTGGTGGCTGGACGAGGAGGAGGCCACCCGCTCCCGGGAGCGCCTGGTGCGCCGCCACCACCGCAGCCGCCTGGTCCGGCCCGTCGACCCGGTGGGCCAGCGGCAGGCCGGACGAGGTGGCATAGAACGCAGGCAGCTCGATGACGCCAAGGCCCACCACCGGCACGCGCCGCGTCTCGAGCAGCTCGTACGTCGCCGGCAGGTCGAGGATCGATTTCGCGCCGGAGCAGAGGACCGCGACCGGCGTGGCGGCCAGCTCGTCGATGTCCGACGACACGTCGTGGCTTTCGGCGGCGCCGCGATGCACGCCGCCGATGCCGCCGGTGGCAAGCAGCCGGATGCCGGCCATGTGCGCCAGGCGCATGGCCGCCGACACGGTCGTCGAGGCCAGTCCCCCGCCGGCCAGGCACGGCCCCAGGTCGCGGGACCCGGCCTTGGCCACCGGACGGCCGACATCGGCTAGCCGGTCCAGCAGCTCCCGCGATGCGCCGACAACCAGCTTCCCGTCCGCCACTGCGGTGGTGGCCGGCACGGCGCCGGCGGCGCGCACTGCCTCCTCCGCGGCCAGCGCAGTCTCCAGGTTGTGCGGCGCGGGGAGCCCCTGCGCCAGCAGCGACGACTCGAGGGCCACCACCCCGCGGCCCTCGTCCAGCGCCTGGCGCACCTCGGTTGAAACCCGGAGCGTCATGCCAGCACCCGGTCGCCCCGCGCCGGCTCGCTGGCCACCCGGCCCTGGGCGCCGACCACGCGTGCCACCTCCGCACCAAGCCGACTGCCGCGCTGCATGGCCGCCTCCAGGAGCGCGGCGTCCGGTGGCCAGGCAGTGGCATCGGCCAGCGTCACCAGCGCCGCCGCCAGGTATGCGTCGCCGCTGCCGGTGGCGTCGAGCATCGGTCCGGGCAGCTCGTGCGCCGGCAGCTCCAGCTCGACATCGCCTGCCGCCGCGGCCGAGCCGTCGACGCCGGAAGTCACCAGGATCAGCGGCGCCAGCCCGGCCAGCGACCGCGCGGCAGTCAGCCCGCTGGCCGGTCGCGTGCCGAGCAGGCTCTCGGCCTCTTCGGCGCTCAGCAGCAGCAGGTCTGGGCGAGCCGCCGCCAGGCGCAGCCGCAGTCGCGAGACGCGCGCCGGCTCGCCCGGCACCGAGCCGCCGGCCACGCTGAGCCGCACCCCCTCGGCGCGCGCGCCGAGCAGCTCGGCCAGCTGGTCACCGGTGCGGTCGTCGAGCAGCGGGTAGCCGGAGCAGTGAATCCAGCCAACGCCGGCCAGTGCATCGGCGATGGGTGCCGCGTCCAGCGTCTGGCGGTCCGAGAACATCGTCCGCTCACCCATGTCGTCCAACAGGGCCAGGACCACGGTCGAGCGCGCCACTTCGAGCGCCTCCAGCGACACCCTTTCGGCCTGGAGCGCCTCACGCAGCAGGCGACCCGGGGTGTCATCGGCCATGGCAGCCACCAGGCGGGCGTCAGCCCCTTGGCGAGCCAGGCGCACCGCAACGTTGGCGCCCTGACCACCGGGGCCGATGCGGATCTTGGCCGGCACGTCCGAGCCGAAGCGCTGCGGCCCTGACTGGGCGACCACGATGTCCAGCGACAGGTCGCCCACCACGCCAAACGCGGTCACCATGGCTTTCGGCTGGCGTAGCCCTCGTCGGTGCCATGCCACCACGCCACCTCCGGGTCGGACAGGCGCCAGCACAGCCACACCCGCTGCCCGTCACGCTCGCCCGGAAAGTCGACCAGGCCCATTTCCAGGTCGCGCAGCTGAACGCCCATCTCGTCGAGCACGCGGGCCAGGCTGCGCATGCCCTCGGCCAGTTCCTCCGACTCGCGCTCGAGGCGGTTGGCGTCCTCGGCCGATGCTGGATCCCCGTTCCCCGCCAACATCCGGTGCATGCCGGCGTGCGCCTCCTGCAGCCGCCGCTGCTCGACCGCCAGCTGGATGATCACCGCCCGCACCTGCGGAACCAGGGCGTTCGCCTGCTCGATGGTGTAGCGCTGCGGCGGGCCGGGCATCGGGCGCGATGGTAGCAGCGGACCTGTGGCGGCAGCGGAGGCTCTGCTAGCATCGGCCCCGCTTCGGCTGAGCGGGCCTGCTCCGCACCGCGACGGCGCTCGCTCCCATGAAGGCAGGCGCACCTGCCCGGAGACCGATGCCCGACCCGATTCGCCGTCAGCGTGGCACGAATGACGAGAATCCACCGGTCGACGCTGACCCCTATCACGAGTTCCTTGCCCACGACCTTCCGTCGTACGTCGGCATCCCGTCGTTCCAGAAGCTGCCGGTGCTGGATGACGAGGGGCTGGCGGCACGACGGCCCGACGCCGCGATCGTCGGCGCGCCATATGACGAGGGCTCCAGCCACCGACCGGGGAGCCGCTTCGGCCCGAATGCGATCCGTGTCGCTACCTACCACTCCGGCTCGCTGAACGCGCTGCAGCACGGCATCCAGCCGTTCGAGTGGCTGGAGGTCGCGGATGCCGGCGACGCGCCAGTGGTCCCGGCCATGCCCGACCGCGCGCACGAGGTCATCCGTCGCAAAGTGGCGGCCATCGCCGGCGTCGGGGCAATCCCCATCGTGCTGGGCGGCGACCACTCGATCACCTATCCCGCGGCCTCGGCCGTCGCCGAGCAGCTGGCGCCGCGCCGCCTGGGGATCGTCCACTTCGACGCGCACGCCGACACGGCGGCCACCACCTGGGGCTCGCTGCGCTCGCACGGCACGCCGATGCGGCGCCTGATCGAGTCTGGCGCCGTGGCCGGCCGCAACTTCGTGCAGGTCGGGCTGCGCGGCTACTGGCCGCCGCCCGAGACGCTGGAGTGGATGCGGGCCAACGGCCTGCGCAGCCACTTCATGACCGAGATCGAGAAGCGCGGCATCGAGGCGGTCATGGCCGATGCGATCGCCGAGGCGCTGGACGGCCCAGACGCGGTGTACCTGTCAGTTGACATCGACGTCATCGATCCCGGCATGGCGCCGGGCACCGGCACGCCCGAGCCAGGCGGCCTGCTGAGCCGGGAGCTGCTGCGGGCCATTCGCCAGGTGGTCATGGCCGTGGAGCTGGCCGGCATGGACGTGGTCGAGGTCTCGCCGCCCTACGACGTGGCCGAGGTCACGGCGGCGGCAGCGCATCGCTGCGTGCTCGAAGCGCTCAGCGCGCTGGCTGCCCGGCGACGGGACGCCGGCGCCGCGCCGCGACCCAGCTGGCCGGAGATCAGCTGAGCCTCAGCCCTCGACGGTGAAGGTGGCGCTGTCGGCGAACTCGTCGTTGCGCCGCACCACGAGCTGGTACTCGCCGGGATTCAGGTCGCGATATGCGGCGCCGATGAGGTAGCCGGTGCAGGTTCCCGGGCAGCCGAGGATGTCGCCAAGCTCCTGCTCCTGCTGGTCGATGGTCTGGCCCTCGCTGCGCAGGGTCAGCGTGAACACATCGGCCCCGGCGGCGTCCTCGAAGCCAATCCAGACCCACATCGTCGGCTCGGAGATGGTCGATCCATCGACGATGCAGCCGTCGAAGTCCATGTCCTGGGTGGCGCACGGCTGCACGGTGATCAGCGCCCCGTCCGGGAAGGTCACCGGCCCGTCGGTCGGCTCCGGGGTCTGGCTGGCGCCACCCTCGGTGGCGGTGGGCTCCGTCGTCGGCTCGACGCTTACGGTGGCCGAAGCCGTCGGGACCGGCGAGGTGGTCACATCGGCCACGCCCGCGCCGCCGAGCATCCCGGCAAGTGCGGCACCGACGCCCAGGGCAAGGACGGCGAGGGCGGCGAAGCCGACGATCGGCAGCACGCCAGGACCGCGCCGCTCAGGTGGCCGGGCGTAGGCGTACGGCTCGGGATAGGCGTACTCCTCGTCGGCCATGTAGCCGTCGTCGGCGGCGTAGGCGTCGTTGGCGGCGTACTCGTCGCCGCCGTACGGATCGCCATCGGCCTCCCATTGCGGCGCGACGAAGCGCTCCTGGCCGGACGCCGCGTACGCATCGCCCTCATGGGCCGGCTGCTCGTAAACCGGCTGCTCGTAGACAGGTGGCGGCGGCTCGGCCGGCATGTTGTCGACGCGCGGTGCCGCGGGCTCGGCTTCCGGCTCACGCAGCGCGCGCGCGTCCTCCGGCTCCGGTGTGAAGGGCACGTAGCCGCCGGCGTGCTCGCCCTCGAGCGGCGTACCGCGCCGCAGGCGAACGTCCCCCGGCCGCCGCTGCCTGATCCGTTCGTCGAGCTCGTCCCGGTCCATGCCGCGCGGCCGCACCTGCGCGCCGGACGGGATGGCGGCGCCGCACTGGGTGCAGAACGCAGCCATCGGCGTTGGCCGGTGGCAGGTGGGACAGCGGATCTGGCCGGGCTGCGGGATCGGCGGCATCAGGCCGCACATTGTGCACGGGCGGCATTCATCCGCCAAACGTCAGCGGTGGCTTGTTGCAGGCGCCGCTGGACGAGGCTCAGGCGCCCGGGCGCTTCCACTCGCTGCCGTCGGCGAAGCGCTCGCGCTTCCAGATTGGCAGCCGCTGCTTGATCGCCTCGATGACGAACCGATTGGCCTCGTACGCCTCGCCACGATGGGCGGCGGCGGTCACGATGACCACCGCTGCCTCGCC
>DATBIY010000005.1:0-12739 GCA_036556695.1 Candidatus Limnocylindria bacterium
CCGCCCGCTCTACCACTGAGCTACGCCGGAACGTGCTCCGGCCAATCCGCCGGGTCCGGCGGGGATGATAGCCCTGCCTCGCCGGACGGGTCAAAGCGCCGATGGTCAGCCCAGGCGGGTAACCGCGGTCACCGCAAGCACCAGGCCGATCCCCAGCACCAGCATGCCTGAGCCGATGGGCACCAGCCGCGCGGCGCGCTGCACGAGCAGCGGCGCCTCACCGGGCACGTGCCGGCCCAGCCAGTCGCGGGCGAGCGTGGTGGCCACCGCGATGCCACCCAGCACCAACGCCATCCCGACGCCGAAGGCGCCGATCAGCGCCAGCCCGAAGGTCAGGCGCCCGGTGGTGATGCCCGCCAGCAGCACGATCAGCGCCGATGCGCTGGGCACCAGGCCGCCGGCCGCGCCCAGGAGCGCCACGCCGCGCACGCTCACCTCCGAGCGGTGCGGATGCGGGTGCGGATGCTCGTGCCCGTGGTCGTGGTTGTGGTCGTGCTCGCGATGGTGGTCGTGCGTGTGCGAGCGCCCGCCCGCACGCAGGGCGCGGACCACCAGGCCGATGCCCAGCGCGGCGGTCAGCGCGCCGGAGGCCACCGTCAGCCAGCCGATGGCCGTCTCCGGCAGCAGCAGCTCGCCACCGGCCAGGACCAGGACGCCCAGAACGAGCACCCCGGCTGTGTGAGTGGCGGCCACCGTGATGCCCAGCGCCAGCGCCTGCCGCACCGTGCCGCGCGAGCCGACCAGGTAGGCGGCCACCAGTGTCTTGCCATGACCTGGCGAGACTGCGTGCGCGGCGCCCAGGCCGGCCGCCAGCAGCAGGGCCAGGATGACGAGCTGCGGGGACAGGTCGGCGCCCACCAGCGCGCCCAGCGGGTCGCCGGCAGTCGGCGGGAGGGTTGATGGCCCGGCGGGCGCGGCCACCGTTGACGTTCCAGCGCCAAGCACGAAGGCAGCTCTTCCCTGCCGCACGTCGGGCGGCGATTCGAGCCGGTCGGTCGGGTAGCTGGTCAGCAGGGCAGACGGGCTGGCGGCCGGCACATCAGCATCGAAAAGGCGCACGCCGGCGCCGGCGGCGATGGTCACCTCGCGCCAGCCGACATGGCCGTCATCGGTCGAGTCGGTCACGGTCAGCGTTCCGGAGCCCACGCCGCCGAGGTCGGCCGCGAAGTGACACTCGAGCCGCAGGGTGGACAGGCCGCCGGCGCCCACGGGGAAGGTGAGCGGCGGCGACCCATCGGCAGCCAGCAGGATCGGCTTGGCGTCAAGCGCCAGCTGCAGAGCTGCCTGCGCCGCATCGCAGTGGGCGGTCGCGTAGGAGCGCTCCTCGTCCGCTGTCCGGCGGCCGTCCGCGTCGGCGTCGATGACCTCGATCTCGGTGAAGGCCGGGATCTCGGCCATGTCCACGATGTAGCGAAGCTCGGCGCCGTCAGTCGCGACGGTCACCGCCACCGCCCGGTTGACGGTGTAGTTGCCCAGCGGGTGGGCGGCGGCAGGTGCCGCCATGGCGAAGAGCAGCGCCGCGGCGGCGGCTAGCGGCAGCAGCAGGCGCCTCACGCCGCGGCCTCCAGGCTGGCCAGCTCCGCGCGTGCCCGCTCCAGCTGGAGCGGGGGCAGCATGGCGCCGCCGCGGACCGCCAGACGCAGCAACGGCAGCGCAACGTCGCGCTCACCGCGGGCGGCGGCGATCAGGCCGGCGTGGTACGCGATCCGTGGATCGGGCGTGCCCAGTGCCATGGCGGCAGTCGCCTCGGCTGCGGCCTCGTCCAGCTGCCCGGCGTTGAACAGCGCCCAGGCTAGGGCGTCGTGGCCGTAGACGTCGCCCCGGACGGCCAGCTCGGCGCCTGCGCGGCGCACGGCGGCTGCCAGATCTCGCCCGTGATCCGCTGCGAATAGAGTCAGTTGCCGGTCGTAGACCGAGCCGTTGGCCGCGGACAGCTGCGCGATGCCGTCCACCAGACGGTACTGCGCATCCGCGTCGCGCTGGCGGCCGGCCAGGGCGTACAGGTCGCCAAGAGCGGCGACCAGCTCCGGCTGGGGCAGCCGGGCAGTGGCCGCCTCGAGCAGCTGCGTGGCCTCGGGGTCGCGGCCTGCCACATGGTGCACCGCGGCAAGGCCGGCCATGGCTGGCACGTAGTCGGGCTGCACGGCCAGCGCCCGGTCGTAGGCGGCCGCGGCGCCGTCCAGGTCGCCGGTCGCGCGGCGCAGATCGCCGAGCTGCAGGGCGTAGAACGCCTCGGCGTCGGGCGCGCCGGCGGCACGCGACTCGTCTTCTGCGCGGGCCACAAGACGGATCGCGGCGTCGGGATCGCCCGTCAGGAAGGCCAGGCGCCCGAGGCGGCTCCATGCAGCCGGCGACGGCGCCAGCCGGGCGAGCTGCTCGTAGCGCTCCCGCGCGCCGTCCACGTCGCCGGTCTCCAGGCGCGCGTCGGCGGCCACACCCAGGGCGGCCAGGTTGTTCGGATCGTCACGCAGCACGTCGTCCGCTCGCTGCAGTGCGCCGGCGAAGTCGTGGAGCGCGAACGCGACCTGGGCACGCCGCACATCGACCTGTGGGGGATAGGGCGCCGTCTCCGCCGCGGAATCCAGGGCGGTGGCGGCGCGGGTCAGGTCGTCCAGGTCGCCGGTGGCGCGCGAGCGGTCGAGGTAGGCATCGGCCAGGTTGATGAGGTCCAGGTACGAGCCGCCGGCGGCAACGCGCTTCTCCCAGAAGTCGACCCGCTCCGCCGGCGGCAGCAGGCCCAGCGATCCGCGCGCATCGAGCTGGGGCGCCGGCGCCAGGGGCTCGGGCTCGACCGCGGGAGCGGCCGCCGGTGCGACCGGCGAGCCAGGGAGCGGGAGGCGGCTGGCCAGCAGCACGACCAGGACGGCCAGCCCCACGCCCACCAGGCGGGCAACGCGGTGACGGGGGCTGGAGATCGGCAGGCGAAGGGTGGTCATGGAATCGTCGTCACATGTCAGAGGGGTTGGTGCGGGCCGACCCGCCGCCGGCACGGCGCCGGCGGCGGTATCGGTCCATCAAGCGTCCGCTAGTTCGGCAGGCCGACGTACGGGAACGACGAGCGAAGGGCGCTGTCGTTCGCGACGCAGTCGCTGAGCGGCGTGTTGGCCACCACGGTGAGCGCCACGTCGATGACGTCATCGGCCAGGGCGCGACCGTTCAGCATCGCGAAGTTCGCGGGCTGAGTGGTGTCGTAGGTGATGACGTCCGGCAGCAGGGCGCCGGCAATGGCATCACCGTAGGCCGCTGGATCGGGAGCGGTCCCGGCCAGCGTGGTGATCAGCTCCACCACACCCGACACGTCATCGCTGTAGTCGGCGACGTCGTTGCGCGGCAGGGCGCGGTTATACGCGTCCTTGGTCGCATCGGTGTGGTTGAACACGGTATTGATGGTGGGCAGGCCCATGCGCTCTACCTGGGTGCGCATGCCGTTCTCCTTGATGGTGGTGCGAGCCCACACCTTCACCGTGCCACCGCCGAGTGCCGAATCCGGCACCTCGAGCACGATGGCCGAGCCGTTCAGGCCGTTGAAGAAGTTCGTGGGCGCAGGGTTCGTGCGGGTGCAGTCCACCAGGCCGCCCAGGTCGCCAAGCCCCCCGCCGCCGAGGAGCGTGGCCTTGAAGGTGTTGAACCTGGCCAGGTCGAAGAAGAACGGATCGTCGGCCAGCCCGGCGAAGGCCTTGCCACCACCGGCCAGCGCGGTGTTCGTGCCGGTCCAGGCGCCCCGAACCAGGGTGTCGCGGTCGCCGTGACCGCGCCGATAGACGGCGTACTTCTGCGCGCCGTTGCGGCGGACACCCTCGAACTTGACCTGGTAGCGGAAGTCCTCGATGGCGTCGCCGCTGGTGTCGATCATGAAGTCGTACGACGCGCCCTGCCGGAACGTGGTCGGCGACAGGATGCCGGCGGCCGGGTTCACGGTCATGACCAGGACGGTCTTGGAGGCATTCGAGCCCTGGAAGACGTAGACGTCGTTGATGTCGATGCGGCCGTCCTTCTTGACAGTGGGCGCATCCAGGTGGTCGGCGGCGTCGACGCGCAGGGCGTTCGAGCCGATGACCATCGCGGCCGCGGCCAGCACCACGATGAGTGCGGCGCTGACGGCGCGAAGAGTGAGCGTGCGCATGATGAAAATCGAGCTCCTTCTCAGGTGGGGAACGGGGTCGCACGCGGGCTGAGTGCCGCGCGCGGGCATGGGGAATCAGGGCAGGCAGAACCGATAGGCCTCTTCCCTCCGGTGTTCGGGTGCCGGCGCGCCGGGCGCCGACATTCAGAGTTCGGAGGGGATACGGGTCACCCGGTGCCTTGCATCACCGGCACATCTGATTGGCCGATGCCCCCGAACGGCGGCCGAGCGGCCGCCGTTCGTATCGGTCCCGCGACCTACTCCAGGTAGTCCTTGAGCTTGCGGCTGCGGCTGGGGTGGCGCAGCTTGCGCAGCGCCTTGGCCTCGATCTGCCGGATGCGCTCGCGGGTCACGTTGAAGTCGCGACCCACCTCCTCGAGGGTGCGCGAACGCCCGTCCTCCAGGCCGAAGCGCAGCTGGAGCACTCGCCGCTCGCGCGGGGTGAGCGAATCGAGCACGCCCTCCACCTGCTCCTTGAGGAGCTGGTGGCTCGCCGCGTCAGCCGGGGCCACGGACGCCAGGTCGGGGATGAAGTCGCCCAGGTGCGAGTCCTCCTCCTCACCGATGGGCGTCTCCAGGCTGACCGGCTCCTGGCTGACCTTCATGATCTCGCGCACCTTCTCCGGGGAGACGGTCTGCGGACCAATGGCCTCGCGCTCGTCGACCTCGCTCTCGGTCGGCTCACGCTGCAGCTTGTCGCGCAGCTCCCGGATGATCTCGTCGCGGCTCATGCGCCGGGCGATCTCCTCCACCGTCGGCTCGCGGCCCAGCTCCTGGAGCAGGGTGCGGCTCACCCGGATCAGGCGGTTGATGGTCTCGACCATGTGGACCGGGATGCGGATGGTGCGTGCCTGGTCGGCGATGGCGCGGGTGATCGCCTGGCGGATCCACCAGGTGGCATAGGTGCTGAACTTGAAGCCCTTCTCGTAGTCGAACTTCTCGACCGCGCGAATCAGGCCGATGTTGCCCTCCTGGATCAGGTCCAGGAAGCTCATGCCACGCCCGATGTATTTCTTGGCGATGCTGACCACCAGCCGCAGGTTGGCCTCAGTCAGGCGCTTGCGGGCATCGACCGACTGCTCGACAAGGCGTCCGGAGCGCTTCTCGAGCGGCACGTCCGGCGCGATGGCAGGGTCGTGACCCAGCTCCTTGAGGTAGGCGGCGTCCTGTCCGTCCTCGATGTACTCGCGCACGATCGACTGCGTCGTCTCGCGCGCCCAGCGCTCCAGCTCCATCAGCTCGCCGGCGCCGGCGTGGTCCAGCGCCCGGAAGCGGTAGCTGTGGCCGAACAGGACGGCCTGCTTCAGCGCCTCGGCCGGATCCTGGCTGAAGAGCTTCAGCAGCGACTCGGCGTGCATGATCCGCTCGCGGGCCTCGTCGGTCAGGTCCGGCGCCTTGCGCGCCTTGGCGAACTTCACGGTCGGCGCCTCGATGGTGCGCCGCTTGCGCTTCACCCACCAGTCGATGGCGTCGACGGTGACGTGCGGCGCGTCCTTCGGCAGGTCGAAGGCGCGCATGGCCGCCATGCTGCGGGCCTTGGGCTCCGAGTTGGTGCTGACCCAGGTGTACAGGTCCACCAGCGCACGCGCCGGATCCTCGACCGCCTTCTCCCCCAGCTCGATGGCCTTGGCCAGCACGACCTCTTCCTCGGCGGTCAGAAGCGCGACCTTGCCGATCTCCTTGAGGTACATGCGGACCGGGTCGTCAATGCCGATCAGGTCGGCGGCCAGCGCCTCGAGGTCCTCCTCGCCCGGGGCAGCGGGCTTGGCCGCGCCGGTCGTCTCGGCCTCGGTCTCCTCCTCCGGCTCGGCGATGAGCGTCGGGTTGTTGTCGGCATCGAGCACCTCGACGCCCGACTCCTCGGCCTTGGCGTAGAGCTCCTCGACCTGGCCCAGGTTCTCCTCCGGCTGCGGGATGGCCTCCAGGATCTGGTCCTGGGTGATGAACCCCTCGCTGCGGCCCTTCTCGAGCAGCCTTTCGATCAGCGCCGAGCTCTGCCCGTCCCTGGCCGCCTTGCCGTTGCCCTCTGCCCTGGTCGGGCGCGCGGCAGCCTTGGGCTTGGTGGCCGGCGCCTTCGCCGGAGCCGATGCCTTCGGCTTCGCCGGAGCCGTGGCCGATGCGGTCGCCTTGGCCGGTGCGGTCGTCTTGGCCGGTGCGGTCGCCTTGGCCGATGCGGTCGCCTTGGCCGGTACGGCCTTGGCGGCCGTCTGCTTGGTGGTCGTCGTGGTCGCGGTCTTCGTGGTTGTCTCCTTTGCCGCCGTGCCCGCTGTGGGCTTGGCGCTCGTTGTCTTGCTGGCTGTCATCGGCTTGGCTGGTGCCTTGGCCGGTGCCTTGGCTACTGCGTTGCCGGTTGCCTTGGTGGTCGCCCTGGTGCCTGTCGATGCGGCCTTCGGCCGCGGCTTGGTGGTGGTGCCTGCCACGGGCTCAGCTCCTCCTCTCGCCGGCCAGTGCCGCCGACGGCTTGATCGCCTGTTCGAGCTGCTCTCGTTCGAGATGCAGCACCTGGAACTGTCGTTCGAGATCCTGGAACGCGGACCGGTCGGGGTCCTGCGCACCGACGCTGATGAGTGCCTGCAGATCCGCCAGGCGTTCCTGCACCTGCTCCTTGCGGAGGCGAAGGAGGCAGATCCGCAGCGACTCGCGGTCGATGTCGAGCTCGGGGCGCAGGCCCCGGCTGCGTGCCGACGCCAGCAGACTGCGCGCCAGCTCGGCGGTCGCCGGATCGAGGCCGGCGACGAACGGCTCCAGCTCGGGACGCCCCTTCGGATCCGCGTTGACTTCACCGATCCACGCCTCGCCCAGCGCGCGGGCCCACTGGTCGCGCAGTGGCAGCTCCCTGCCGTCCTGCTCGGCGGCCAGCGCCGGGTTGAGCAGCAGCAGGGTCAGCGCCTCGCGCTCCAGCGGCCCGAGCATCGGCTCGCCGCCGTCGCGGGGTGCGGTCTCGATCGGCCGGACCGGCACGGTGCGCGGGCCACGGGCCAGCTCCTCGCGCAGCACCCGCTCGTCGATGCCGGCCAGCTTCGCCAGCCCGGGCACGTACGAGTCCTGCTCGACTCGGTCCGGGATGCGACGCAACAGGTCCAGCATGCGGCGCGTATAGGTGCTGCGGCCTTGCGGATGCCGCATGTCGACCTCCTCGGCCGCGCGCTGCATGAAGTACGGCAGCAGCTCCGCCGCGTCGGCGACGGCGGCGCGCCAGCCTTCGGGATCGGTGCGGATGAACTCGTCCGGGTCCTTGCCAGCGGGTATGCGGATGACCCGCACCTTGCTGACCACCGGGCCGAGCTCCTCCAGCAGGCCCCTCTGCGTTGCCGTTTCGCCGGCCAGGTCCACGTCGTACGCCAGCGCCACCGCATCCGCGAAGCGCGTGGCCAGCGCCACCTGGCCGGCGGTGAGCGCCGTACCAAGGCTGGCGACGACATTGCCGAAGCCCGCCTGGTGCGCGGCCATGACATCGGTATAGCCCTCGACGATCACCGTCAGCTTCTCCCGGCGGATGGCCGGTCGTGCCAGGTCGATGGCGTACAGCGTCTGGCTCTTGTCGAACAGCGGGCCCGCGGGTGAGTTCAGGTACTTCGGTCCGTCGAGGCCCGGCAGGATGCGGCCGCCCAGCCCGATGGCCCGGCCGGTGGCGTCGCGGATGGGAAAGATCACCCGACCGCGGAAGCGATCGATGACGCCGCCGCGGTTCGACGGGCTGGCCAGGCCGGCGGCGGTCAGCTCGTCCGCCGTGAAGCCGCGGGCCAGCAGCCGCTTCGTGAGCATCTCCCAGTTGTTCGGCGCGTAGCCCACGGTGAATTTCTCGAGCGTTTCCGTGCTGAAGCCGCGCTCGGCGAGGTAGTCGCGCGCCCTGGCACCCTGCGGCGTCTGGACCAGCACCTCGCGGTACCAGGTGATGGCCGCCTCCAGCGCCTCGCGCAGCCTGGCACGGCGCCGATCCTCCCGGGCGCTGCGCTCGGACAGTTCGACGCCGGCCTTCTCGGCCAGTCGGGCCAGCGCCTCGCGGAATTCCAGGCCGTCGCGCTTCATCAGGAAGGTGAAGATGTCCCCGCCCTCGCCGCAGCCGAAGCAGTGCCACGACTCGCGCTCGGGACTGACGATGAACGACGGCGTCCTCTCGGCGTGAAACGGGCACAGCCCCTTGTAGGCGGAGCCGGCGCGCTTGAGCGCAACCGTCTCGCCCACGATGTCAAGCACAGGAAGCTTCGATTTGATCTCGGCGGGGATGCCGGAGGAAGTCACGCGGAGAACAGGCCTCGGTCTGGGTAGGGCGTTGTCAAGGGGTTTGTCAATAGCTGCAGGCCAATTCTAGCCGATTGTCAAGCACGGCGCCAGCGTTTTCATGCTTTCGGCCCCCATCTCTGGCCTCGTCCCGATGAGTGGACTTCACGGGTACACTCGACGCGACTGCACCACACCAGACTGGACTTCTCCACACCGGAGGACATGCACACGTCGTTCGCCCCCGCCCACGGTGATCCGAGAGTTGCAGATCTGCTGCGCGCTGCGTTTCGCGACGTTCATGGCGCCCGCCTTCATGGATTCGCGCTGCTGCTGACCCTCGGCGACCGTGAGCACGCGGCCCAGCTGGCCTCGACTGCAATGACCTCGGGTGTGGCCCGCGCGTCGGAGCTCCGGCATCCCGAGCGAGCAGCGGCCTGGCTGCGGGCCCGCGTCCTGCGCGACGCCCGGCGGCTGCCGGCCCGGCCACGGAGCGTCCACGATCGCAGCGCCGTCCTCGCCGAGCTGGGCATGGCGCAGGCGGCCACCAACGCGCTGGCACAGCTGAGCATTGACGAGCGCGCAGCTCTCGTCGCATCGGCCGTGGAGCGGCTCGACCCCGGCGACGTGGCCACCGTGGTCGGTCGCAGCGACACCGCGGCGCGCAAGCTGGTGCTGCGCACCCGGCAGCGCTACCTGGGTGCGGCTCTGCATTGGCTGGGTGACGCAGCGGCGCCGGCCAGCGGTGGAGCGATCGCGGAGCGGGTCCAGGAGGCGGCTGCCTCCGCCCTCGGCGGTGTCGCGGCGATCCGCGCCAGCGGCGCAACAGGCGGCCCGCCGTGACGCAGCTTCGTGGAGATCCACACGCCCGATTCCGCGCGTGGCTGCTTGACGGCGCCGACGCTCCGCTCCCGCGTGATGTGGCCCTTCATGCCTCGCTGTGCATGGTCTGCCGGGCCGACACCGCCGCATTCGACCTACTGACCGTGGTCGACCTGTCTCGTGCCGGGCCGCCGCCGATCGGCCCAGCAGTCCGTGCTCCCACCGATACCTGGCGTCGGGCTGTCGTCGCCACCGGTGGCGCGCTGGCAACAACGGCGGCGGTCGCCGCGGTCGCGGTGGCGCTGCAGCCTCGCACGACGCCACTGCCCGTGGCGGCGGCGTCACCTGCCAGCGTCGCCCCCACGCAAGCGGTGCTGGGCAACACCGGACGGCCAGCTGCGAAGCCAAGCGCCTCGCCGATGACAAGCACGATCCCCATGAGCACGCCCGTAGCCGTCCTACCCACCGCCGCCCCGATCACGCCGCCACTCGCGCCCACCATCGTGCCGCACACGCCGTCGCCTGGCCTGCCGACCCCGCGCCCGACGATCCTTCCAACGGCCACGCCGCCGCCCGCCACCGCCACGCCCAGCGCCACACCGCCTCCAGAGACGCCGACGCCCGAGCCGACGGCGACGCCGGCGGAACCGACTCCGACTGAAACCGCCGTAGCGACCCCCTGAGGAGCCCACATCTTGGCCCGCATCCTGCACGTCCCAGGCGCCGTACGGAGGTCACTGCCACTGCGAACGGAGCTCGTGCCCCAGCTCACCGCGCGACGCAGGCGGCGCCATGACGGCGACGCCGCTGCGGTGCGGGAATTTCGCGAACGATTCACCGGGAGGCTGACCGCTTTCGCGCTGCTGCTCACGCTCGGCGACGAGGCTGAAGCTGCCCGGGCATCTACGACAGCCCTGGATCGCGCCTCCCGCGTGCTCGATGCAGGACGCCGCCTGGCGGATCCACCTGCCTGGCTGCGGCGTCGCGTCCTGCTCGGCGCCAATCCGCCGACCAGACAGATCCGAGTGCTGGCACGCCGCCAACCGATTCATCCTGGGCGACGCGCGGCGCTCCGCTTCCTGGGCGTGTCCGACGTCGTGCTGGACGGCCTGGCCGTGCTTTCACCATCCGAACGCGCCGCGCTCATCGCGGCCGACGCGGAACGCTTCGGCCCATCCGGCGTTCAGGAGATCCTGGGCCTGGGCCCGATAGCCGCGGGCCGTGTGCTGACGCGGGCACGTCGGCGTTACCTGGCAGCCGCTGGAACCCTGCTGGACGACACTCCGTGGGCGCGGCGCGAGCGTGGCGGGCCGATTGCCCGACGGGTGCGGCTGGCCGGCGAGGCGGCCATCGCAGCCGGCGGACCCTCCACCACGACGGTGGACGAGAACCACAGGCGGATGCGGGCCTGGCTCATCGCCGGCGCGTCTGGGGCGCCGCCTGCCGAGCTGGCGCTGCACGCCATGGAATGCCGATCCTGCTCAAACGCGATCGTGTCGCTCGATTCCCTGGGGGCGGTGGACACCGCGCATCCCATCGAGGTCGCGGCTCGTACAGAAGAGGTGCGTCCGTGGTGGCTCGAATGGGCGCGCTATGCGGCCGCCCCCGCGCTCGTGGTGATCGTGGCCCTCACCGGCGTGGCAGCGCCGGCAAGCCTGTCCGAGCAGGGATTGCTTGGGCTCGGAGGGTCGCCGGCACCCGGCGGCGACGATGACCTGGGTATCGGCTTCCCATGGCCGTTCGGAGGCGATCCTTCGCCGGAGGGCTCTGCTGCCGAGCCGACAGTCGGCGGTATCCCCGGCCAGAGCATTGGGCCGTTCCCTTCGATCGGCGTCGGCGGCACGGGCGGCATTCCCGGCATTCCGGGCATTCCGGGCATTCCGGCCATTCCGGGCCCCACGCTGACGCCCGTGCCAGGCAGCTCCGTCCCGCCGTTCTTCACACCTGGCGCCACGCCGACCCTGCCGATCGGCCCAACACCGCCGGGGTCGACGAGCGTGCCGACACCTACGAACCCGCCAGCGACCGCATCGCCGGATCCGACGGCTCCTCCGTCGACGCCGACGCCTGAGCCTCCTCCGCCGTCAACCCCCCCACCCACGCCTCCGCCGACGCCGGAGCCGACTCCCTCACCGCCGACGGCGAGCAACGAATGCACGGACGGAGTCGATAACGACGGCGACCTCCTGGTTGACCTGCTCGACCCAGGCTGCCTCCTGGGGCTGCGCGATAGCGAAAGCCTCCTGTAGCTCGAGCTACTTGTCGCGCACCTCGCTCGAGCTGAGCGCCGCCTGCGCCGCGGCCAGGCGCGCCACCGGCACGCGGAACGGCGAGCAGGAGACGTAGTTCAGTCCCACCTCGTGGCAGAAGGCGATGCTTGCCGGATCACCACCGTGCTCGCCGCAGATGCCCACCTTGAGGTCCCTGCGGGCGGCGCGGCCGCGCTCGGTGGCGAGGCGCACGAGTTGCCCTACCCCGTCGCGATCAAGAACCTGGAACGGGTTCTCGGGCAGGACCTTGCGATCGACGTATTGCAGCAGGAACTTGCCCTCGGCATCGTCGCGGCTGAAGCCGTAGGTCATCTGCGTCAGGTCGTTCGTGCCGAAGCTGAAGAACTCGGCATGCTCGGCGATCTCGCCGGCGGTCAGCGCACCGCGCGGCACCTCGATCATCGTTCCGAACTTGTAATCGACCTGCTGGCCGGACGCCTTGACGATGGCCGCCACCTCGGCCTCCAGTACGCGGCGCGTCTCGGCCAGCTCGTTCACGTGGCCTACCAACGGGATCATGATCTCCGGCAGCGGCGTGCGGCCCTCGGCCGCCACGCGCGCCGCACCGGCCAGGATGGCCCGCGTCTGCATTCGCACGATGTCGGGCACCATCAACCCCAGCCGCACGCCGCGAAGGCCGAGCATGGGGTTCACCTCGCGCATCTGTTCGACAGCCGCCAGCAGCCCCTCTGCCTCGACCAGCTCGGCCTCCATGGCAGCCCGGTCCGTCGAGCCACCGACTGAGGCCTTCCCCTCGCGGCCGATGAGCTTCATTGCTCGCGCCGCGTCCTTCTCGCCGAAGATCCGGGTCAGGCCCTTCTCCACGGCAGGCAATGCGCGGTCGGCCACGGCATCGGTCTGAACCGACGGCGCCTCCAGCAGCGTGCGAAGGCGGGTCACCTTCGCCAGCAGCTCGTCGTGCGACGGCAGGAACTCGTGCAGCGGCGGGTCGATAAGGCGAATGACCACCGGCAAGCCGTCCATGGCCCGGAAAAGACCAGCGAAGTCATCGGTCTGCAGGCTCTCGAGCTCAGCCAGGGCGTCGTCGAACACGCGGATGGCCTGGGCGTCCTCGGAGCCGATGCTCTCGCCCGCATCCCGCCGTCGCTTCGCCTCGGTGGCCCGGTTCGCATTCAGGATCATGCGGCGCACGGCCGGCAGGCGCTCCTCCTCGAAGAACATGTGCTCGGTGCGGCACAGTCCGATGCCCTGCGCCCCGAAGGCGCGTGCCCGCTCGGCGTCACGCGGGTAGTCGGCGTTGGCCCACACCTGCAAACGCCGAATCTCATCGGCCCAGCCCAGC
>DATBIY010000006.1:0-93098 GCA_036556695.1 Candidatus Limnocylindria bacterium
GGCGCCAGCTCGAGCGGGAGCTGCAGGCCGAGCAGTCCATGGGCCTGGCCGAATACGAGGTGCTGCTGGTGCTGGCCTACAGCGAAGGGCGCCGGCTGCGGATGAGCGAGCTGGCCGACACGCTTGCGCTGTCACGCTCCGGCGCAACCCGCCTGGTGGATCGCCTGGAGGCCGATGGGCTGCTGGTGCGCGTCAGCTGCGACACCGATCGCCGCGGCCAGTGGGCACAGCTCACCGACGCCGGGTACCGCCGGCTGCGACGCGCGTCGCCGACCCACCTGCGCGGCGTGGCGGAGCACTTCCTCGACCGCATCCCGCGCACCGAGCTCGACTCCCTCAGCCGCATCCTGGACCGGGTCGTCGAGCGCGCCTGAAACTCCCTAGCCGCTTCCTCCGGCCGACGGCGACGGGATGACCGGGTGCATCAGCGCCTCGACCATCTGTGCCCGCTCGTCGTTGGGCGCCAGCTCCAGGAACCGTTCGAATTGGGCGGCGGCCTCGTCCTGGTCGCCGCGGCCGCGGGCGATGAGGCCGCGGAAGAACGGGATGTCGGGGTCGTCTTCGCCAACCACATCGGCGAAGCGATCCGTGGCGTCGGCGGCCTGATCCCACAGGCCGGCGCGCACCAGCAGGCTGACCAGCCGCTGATGGGCGTCACGGCTTTCCGGCGCGGCATCGCGAAGCAGGACGAGGGTCACCAGGGCGGCGGCCACGTCCTGCTCGCTGCCGCCGGCCAGGTAGAGGTCCGAGAGCTCGGCCAGCGCGGCGGTGTCGCGCGGGTTGGTCTTGATCGCCGCGGTCAGCTCGCGGATGCGCTCCTGCCGAGCGTCGCGCTCCGCGATGCCGAAGGGCGCCGGCAGCGCGTAGCCGGCCAGCACCAGCAGCGCCAGGCCGATGGCCAGCGCCGCCGCGATCCGGCGACTGCGTCCGCCACGCGGCGGGAGCGGCGTTCCCGGCGTGGCAGCGGCGGCGCGACTGGCATCGAGTGCGCGCAGCGTGGCGGCGGCATGGCGCTCGGCATCGTCGTGCTCGCGCCGATAGGTGGCCTCGTCAAGCGTGCCGGCGCGGTGATCGGCCTCGACGTCGCGCAGCGCCTCCAGCGCCAGCCGGTGGCGAACCTCGAGCGCCTCCCGCTCCGCATCCGGCGACGTTGAGGGGCCGGAGCGGCGCTCCTCGAGCAGCGGCCAGCCCACGGCCAGGGCCACCGTGCCGAGCACCAGGGTCAGCAGCAGGATCTCACCCATCCAGCTGCTCCACTTCGCGCGCCAGCCGCGCCCGCTCCGGGTCCGATGGTGGTGGCGCCGGGCCCGGTTCGGCGGCCGCGCGGTCGCGTCGGCCGGCCAGCCACCAGACCAGCACGCCCAGGCCGATGGCGACGGCCAGCGGCGCCACCAGCCACAGCGGCGCACCGCGCGGCTCGAGCAGGATCCACTCCCCGTAGCGCGCCACGAAGCTGTCGCGGATCTCATCCGGCGAGCGGCCGGCGGCCAGCTGGGCGTCGATCTCCTGGCGGATGGCAGCGGCAGCCGCGGTCCGCGATTCGGCCACCGACAGCGACTCGCAATCCGGGCAGCGCAGCTCGGCCGCCAGCCGCTGCGCCTGCTCCTGCGGCGTGCCGGCCGAGGGTTGCTGCAGGGCGAACGCCACCACGATGGCCGCCAGCACCAGCAGTCCGAAGGCAGCCGCCAGGAACCCAGCAGCTCTCATGGCTCGATCCCCAGCGCGGTCAGCCGCTCGTCGAGCACTTCCATGGTCAGCGGCCCGACGTGGCGGTAGCGCACCACGCCCAGCGCGTCGACGAAGAACGTCTCCGGCGGCCCGGTGACGCCCAGCGCCACGGCGATCTGACCGCTGGCGTCGTCGACGTCCGGCCATCCGCCGTCGCCGTAGCGCGACTGGAAAGCGCGAGCGTTATCGGCCGTGTCCTGGTACAGCACTCCGATCAGCTGCAGCTCGTCCGCGTGCTGCCGCGCAACGTCCAGCAGCAGGGGGTGCTCCGTCACGCACGGGGCGCACCACGACGCCCAGACGTTGATGAGCGCCGGCTTGCCGGCCAGCTGGCTGCTCGAGAACGCCGAGCCGTCGAGCGCGGTGCCGCTGATCGCCGGCAGCGGCTTGCCGACCAGCGGCGAAGGGATTTCGCGTGGGTCGCGACCCAGGCCGGTGAATAGCAGCCAGGCGAGTGGCAGCACCAGCAGCGGCACCGCGAGCCAGCGCAGGTTCGAGCGACGCATGCGGCGCTCCTCAGCCCGCCGACGTAGCAGCGGCCGACGCGGGCAGCCGTCGCCGCCGCTCGGGCCAGACGGCGAAGATCGCGCCGGCGGCCACGATGGCGCCACCCAGCCAGATCCAGCCGACCATCGGGTTGACGAAGACGTGCAGCGTGGCCGACTCGTCGTCCGGGTCGTAGGCCAGCAGGGTCACGTACAGGTCCTCGCCCAGCGAGCTGCGCACCGAAGGCGTGGCGATTGGCGTGGTGGAACTGGGGTAGTCGCGCAGTGCGGTGGTCACCGCGCCGGACTGCGGGCCGGAGAGCGTCAGTTCGGCGCGGGTCTCGCGCACGCGGGCGTCATCGGACAGCGGCTCGACCACCAGCCGCTCGTGGCGCAGCCGGTACGCGCCGATCCTCATCTCTTCGCCGGGGCTCAGCGTGGCGGTCACATCGGTCCCAAGGGTGGCCGAGATGGCGATGGCCACCGCCATGATGCAGATGCCGGCGTGTACCAGGTACCCGCCATAGCGGCGCCGGTTGTGGGTCATCAGCCGCCACGTGGCCTTTGCACCGGGCTCGCCGCGCGCGCGGCCACGGGCGGCCGCTCCACGGGCCACCTCATCGGCCATGACCACCAGCACGAACACGGCAAAGCCGATGGCGGCCAGCGGCGCCATCTCGCGCAGCCCCAGGAGGACGGCCAACCCCACCGCCAGCAGGGCCAGCACGACGGGAAGCGCGAAGCGACGCCGCAGCGTTGCCCAGGAGGCGCCACCCCAGGGCAGGGCCGGGCCGATGCCCATCAGGAACAGCAGCGCCACGAACGCGGGCGCGCCGACCCGGTTGAACCACGGGGCCCCGACGCTGACCTTCTGGTCGGAGACCGCCTCGACGGCCAGCGGGTAGAGCGTTCCGACCAGCACCGTCAGGCTGATGGCCAGGAACAGCACGTTGTTGAACAGGAAGGCCGACTCGCGGCTGACCGGCTGCCCGGCGGGACGCCGGTCTCCCAGGTCGGGCAGCCGCCACACGATCAGTGCCGTGCCTGCGGCCAGGGTGATCACCAGCGCGCCCAGGAACCAGCCGCCGATCCCCGAGGCCGTGAAGGAATGCACGCTGGCCACCACCCCCGAGCGGGTGAGGAACGTGCCGAACAGGGTCAGCCAGAAGGTGATAACCACCAGCAGGTGGCTCCACACCCGCAGCGTGCCGCGCCGCTCGGCGACCATGCTGGAGTGGATGAAGGCGGTGGCCGTCAGCCACGGCAGCAGCGCCGCATTCTCGACCGGGTCCCAGGCCCAGTAGCCGCCCCAGCCCAGCACCTCGTAGCTCCACCACGCGCCGGCCACGATGCCGGCCGTCAGGAAGATCCACGGCACCAGCGTCCAGCGCCGCACGATGCCCAGCCACTCCTCGTCGGTGCGCCGCGTGACGAGCGCGGCCACGCCGAAGGCGAACGGCACTGCGAGTCCCGTGTAGCCCAGGTACAGCAGCGGCGGGTGCAGCCCCATGAACGGGTGGTTCTGCAGCAGGGCGTTCGGCCCGTTGCCCTCGGCCGCAATCGGCGAGGTGCGCAGGAACGGATCACCCGGCCAGGTCATCACCGCAAAGAAGAAGGCCGATGCCAGCGCCAGCGCGAGGCCGACCCACGGCATCAGCGCCGGCGCGCGATGGCGGAACCGATGCAGCACCAGCGCCGCCCAGCCGGTGGCCAGCAGCGTCCAGAACAGGATCGAGCCCTGCAGCGCGGCCCACAGGCTGATCACCGAATAGAAGGGCGGCGTGGTGGTGGCGTTGTTGCGCGCCACGTACAGCACGCTGAAGTCGTGGCTCAGCAGGCTGATGACCATGGCCACACTGGCCAGGACGGCCAACCCGAAGGCGGCGTACATCGCGCGACGTGCCACCAGCAGCAGGTCCGCGTCCGCGCGCCGCGCGCCGATGAAGAAGGCGACGGCGGCGAACACGGTGCTCGCCAGCCCGGCGATCACCGCCACGTGGCCCAGGGTCGGGATCATGAGCCGGGATCGATGACCTGCGACGGGAGGGCGCCTCCGGTGGGCGCCACGTAGTTCTCGTCGTGCTTGATGATGACCTCGTCAGGCTCGAACACGCCGAGCGTCCCCAGCCGCCCGTTGACCACCACGCCCACACCTTCCCGCGGGCAGATGAGCGCCGGTGCGCCCGGCGCGCTGCGCACCTGGATGTCGCGCGTGCCGTCGGTGAGGATGAAGTCGACCGCCCCGCCGCTGCAGGCCAGGCTTCCTGGCTCCACCACGCCGCCCAGCCGCAGCGCCTTGCCGATGGCCGCCTCGCCCCGCGCCGCCAGCTCGGTGGGCGTCTCGTAGTAGACCAGCGCCGAGCCGATGCCGCTGAACGCCAGCCACCCGAGCGCGGCGGCCACCACGGCCACCGCCAGCAGGACGGCCCAGCGGCGGCGGGGCTCGGGTGCCGCCTCGGCGGTCATGAAAGCTGGTCGGCCGGGGGTGGCTCCGCCGCCTCGGCGGCGCGCCGGATCTTGAGGGACGCGGCCCGCGCGGCGCTCAGCCGGCGGAGGAGCAGGCCGGCGTAGAGGGCCACGCCGCCCAGGATCACGCCCCAGCCGGCGATGATGAAGCCCAGGTCCGGGGTTCCGAAGTCCATCAGGCGCGCTCCACCGCGCCATCGCTCGGCGCCACCGCCGCCCGGCTGGCGCGGCGCGCGGCCGTCAGCCTCCCGAGGCGGCCATGCTCCTCGATCTGCCACTCGATGCGTGCCAGCTGGTAGCGGCGGATCATCAGCCACAGCCACACCAGGGTGAAGGACAGGAGCATGCTCAGCAGAGTGATGACGAACAGCGGCGGCGCCGACGGGTTGAGCACCTTGTCCGGCGAGCCGATGGTCGGGCCCTGGTGCAGGCCGCGCCACCACTCCACGCTGAAGTGGACGATGGGAATGTCCACCGCCGCGATGATGCCCACCACCGCCGCACGCGCCGCGCGACGGTGAGGATCATCGGTGAGGCGCCGAAAGAGCAGGTAGCCCACGTACAGCGCCAGCAGCAGCGCGGTCGTCGTCAGCCGCGGGTCCTCCCACTGCCAGAATACGCCCCACACCGGCTGGCCCCACATCATCCCCGCCCAGATGGTGAAGGCGGTGAACATGACGCCGATCTCGGCGCCGGCCAGCGCCACCGCATCCAGTCGCAGGTCGCGCTTCCAGAGGTAGCCGATTCCGGCCAGCGCGGTCACACCAAAGCTCAGGTAGCCCAGCCAGGCGGACGGCACGTGGACGTACATGATCCGCTGCGCCTCGCCCTGGTTGGCATCCGGCGGCACGCCGAACAGCGCATAGGCCGATGCGCCGGCCACAGCCAGCAGGGCAACCGCACCCAGAATGCGTGTCCCCATCATTCCTCCAGCAGGTGCCCGTAGGTGACCGCGCCGGCCACGATCATGACCACGTCGAACACGGCCAGCAGCTGCAGCCAGGCCGACAGCTCGCCGAATGGGTCGCCGGCCAGCGCCACGGTGGTGGCCTTTACCGCGGCGAGCAGCAGCGGCGCCACCACGGGCAGCATCAGCAGCGGCAGCAGCACCTCGCGAGCCTGCATGCGCACCGTCACGCCGGCGTAGAAGGTGCCGACGGCCGCCAGACCGGCAGCGCCCAGCAGCAGCGCGGCCAGCAGCGCAAGCCAGGCTCCCGCGAGGTCGATGCCGTACAGGATCGCGACCACCGGCAGCAGCACGCCGCCAAGCACGACGAGCGCGGCCATCGCGGCCAGTGCCTTGCCCAGGAAGATGGCGTGGCGCTCCACCGGGTAGCGAGCCAGCTCGTCCAGCGCGCCGTCCTCGGCCTCCAGCTGGTGCAGCCGTGCCACGGTCAGCAGCGAGCCGAAGACGATGGCCAGCCACAGCAGGCCCGGAGCCGCCTCCGCCAGGCGTCGCGAGTCCGGTCCCAGCGCGAAGCCGAACAGCAGCAGCACCAGCGCCGCGAAGAAGAGCGTAGAGCCCGCCAGGTAGCGACCGCGCAGCTCGGACAGCGCATCCTTGCGCGCGACCTGCCAGGCCACGGCCGCATCGGCCAGCAAGCTGTTCATGAGCCGACTGCCGGCACCGGCGCTCCAACCGGCTGGGTAGCGGGCACCGTCACGCCGTCGCCGCCAACCTCCGTCAGCTCGCCGGAATCCAGCCGAGCCCAGCCGTCGGCCAGCTGGATGACCCGCTCCGCCTGGTGCGAGGCGACGAGCACCGTCGACCCCTCGGCGTGCCACTGCCGAATCAGCTCGTCGACCAGCTGCATGCCGCCCGGGTCGAGCGCGGCGTGCGGCTCGTCCAGCAGGATGAGCGACGGGCGGCGCAGCAGCAGGCGGCCCAGCGCCAGGCGGCGGCGCATGCCGGCCGAGAAGCCGCGCACCCGGCGATCTGCGTCCGGCAGCAGCCCCACCTCGCGAAGCGCACGCGTGGCGGCCTCGCCGGCCTGGGCAGCGGAAAGCCGGTGCATGCGCGCTGCGAAGCGCAGGTTCTCGGTCGCGGTCAGGTCGTCGTACAGGCCGGTGGCGTGGGAGAGGTACGCAACGCGCGGCCGCACGGCGTCCGGCCGCCTGGCCACATCGATGCCGTCCACCTGCGCCGAGCCGAAGGTCGGCTGCAGCGAGGTCGCCAGGATGCGCAGCAGCGTCGTCTTGCCCGCGCCGTTGGGACCCAGCAGGGCTACGGTCGCGCCGCGCACGACCCGGATCGAGACAGCCACCAGCGCAGCGCTCCGTCCGAACAGGCGCGCCAGCTCGTGGGTGGCGACCGCCGGGGGTGGAGTCTGCTCGCGGGCCTGGGGAGCGGCGTAGATGGTGGTCTGCGGCATGCTCGACGCGCGGGGCTGACGGTCGTGGGTGCCGGAGAGTGTGCGGCCTGCCTGCCGAGGGCGTCAAATGGTGGACGCCGGCGTACGATGCTGAAACCGGGGGCGTATTGACGTCGGGCGCACATCGCGCAGCCTGGACGGGGCAGCCGGTGGCGCCCATTCGATCGACATCAGCTGTGAGGGCACCCATGGCCGTTCCACGTTCGAGACGATTCCCTGCCATCACGGCGGCGCTTGGCCTGCTGCTCGTCGCGGCCGCCTGCGCGCCGGCTGGAACCAGCAGCACACAATCCGCGGCAGCGTCTTCCGGGGACGCCAGCGAGAGCGCCGCGGCGAGCTCCGGCGCGTCAGAGAGCGCCGCCGCCAGCGGGGACGGATCGGGCGCGGCAACGGTGACGATCACCGGCTCCAGCTCGTTCGGCGCCGATGAGCTCACCGTCGCGGCCGGCGAGGACGTGACGGTGATCAACAACTCGAGCGTGTCGCACACCTTCACCGAGGGGCAGAACGGCGGGGAGGCCGACGAGCCGGTGGTCAACGAGACGATCCCGTCCGGCGCGCAGGCGGTGGTCCAGTTCCCCGATCCGGGCGACTACCAGGTGACCTGCCTCTTCCACTCCAACATGAACATGGTGGTCCACGTCGAGTAGCCGCGCCATCGGCGCGCCTCAGTGCGGGCGGGGTACCGTTCGGCGAGCATGAATCTCGGCCGACGGGCCCCCTTCGCGCTCGGTTGACCCCCCCATGGGCCGGTGATATCGTCCGCCGCCTGATGGACGCCGGGCTCCACGCACAACCCGTTTCCACGGCGCCCAGGTCGCGCGCCGAGCGGCGAGCCGCCGCCCAACGCGCCGAATGTGCCGCCACCGCAGCGCTGACCATCCTTGGCCAGAAGTGGGTGCTGCGCATCGTGCGCGAGCTCGGGATCCGCACCCAGCGCTTCTGCGAGCTGCAGGACGCGCTGGGCGGCGCGAACTCGGCGACCCTGTCGCAGCGCCTCAAGATGCTGGAGGACGAGGGGCTGATCGACCGGCGCGCCATCTCCGAGATGCCGCCATGGGTCGAGTACTCGCTGACCCAGAAGGGCAGCGACCTGCGGCGCGCCATCGACGGCATCGACCGCTGGGCCGATCGCTGGGCCTCGCAGCAGTGAGCCACCCCGTCGCCGAGGAGCGCCCGGTCGAGCATGGCGACGCCCTCAACCTGATCCGAACCATCATCGCCGAGGCGCCGGGACCGGATGCCGCGGCCCAGCGGGTGGTCGAGGCGCTGCACGATCGCTTCGCGCACTACGACTGGATCGGGATCTACTGGGTCGACCCCGACGCGCGCGAGCTGGTGCTGGGCCCGTGGATCGGCCCCGAGGCGACGGAGCACACCCGCATCCCCATCGGCGTCGGCATCTGCGGGGCGGCGGCGGAGTCCGGCAGAACGGAGATCGTCGACGACGTCGACGCCGACCCGCGCTACCTGGCCTGCTTCACCACCACCCGCTCCGAGATCGTGGTGCCCATCTTTAGCGACGGGCAGGTCATCGGCGAGATCGACATCGACGGCTCGGACATCGGCGCCTACGACGAGAACGACGCGCGATTCCTGGAAGAAGTCGCCGCCCTGCTCGCGCCCCTGCATCGGTCCGAGGGCTGATTCCGCCGCACCGGAGCGCGTAACCCGGCGCGTACTGCCGTTGATGGCCGACCCAGACGCCCGTCCCGCCGCCGAGCCCGGCCGATTCGAGGAGATCTACGACGAGCAGGTCGTGCCCATATACCGCTTCATCTACGCCCGGGTGGGCAACCGCCCGGACGCCGAGGACCTCACCGCCCAGGTGTTCACCCGTGCCGTGGAGCAGCTCGACACCACCCGCGACCACGGGCAGATCGTGAGCTGGCTGTACCGCGTCAGCCAGAACGCCATCGCCGACTACTGGCGCGCCTTCTACCGCCTGCCGGTCATCGGCGCGGAGCAGGTCGCGCCCGGCTGGGAGCCGGCGCAGCCCGACGAGCCGCGGGAGCGGCCATCCGAGGGGGCTGCCACGCGCCAGCGGGTCCGCCAGCTACTGGCGCGGCTGCCGCAGCGCTACGCGCAGGTACTCGAGCTGCGCTTCCTGGAGCGCCTGAGCGTGGCCGAGACGGCGACGCGCATGGGCATCAGCCACGGCAACGCCAAGATCCTGCAGTACCGGGCATTGCGCAAGGCAGCACTGCTGGGTGATCCGGATGCCTGACAATCCTCCGGAGCCGATGTCTCACGACGACGACCCGCGCGCCGACCGCTTCGAGCGCTACCTCGACGCGTTGCTGGCCGGCGGCCGGCCATCGCCCGATGACGTGACCGACCGCGACGAAGCCGAGATGGCCCGCCTGGCGGCGGAGCTGTCGGCCGCTGCCGATCCGGCGGGCGATGCGCCCGATCCCGCCTTCGTCGAGCAGCTGCGGGTGCGGATGCGCCAGGCCGACCAGGGCATCGCAGCGGTGCGCGAGCCGCTGCCGGTGCGGCCGCCCGCCACCCGGTCCACCGGCAAGATGCGCCTCACCCGCCGCCAGCTGCTGGCCGCCGGCATCACCGGCGCCGCCGGGCTGGCCGCCGGCGCGGCCGGCATGCAGCTGCTGCGCCCGCCCGGCCAGGGCGCCGACTGGATCTGGGACGACGGCACGGACCTGGTGGCAGGCGACTACCAGTGGGTCGAGGCTGCCAAGGTGGCCGACGTCCCGGAAGGCGGAGCGGTGCGCTTCACGACGGCCGCGTTCGACGGCTACGTGGTCAACGACGGCGGCCAGATCCGCGCGCTGAGCTCGGTGTGCAGCCACATGGGCTGCACACTGCAGTTCCGCCCGGACTGGAGCGACCTGCGCTGCCCGTGCCACTCCGCCAGCTTCGACCTGGCCGGCAAGCTGGCCAACGGCCGCGCCCGCTGGCGCCAGGCCGGCGGCTACCGCGGCGACGAGCGGGCGTATCCGATCGACCTGCCGGACCTGGTGCGGCCGGAGATCCGGATCGACAACGGCGTGGTCTGGGTCAAGACCGCGCGCATCTAAGCTCGGCCGGCGGCGGCGAAGCGCCGGGTTCATCCGCCGTTGATGGCCTGCAGCAGGTAGGCGGCCAGGTACGGCGCGGCCAGCGCCACGAAGACGGCCGCCAGCGCCACGCCGGCGTAGAACAGCCAGCGCAGGTCCGGAGGTCCCGGGCGCGGGGGTGGAGGGTCGACCCGGCGCGGCATGCCGCGTGGACGCCGGGGCGGCTGGTGCCGGTACGGGTGCGGCCGCAGCTCCGGCACGAGGTCAGCGCTCCCGGCCGATACCGTCAACCAGCGCGCGCATGCGCGCGCGCCGCTCGTCCGCCTCGGCGGCGTAGCGGCTGATGGCCTCGAGGATGTGCTCGGGGCCAAGGTGCGCCTCGTCCATCACCTCGTCCACCGTGCCGCCGGTGCGCCAGCGGTTGTCCCAATCGCTCGACAGCGAGTACTCCTGGGCCAGGGGCCCGTCGACCCAGTCGCGCATCAGTTTGAAGGCACGGTTGGTGATGGCCATACCGTCCCAGCGGTCGCCCTCGGAGCGGATCCGCTCGCGGTACGCGGCGTCCTGCAGGTTGAACAACTGCGGGCTGATGGCCGCCACGATCCGCACGTTGATGCCCGCCTCGTCCAGCCGCGGCAGCACCTTGACCACGTTGGCGGTGGTAACCGTGCCCTGCACGTAGACCGTGCCGGCCGACGGGGCGTCGGAGCGCGCCGGACGCAGCACGTACGCGCCGCGGGCGGCGGCCAGGTGCGAGTCCATGCCCAGCCCCTCGCGGTCCGGGATCTCGACCGACGGACGGGTGAGGTGCAGCGCCACCACGTGGGCGTCGCAGCGCAATGCGGCGGCCAGCACCACCGGCACCTCGTTGTACTCCCACGGGTGCAGGTCGATGACGTGGCCCTCCGGGAAGAGCTGCGTGACGCCCGTCTCGTAGATGCCGAAGTGCGTGCGGCTGTCCTCGGCCGTCTCCGGCCCGGAGTGGCCCGCCACCCAGATCAGCTTGCCGACCTTCAGCTCGCAGTCCTGGGCGAGCTGGCTGAAGAGGCGGATCGGCCCGTACTTCAGGTAGCTGAAGGAGCCGTACGTCGAGCAGGCACCCCAGAAGCCGTTGAACGCGGTGAAGGGATCATCGGCCATGTTGACCGTGGCCAGGCCGGCCATCACCCCCGCGTTGGTGAACTCGGTGATCTCCTGCGGCAGGAGCGCGCCGCGGGGATTGGTGTCGCGGTTGTACCAGCCCCAGCCGGGCAGGTCCTCCCAGTCCTTGGCGAAGCCGGCGATGTTCGTCGACTCCGCGAGATCGGCGCTGCAGGCGATCACCAGCGGCCGGTCGTACTCGGCCCGCGCCGTGGCATTCACCCACGCTCCCCACGCGGCCAGCGCCGCGCGGTTCGGCGCCTTCTCGCCGGGGCGCTTCCACATCGCCTCCGGATAGGCCGATACGTCCGTGAAGCGGGGATCGTCGAAGATCTCGGCGCCGCGGCCAGCGAGGTGGAACCCATCCACCCGGTCGGGCACGCTGGCCGCCACCTCGACCAGCCGGTCGGTGATCGCGTCCACCACGTCCGGGCGGGCACGCAGCACGCCCATTGCCACCTCGAAGTTCCGGCGCGCCTGCGCCTCGCGCTCGGCGGCATCGGTGGGCGCCGGCCGGTCCACCCCTTCGTACTCGACGCCGTGGCGCGCCATGAACTCGCGGCGCACGGCCCAGAACTCCGGTGAGTTCATGGCGTGCGGCGTGCCGTGGCTCTTGTTGTCGTACTTTCCGTAGCCACGGCCCTTGCGCGTCTTGAACCAGGCCATGGACGGCACGCCATCGGGGTTGGCGCCTCGCGCGGCGTCGAGCACGGCTCGCGCCACCGGCGCCCACTCCGACCCGTTCTCGGTGCCGGTCACCCGCCAGCCGTAGGCCTCGAACCAGCTGGCCGGCGTGCCGTGCACCACCGAGGAGATCGACGGGTCGTCGATGCCGAAGTCGTTCCAATCGACCAGGAAGACGAGGTTCGACAGCCCGAGCCCCCAGGCCGAGTTGCGGGTCTCGTGGCTGGCGCCGGGGGTCAGCCCGCCCTCGCCCTCGACCACGAAGACCTTGACCTCCTCGGCGCCGGCCAGCTTGAGCGCCACCGCCTCACCGGCCGATGGCGGCATGCCGTGGCCGGACGGTCCGGTGTTGAATTTCAGAAAGAGGGTCTTGCCCTCCATCTCGGCGTGGCCCGGCAGGCCGCCGCGGCGGCGGAGCTTGAGCAGGTCCTCCCAGGTGAGAGCCCAGCGGCCGTCATCCGGGAATGCGAAGGCGGGGTCCGGGTCGCGCTCGGCGCGGGCGCGCAGGGTCTCGTTCAGCACCGCCAGGGTGGTGTACACCAGTGGAACGGTGTGGCCGGCGCTCAGCACGAAGCGGTCGGCGAACGGCAGCCACGGGCGGCGGATGTCCCAGCGCATCGCCCCCGACAGCAGGAGCGACAGGAACATGTGGACCTTCGAGCGTGATCCGCCGGGATGCCCCGACTGGCGGTAGTTCAGCGCCAGGTCGATCGCCTCGTCGATGACCTCGCGGACCAGGTCCCAGTGCTCGAATTCGGCCGTCGAGCGCGCGTACAGCTGGTCGACCACGTCCGGCCGGGTGGCCGTCACGAGCCAGCCACCGCGGCGCCAACCAGCTCGCCGGTGCGCTCGAGCTTCGCCAGTGATTCGCCGATGCGCTCCAGCGCGCGGCTGATGTTCTCGCGGCTGTTGGCGTAGCTGAAGCGCAGGTAGCCCTCGCCGTGGGCGCCGAAGGCGGTGCCGGCCAGGCCGCACACGCCGGCGTCGTACAGCAGGTGATCGGCGATCTCGGCGCTGGAGCGCCCGAAGGAGCTGACGTTCGGGAAGGCGTAGAACGCGCCATGCGGCATGACGCAGCGCACCCCCGGAATGGCGTTCAGGCCCTCCACGATCAGCGAGCGACGGGCGATGAACTCCTCGCGGAACGCCTGCGGCTCATCCTGCGGCCCCGTGAGCGCGGCGATCGCGCCGGCCTGGGCAAAGGCATTGGTGCAGCTGACGCTGTTGATCACCAGCCGGCTGAACGACGGTGCCAGCCAGTCGGGCACGATCCCGTAGCCCAGCCGCCAGCCGGTCATCGCAAAGGTCTTGCTGAAGCCATCGAGCGTGATCGTGCGCTCCGCCATGCCGGGCAGGGTCGCGATCGAGAGCGGCTCGCCCGAGTACTGCAGCCGCCCGTAGATCTCATCGGCCAGGACGACCAGGTCATGCTCGGTGGCGATGCGCGCGACCTCGCGGATGTCATCGGCCGTGAGGATCGAGCCGGTGGGGTTGTGCGGCGAGTTGATGACCAATAGACGGGTGCGCGGAGTGACCAGCGAGGCAACCTCGGCCAGGTCCATACGGAAGTCGTTCTCCTCGCGGAGCACCGCCGGGACAGGGGTGCCGCCCACGTAGCGGGCCATCGACTCGTAGATCGGGAAGCCGGGGTTGGGGTAGATGACCTCGTCGCCCTCGTCGACCAGGGCCAGCATGGCGTAGAACATGATCGGCTTGGCGCCGGGGGTGACAACCACCTGCTCGGGCGTGGCGCTGATGCCCTTCCAGCGCTGCACATCGGCCACGATCGCCTCGCGCAGCGGCAGGATGCCGGTGGCGGCGGTGTAGTGGGTCAGCCCCTCATCCAGCACGCCGCGTACGGCCGCCTGGCTGATGTGCCGCGGCGTGTCGAAGTCCGGCTCGCCGATCTCGAGGTGGATGACGTCGCGGCCGGTCGCCTCCAGCGCCCGGGCCCGGGCAGCGGCCTCGAAGGCGGTCTCGGTGCCGATGCGGTCCATGCGGCTGGCGAGCTTCACTCGTGGGGACCTCGTGCGGAGGGCCAGAGTGTACCGATTTCGGCCGATCCTTCCGAGTGGCGCTGCCGCCACAAGTGCCATTGCGGTTCTCGGCCCGTCGCTTGCTATACTTTCCGAAGCGTCCGAACTCAACACGCCGCCCGCGGCGGCCAAGGAGACCACGACACCAATGACGATGCCCGAGACGACCCCGCAGCCGACGCCCCAGGCGCCTGCCATCGGCAACGAGCCGCTGGTGACGCTCACCGATGCGGCGGCAGCCAAGGTGGTCGAGCTTCGCAACCGTGAAGGCAAGTCGGATGCGGCCCTGCGCCTCTTCGTCAAGAGCGGCGGCTGCTCCGGGTACAGCTACGGCCTGGCCTTCGACGATCGCATCGCCGAGGATGACCGACTCGAGAGCCACGGCGACGTGCGGGTCGTGATCGATGCCGTCAGCGTGCAGCACGTCGAAGGCGCAGAGATCGATTACGTCGACTCGCTGATGGGCTCCGGCTTCGCGATCAACAACCCGAACGCGGTCAGCAGCTGCGCCTGCGGCTCGTCGTTCAACACCGACGGCTCACCGGCACGCGCCGGCGGCTGCCACTAGACCCTACCCATCCCCGCTCAGGCCCCGGCCACGCCGGGGCCTTTTGCTTGCCTGAAGTGGCGGTCCAGCTCGGAGGCGTAGCGCTTGCCGATGGTGGCGCGCTCGGCGCGCAGCCACTGCGCCAGGCTGGTGTGACCGGCCGGCGACGCATCGGTCGAGAGCAGGCCGTCCATCAGGCCGCGCAGCTCGTCGGGGGTCATCATCACGTCGCGCTGCAGCAGGCCGATACCCCACGCCCCCAGCTGGGCCAGCGGCGGTGGCATGCGCACGATGAGGGTGTGTGAGCCGATGGCCCAGCGCACCATCCGCAGCAGCTCGGTGAAGGTGTAGCGCTCCGGGCCCTGAGAGTCGTGCGTGCCGGTGTCGTCGCTGGTCACCAGGCTGGCGATCAGCTCCGCGTGGTCACGCACGTGAATCGGCTGGATGGGATAGCTGCCATCGCCCGGGACGCCGAAGACGGGCAGGTGGCGCATGGCCCAGGCGATGTTGTTCATCAGAACGTCGCTCTCACCGAACAGGATGGTCGGCCGCACGATGGCCGCCGGAACGCCCGATGCACGCACCGCTGCCTCCCCGGCCAGCTTGCCGCGGTAGTACGGCAGCTCCGACTCCCCTGCCTTCGCGATGCTGACGTGCACGATGCGCCGCACGCCGGCGCGCGCTGCTGCGGTGGCCAGCCGGCCGATGTTTTCCACCGCGCGCTCGAACGTCACCTCGCCGCGCGGGTAGCGCACCCAGTAGGTGTTCACGAGCACGTCCACCCCCGCCAAGCCGCGCGCCAGCGCTGCCGGATCCTCGAACGCAAGCGGTCCGGTGCCGGCGACGGGGGCGTCTGCGGGCCGGTCCGGGTGGTTTGTGAGGTTGACGATAGCGTGGCCCTCGGCTACCAGGCGCTCAGCCACGAAGCGCCCGGTGTAGCCATTCGCGCCGGTGATCGCCACGCGCAGTCCCATCACTCACCCATTAATCTGCTAATCTGTGCGAGCAAGTATTCCACCATTATCTGCTACTGTCAAGTATCGAGTTATGGAAGCTGTCCGAGCCATGGCCGGACCCGGCGTCGAGGAGATCCGACGCTCCTTCGCGCGCGCCTGGGGTGAGATCGGCGCGGCCTGGGGCGTCGCCCCGTCGACCGCCACGGTGCAGGGCTATCTGCTGGCGCACGGCGGTCCGCTCTCCGAGCCGGAGGTGCGGCGCGCGCTGGGGCTGAGCCACCGCGCCGCCAGCCTGGCGCTGGCGCAGTGCGAGGAATGGGGCCTCATCCGCCGTGCGCCGGATACCCGACGCTCCGGCCAGCGTGGCCCCGCTGCCGTCGCCTGGGAAGTGGTCGGCGACCACTGGGAGTGGTTCCGCCGCGTGGCCCAGGCGCGCCTGGAACGGGAGACGAGCCCGGTGGTGCCGGTCATCGAGCGCTGCGTGGCGCAGGCCCGCGCCGCCGGCGACGAGGGAGCCGACCTGGAGCGCCGGCTGGCGGAGCTGCTCGACTTCGTGCGGCGCTTCGACCGCGGCGTGGGGATCGTGGTGCAGGGTGAGCCGGGGTCGATCGCGCGTCTCTTCTCGGTGCTGGATCGCGTCGACCAGCAGACCATCGACCGCCTCTGGGCGCTGGCCGACCAGCTGGAGCCGGACGAGCTGGCGCAGGCGTTCAGGGCACTGGCCAAGCTGCCGCCCGGTGCGGTGCATCGGCTCATCTCGATCGCCGACAGCCCGCCGCTGCGTCGCCTGCTGGGGCTGCGCTAGGGACGGCTATTCGCCGGAACCATCGTCCTCGAAGACGGAGGCGCCGGCGGCCACGCTGCGGCTGGCGGCGCCACCCAGCGCCGACGGCAGCGCACGCGGCAGCTCGGGCGCCGTGACGTATCGGTCCACCAGCCCGCGCGTGCCAGCGATCTTGAGCTCGTCGAACAGCTGGCCGAACTTCGCCCGCAGGTTGGTGCAGATCTGCTGCGCGGAGTCCTCCGGCAGGGTCCACAGCTCACGCTTGAAGGGGCCGATGGCCTTCTTGCGCGTCTTGTACAGGAACTGCGTGTCGGTCTCGCCTTCCTTGCGCTCGTCGGCGCAGTTGGCCGCGGCCCAATCCAGCATCTCGGCCTTGAGGTCCGGCGGCAGGCCCGGCTCGTCGTACAGGATGTTCTGGAAGCCGGTGGCCAGGTGGACCTCGGCGGTGGCGTTGGCCGGGAAGTTGTCGAACGCCTCGAGCGGCAGGGTGCTGGCGCCGTGCTGCACGCAGCCGGCCAGGCCGTACTCGTCGCGGGCCACCGCCGACAGGCGCCGCATGGTGTCGAAGTCGATGCTGACCTCGGCCACCGTGCCGTCCGGCAGCGGAACGCCTCCGTGGCTGGTCCCGGTCTGGATGCTCACCTTGGAGAGGCCGGGCGTCCCGGAGCCATGCAGGGTGCCGTAGTAGCCGTTCAGGTAGGCGCGCAGCTCCTGCTCGGTCGAGTTCGCCTTCCCCACCTCGCCGATCTCGCCGCCGACGCCGATGATCACGCCGCGCGGCTGCAGCTCGCGGATCAGCCGGGTCAGGGTGACGGTGTTCGCCGCGTTGACCGCCTGCTGCTCCTCGACGCTGGGCCGTGACAGGTCGACCAGGGTGCTGCTGTCGATGTCGATGTTCAGGAAGCCGGCCGCGATGGCCTCACGGGTGAGGTCCTGCAGGCCGGCCATCTCGCCATCGGGATCGACATTCCATTTCGTGGCGTTGAACTGGAAGTGGTCGCCCTGCAGGAAGACCGGCCCCTCCCAGCCCTCGCGCAGCGCCGCCGCGATGACGGCGGCGGCGTACTCGGCCGGACGCTGGTCGGTGTAGGCCATCTCCGACTTGGCGATCTCGAAGATCAGCGCGCCCGCGTCACGTTCGCGGGCGGCGGCGAAGGCCTGGCGCGCAGTGAGGTAGGTCGTGGCGCGCACGTTGATGGCTGGCACGGTGAAGGCATCCGGCGCGAACTCGCCGCGGCCACGGGCCATGTACAGCTCGTGAATGCTGGCCGAGCCGCAGCCCAGCGCCTGGCTGGCCGACCAGATGAGCCAGCGCGCGGCGTCGCGCAGCTGCTCGTTGGGGTTGAATACCGCCTCGAACA
This sequence comes from Candidatus Limnocylindria bacterium, assembly GCA_036556695.1. Taxonomy (GTDB): domain Bacteria; phylum Chloroflexota; class Limnocylindria; order QHBO01; family QHBO01; genus DASSCW01. The sequence continues at coordinate 17,577 of DATBIY010000006.1, forward strand.
CCAGCTCGTCCATCAGCGGGCCGCGCAGGGCGGCCGCATCGCTGACCTCCAGGCGATCCTCGACGATGCGCGCCGCGCCCTCCAGGCGGTGCAGCAGGGTGTCGGCGCTGGCGAGCGTCATGCTGCCAATCCTAGCCCAGGGATCAGCGGAACGCCGAAACGAGCGTGAAGGCCAGCAGCGGAGCGGCCAGCAGGCCCAGCGCCGCGGCCAGCGAATACCAGTCGCGCGCGGCCCTGGCGTCCGCCACTCCGCGACGCCGCAGCCCGGCGGTCCAGGCCAGCACCCCGCTCAGGCCGGCCACGTACAGCCCGCCGGCCAGCAAGGTGACGCCCACCGCGAATGGCCGCACGCCGCTGCACGAGCCGAAGGCCAGTGGCCCGCCAGGAGGACAGGTCGACGTCAGCTCCGCTCCAACCAACCCGAAAACGAGCAGCAGCGTCGCGGCCGAGACGGCCAGGTGGACCAGCAGCCAGCGAGAGGTGCGCGTGGCGATGGCGCGGCGGCGGCGGCCGGTTAGGACTGCGCCTGGAGAGCGGCGCTGGTGGCGGCGGCGATCTGCGCCTCGCGGCGCGCGACGCGCAGGTACTCGAAGTACAGGTAGCCCAGCGCCAGGAGGCCCAGGCCGGCCGCGAACATGCCCAGCAGGATGGCTCGCCACGACAGCAGGAAGGCCAGGATCCCGGTTGTCCCCTCGGGAACGGGCAGCAGGAATATCGGCGGAATGAGTGACCCTCCCGCCAGGTTGAAGGTCATGAACGGGATCAGCACCAGCAGCGTCAGCAGCAGCTGCAGGAAGTCCAGGTAGCGGATCAGCGACCAGAAGAAGCCGCGCCGGCCGCGCGCCGCCTGCGTCCAGATGGCCAGCACGATCAGGGCGGTGAAGTTGCCGCCGCCGACCAGGTTGGCGATCAGGAAGCCCACGTCCTTGCTGAGCTGCAGGAACGGGATGTACAGCGTGACTGCGTAGTAGATGTAGTTCGGGATGTAGAACAGCAGGAAGTACATGAACAGGAACAGCGCCACGCCCTTGAGCGTGGCCACCAGCCACGTCTCGTAGCCGTACAGCAGCCAGTTCATGAACTCATCCACGCCGCGGACGATGCGGATCACCGGCCCTCGCCGGGCGGGCGGGTGGTAGGAGGCGGTCGTGAGGCTCACGACGCGGCGCTCACTGCTTCTGCTCCAGCAGGAAGGTGATCAGGGCCTGCAGCGCATCCTGGCTCAACGTGCCCTCCGGGAAGGGCGGCATGCCGGTCTGGTCACCGTCGTTGTAGTTGCCGGACGAGTCGCGGATCCACTTCTCGAGCATGTCGCGCGGGTCCGCCTCGTAGTCGGCCACCAGCTGGTCGAGCTGGCTGATCGGGGTCGGCAGGTCGTCGGTCACCGGCTCGTTGCCGATATTCAGCAGGCTTGGGAAGTCGCCCTGCCCCGCCAGATCGGCGCCGTGGCAGCCCTGGCAGCCGGCGTCCTGGTAGACCTGCGCGCCGGCCTCGGGAGTGTCCGGAATGGCTTCCTGCGACTGCGCGGCGGCCTCCGCGGCCCAGCTCTCGACCAGTGCGGTCAGTGCGTCCACCTGCTGGATGGTCAGCGGGCCGCCGACCTCGGTGCTCCAGGCCGGCATCGGCGAGTCGACTCGACCGGAGACGACCACCCCGCCGAAGCGGATGACCAGGTTCACGTAGTTTTCGTTGGTCTTCAGCTTCTGGGCGATGCTGGCGCTGTGCAGGTTCGGCGCATTGACGCCGGTGTCGCCGACCGGTCCGCCTCGCCCATCCTCGCCATGGCAGCGGGCGCAGTTGGCAGTGACCGGGTTGTCGGGCGTCTCCTCGCCGAACAGCTCATGTCCGTATTCCAGCAGCTCTTCCTGGTCGCGCTCGAATCGCGCCTCGCGGCGCGGCTCGTCGGTGATCCAGTAGAGCCCCACGAAGAAGGCGAAGCCCAGCATCAGGAAGACGCCGAGCGTCTTGGCACGCATCCGCTCAGCTCGTGCAGTGCGACATGTCGCCCGGGCCGCGGTCGTCGAAGGTGTCGGTGCCGATGGGCGGGCCGTCGATCAGCTCGGAGGTGTCGATCACGTAGGCGCCGTTCTCGTCCACCGTGACGTTGAAGCGGTCCATGCCGCGGGGCGCCGGGCCGTCGCGCTTCTCGCCCAGGACGGTGTACTTGCTGCCGTGGCACAGGCACTCGAACCAGTGGCTCTGATCGCACAGCTGCGGCACCTGGCAGCCCAGGTGCGGACACTTGCGATACAGCGCGATGACCGAGGCATCGACCGGCGGGACGTCCGGACCCACGTTGGTCCCCGGGTCTGGCACCGACTCCGGGTTGTCCGGGTTCTCGACCAGCGACTTGGCGGCCGGCACGTTGACCAGGAAGGCACGGGCCTGCTGGTAGGCCAGTGGCAGGCCGGAGGCCCACTCGGCCTGCAGGTTGACGATGTCGGCGGCGGTACCGACGGTCAGCTGCCCGCCCAGCCCGGAGCGGATGTTCGGCCACAGGAAGTTCAGGGTGCCGGCCAGGAATTCGAGCGACAGGATGCCTATGCCCACGCCCAGCACACGGCGCATGAAGGTGCGCCGGCTCATCTCGCCGATGGGCGGGCCGTGGACCTCGCCGTAGCTGCGGTTGGCCAAAGGCTGCGTGCTCATAGGGTGAAGAAGATCCCGTCCCATGGCCAGACCCAGTTCCAGCCGGGGCCGCGGAAGAACGAGCCGATGAAGGTCACCAGCAGCCCGCCGACCATCAGGCACATGAAGAACACCCAGGCCAGCTTGCGGTCACGGGCGGCCTTGTACGGCGAACGGTCGATGTAGGCGATGACCATCAGGCCGATAAAGTAGATGGGCGGGAACAGCACGCCGACCACCGTGGCGTTGAAATAGGACAGCATCTCCTGCAGGCCCAGGAAGTACCACGGCGCCTTGGCGACGTGTGGCGTGGCGCCGGCGTTGGCCATCTCCTCCAGCGGCGCCTCGATCAGGAACGAGGTGATCACCAGCAGCGCGGTGATCAGCGTCGCCATCAGGAACTCCGCGCGCAGCAGGTGCGGCCAGGTCAGCACCGTCTCATCGGGCCGCTTGTCGACGCGGACCATGGACTCCTGCTTTACGTAGGCCAGCAGCCGGAAGCGCTCGGTGCCGGGCACGCCCGGCGGCCCGGGCAGCTTCGGCCCGGTGCCACGCTCGACCATCGGCACGCTGGGTGCCTGGGTGGGGGCGTTCTTGTCAGCCGTGGCGTTCGGTCGCTTCTCGATGGTCATCGGCTCATGTAGCTCCTAGACCGGCCCGGAGATGCCGCCGTCCTTCCGGATCCGCCAGAAGTGGACCACCATCAGGATGGCCGCGATCAGCGGGAAGGCGATGACGTGCATGACGTAGAAGCGGATGAGCGTCTCCTGCCCGACCTCGATGCCGCCGAGCAGGATGAAGCTCGACTCGGTGTTGAGCAGCGGCGCGTAGGTGGCCATCTGCGTGCCGACGGTGATGGCCCAGAAGGCGATTTGGTCCCACGGAAGCAGGTAGCCGGTGAAGCTCAGCCACAGGGTGCTGAACAGGAGCAGGACGCCGATGGCCCAGTTGAACTCGCGCGGTGGCTTGTAGGCGCCGTGGTAGAAGACCCGGATCATGTGCAGGAACACCGTCAGCACCATCAGGTGCGCCGCCCAGCGGTGCATGTTGCGGATCAGGTCGCCGAAGGCGACGGTGTTCGAGATGGCCTGGATGTTCTGGTAGGCAACCTGCACGCTGGGCACGTAGAAGAACATCAGGTACACGCCGGTGATGGTCAGCGCCAGGAACAGGAAGAAGCTGATCCCACCCAGGCAGAAGGTGTAGGTGTAGCGCACCGCGTGCTTCTTGACGCGCACCGGGTGCAGGTGCAGGAAGACGTTGTTCATCACCGCCAGCGCGCGCGTGCGGCTGGTGGTCGGGTACGGCTGGCGGAAAAGGCTGCGCCAGGCTGCGGACTCCTTGACGATGCGGACCAGGAAGCTCATCGGGCCACCGCCGGTCCTGCCTGCTGGCCGATCTGTCCCAGCACGTTGTCCTTGTAGCTCTCCAAGAGCACCTTCCCGTCAGGCGTGAACCGCTCGAGCTCGAGCCGGTCCATGGTGATGCAGTTGGTCGGACAGCGCTCGACGCAGAGGTTGCAGCGGATGCAGCGCTCCTCGTCGATGATCATTGCGATACCGCGCGGCCACGATTGGAAGAGGTCGATCTCCGGGTCGTCGCCGCCCACCTGCGCCTTGTCGACCATGTAGATCACCCCTTCGGGGCAGACGTCGGCGCAGAGCCCGCACAGGATACAGCGCGGTCCGTCGATGTTGATGTTGTGGTTGCACTGCAGGCAGCGCTGGCCCTCGCTGATCGCGCTGCGGCTGTCGTAGCCCACCTCCACCAGGTCCACGAAGTCGCGCCGCAGCTCCGGCGGCGCCATGGGGATCTCCTGGCGGCGGATGTCCTCGTAGGCGCGTGGCATGTCGTGCTCCAGCGCCTGCGTGACCACTGCGCGGTTGATGACCGGCAGCTCCTGCAGCTCCTCGCCACGCACGCCGCCCAGCCAGCGATCGACGGCGCGGGCGGTGCGACGACCGCGGCCGGCGGCCTCGATGATGGTGGCAGGCCCCGTCACGAAGTCGCCGCAGGCGAACACGCCGTCGACGTTGGTCTCGAAGGTGTCCTGGTTGATGACCACGTTGCCGCGGTTCAGCTCGAACTTCAGCTGGTTGTACTTCGTGCCGTCGGCGCGGGTGGGGGTGGTGCCGTTCAGCGGCGGGGTGCGCCAGCTGGACACCGAGCCGCCCTCCACCGGGTTGCGGGCATCGGTCACGCCCAGGTGCCGGTTCAGTTTGGCGCCGTACTCGCCCAGCACGTTGTTGTCCGACGCCTGGCTGGTGCAGGGGATGACCATGTCGCACGGGATGGTGAACTCGCTGCCGGGGATCGGCTCCGGGGACCGCCGGCCGGAGGCATCGGGCTCACCCAGGCGGACCCGCTGGAAGACCATGCCTTTCACCTTGCCGCTGTCATCGGCCAGGATCTCGACCGGCGAGGCGAAGAACTCGAACTGCACGCCCTCGAAGCGAGTCTCGTGCTGCTCCTCCTCGTCCACCACCATCTCGTCCGGGCCGCGGCGGTAGACGATGGTGCTGGTCTTGGCTCCCAGCCGCAGCGCCGTTCGGCTGGAGTCCATGGCGGTGTAGCCGCCGCCGACGACCACCACGTGATCGCCCACCCACTGCTCCTCGCCCAGGTTGGCCCGCTTCAGAAAGTCGACGCCGTAGATGACGCCATCCAGCTCCTCGCCCGGCACGTTCATGGCGACCGGGTACATGCAGCCGGTGGCGACCACCACCGCGTCGTGCCGCTCCTTCAGCTGGTCGAGGGTGATGTCGCGGCCGATCTCGACGTTGTAATGGAACTCGACGCCGTGCTTGGCAACCCAGTTGACGTCCAGCTCGATGACGTCTCGCGGCAGTCGGAAGGCTGGCACGCCGATGAGGGTCGTGCCGCCGCCTGACGGGAGCGCTTCGTAGACATGCACCTCGTGGCCGTAGGTCGCCAGCTCCTTGGCGACGCTGAGGCCGGCCGGTCCCGCCCCGATCACCGCCGCCGACTTCCCGGTGGGCGGGCCGACCACGATGTTGTCCGGCATGTTGTTGCCGTAGTGCCAGTCGACCAGGAAGCGCTTCATGGCGCGGATGGCCAGCGGCTTGTCGATGTCGGCGCGGCGGCATGCCTTCTCGCACGGCGCGCTGCACACGTAGCCGCAGATGGCGGCCACCGGGTTCGGGTCGCGGGCCAGGATGTAGCCCTCTTCGAACCGCCCCTCGGCTGCCAGCATGAGGTAGCCGCGGCAGTTGGTATTGACCGGGCAGCCTTCCTGGCACTCGATGTTGCACTGCAGCCAGTCGACGCCGACTTCGGCGGTCTGGAACCTCAGCGGGATTGCGTTCTCACTGATCACGGGCGAGGTGGCACAGCGGGTTCCACACGAAATCCGTTCGGAGCGAAGCAGCGGCTGATCGATGCTACCTGACCCGCGCTCTGAGCGTCAAAGCGGATGGTGTGTCGTGCGTGCTCGAGCGCACGACACCGATTCGGCGTTTCCAGGCGCTGCACAGCTACCTACCGCTGAAGTACGTGGTCATCACCTGGCGCACGAGGGGCGCAGCGTCTGAGCCCCCGGTGGCCAGCGGGACGCGCACCAGCACGGTGGCCACCGAAATCTGCGGGTTGTCGGCCGGGGCGATGGCCGGAAACCACGCATCCGGATCCGGACCACCGGTCTCGGCGGTGCCGCTCTTGCCGGCTACCTGGATGCCGTAGCCGGCGAAGGACGGGAACGCGGTGCCGTAGGGGTAGTTGACCACCGCCTTCATCGACTCCACCACGTAGCGCAGCTGGCCCCGGGTGAGGCTGATGCGCTGTTTCAGCTCACGGCGATTCTTCTCGACCACCGTGCCGTCGGGCAGGCGTGCCTCGGCGACCAGCCGCGGGACCCACAGCTTGCCGCCGTTGCCGATGGCGGCGTAGGCGTTGGCCAGCTGCAGCGGAGTGCCCAGGTAGCTCCCCTGGCCGATGGCCAGCTGGATCTGGTCGAACGGCCCGTACGGATGGATCTTCCCGTCCCAGCGCTTCGCCGTCTCGAAGTACTCGGCGTCGGGCAGGATGCCGGGCTCATCCGCCAGGTGCCTGATGCCGGTGGACTGGCCGAAGCCGAACTCGCGAACCAGGTCGGTCAGGGCCGTCTGGTTCTCGTCGTAGACCAGGATCGAGAGCGGCATGTAGGTGGTGTTGCAGCTGAAGGCCATGGCCTGCAGCAAGTCGACCAGGCCGGCCAGGCTGTGGTCCAGATAGTTGTGGAAGGTGAAGCCGGAGAAGGTCCAGGTGCCGTTGCAGGTCATCCGCGTCGCCGGCGAGGCAACGCCCAACTTGAGGGCCGCGGCCAGCGTGAAGACCTTGAACGACGAGCCGGCCGGATAGGCACCCAGCACAGCGTGGCTGGTGCGCGCGGACTCGCCCGGGTCTGCCAGCGGGACGCCCGTCAGGCTGGAGCCGATGGTCATCGAGTTGGGGTTGAAGCGCGGCGCTGATGCCAGCGCCCACACATCGCCGTTGCGCGGATTGATCACCGCCGTGCCGGCCTCCGCGTAGGGGGCAAGGGTCGCATCGGCCGTTCCCTGGATGTTGCGGCGCAGGGTGATGATCACGTCCGCCCCAGGAACCATCCGCCGGTCGAGCACCGTGATCCGGCGCCCGTCGTCGCCGATGGCCACCAGCGACAGGCCGGGGCTGCCCGCCAGCAGGTCGTCAGCGCCCATCTCCAGCCCACTGCGACCGACCAGCTCACCTGAGCGCAGCAGGCCGCTCTCGTCGTCGCGCACGTCCTTGACCGTGGCGGGCGTCGCGTAGCCGATGGTCTGGCCGGCCACCCACTCCTGCGGATAGATCCGCGCTCCATCGTCCCGGTTTCGGGCGTAGACCGTGCCATCCTGGCCAACGATCCGGCCGCGCAGCGGGGCGGTGCGCTTCAGGCGCAGGGTTCCGCCCTCGCCGAGCGCAGGGAACAGGATGCTGGGGCTCCAGCGCACGTCCCAGCCGGACGCGGACGCTGCCAGCAGCACTTCGCGCTGCAGCACCACCTCACCGAAGTTGTCGGTGCTGAAGGTCAGGTCCACCGGGACGCGGACCGCCAGCCTCGGGCCGGCCAGTGGCGTATCCGGCGGGACCGGCGTCGGCTCTGGCGTGGGGCTGGCAGCGGGATCGACGGATGGCACCGATGGCGCCGCGCCGGATGGCGCCGGCTGCGGTGAGGCCGGCGGCGCGTCCGGCGGCCGCGGAGCGGCCGAGAGGACGACGCGTTCCGGATCGCCCAGCTCCCAGGCGAGGTCAGTGCTGCGCGTGAAGCGTTCGAACCGCTCGAGCAGATCGCGGAAGGCTCGTTGCGGCACGCGGTCGCGGTCGGCCGCCGAGAGCGCCTGGTGCATCGCCGGGTAGCGGCCCTCGCGCCAGTCTTCCAGGAAGGCGGCCAGCGCAGCCGGCGCCTCCTCGATCGGCTGCACCGGCACCGCACTCGGAACCGGCGTCGGCAACGGCGTGGTGCTGGTACACGCGGCAGCCAGCATCGCGACAGCCAGGACGGCTGCCTGGCGGTTGATCCCCCGCCGCGGGCTCATCGGCTCACGTGGCGCATCGGCTCATCTGGCCAGCATCACCCGACGAAAGCCCTCTGCGGCGCGGAATCCGGTCCGTTCGCCGAGCTCCTCGGCACGGCGGCGGAGCCATCGCGCAGTCTCGTTGAAGTCATGGAACTGGGACACGTGGCAGGCCAGGGCAGCGATCTTCCGCTCCAGCGTATCGCCGATGTCCACGATCTGGTTCGCCTCGTTGGTGCTCCACAGGAAGAGCTCGGCGACCTTCCAGGGCTCGAGGCCGGCGCTCAGATGCTCGGGAAAGTTCAACGGGTCGCGCGCCGTGGGGAACACCGCGTCGACCGTCACCTGGCCGAGCGCCCGGTGATCGGGATGGTTGACCCATTCGTTGTTGACGAACACCACCGTCGGATCATGGGTCATCACCACTTCCGGGCGGAACGTGCGAATCGCGTGGGTGATTCGCTCACGCAGGCGCAGGCTGGCTTCCACCTGGCCGTCCGGCTCACCCAGGAAATCGACGCCCTGCACGCCGATCTCGGCCGCGGCGGCTCGCTGCTCCGCCTCGCGCCGCCGCCCGAGCTCCAGCGGATCGGCCCATGCGTCATCGGTCCCCTTGTCGCCGTTGGTGGCGAGCAGGTAGCGGGTCTCCGCGCCCTCCTGCACCCAGCGCGCGACCGTGCCCGCCGCGCCGAACTCGATGTCGTCCGGGTGCGCAGCGACGACAAGGACGCGTTCCGGAGTCGGCAGTCGATCGTCGGGCATGCTGTTGAGTGCGCGCCATCGTAGCGGAGGGCCGGCCCAGGGGAATGCCGCGCGTCAGTCGACGCTGAGCGGGACCAGTGGCGGTTCAGCGGTGCTCGGGGCTCCGATCGTGAAGGCGGCCCCGACCGGTCGCGGGTCGAGGCGGACCAATGCGTCCTGCGGCGACGCCAGGCTGTCCAACGCCCAGGCGGCGACCTCGTCGTCGTGGGTGAACAGGACCACCTGGCGCTCGCCGCTGATGGCGTGGAGGACGTCGAGCAGCTGGCGCTTGCGCTCCCCGTCGCACTGCGCGGTCACCTCGTCCAGCAGCAGCGGCGCACGCTCGCCGGTGCTGACCAAATGCTCCGCCATCGCCACCCGCAGCAGCAGGTAGACCTGCTCACGCGTGCCTTCCGACAGGTACCTTGCGTCCCGCCACTGGCCTGTGGCGCTTTCCTTCACGCGGACGTGGAGCGAGGCAGGGTCGACGCTGACCTCCACGTAGGCGCCTCCGGAGACGACCGGCAGCCAGCGCAGGACGGCACGCGCCAGGACAGGCGCCAGGTCGCGATGCACCCGCTCCTGCGCCGCGCGCAGCAGACCGAGGGTGGTGTCGATGGTTGCGGCAAGGCCCTCGACGCGCTCGAGCTCGCGTTGCGCGGCGTCGGCTGCCTCCTCGGCCTCGGCCACGTCCGGAAGGGCGGCGCGCTGGGCGTCGAGGGCGCCGCGGGCCACGTCATGCTCGCGTTCCAGCTGCTGCGCCTCGCGGCGCAGTGCAGCCAGGTGCTCGTCCGACTGGACGCCAGTGGGCAGGGCGATGGCCTCCGCCGCCAGGGCCGCGGCCAGCTCATTCGCGCGCTGCCGGCGCCGCTCCGCGTCCCCCTGCAGGTCGGCCAGACTTCCGCCGTCCAACAGGGCCTGGAGCTGCTGCCACTCGGCAAGGGCTCGCTGATTGGCCTGCAGCGCGCCGCTGCGCTCCTCCCGCCAGTGCTCGACGGCGGCGCACAGCTGCTCGGCATCGGTTGCGGTGATCTCAAGCTCGGCGGCAACGGCCCGCAGCCGCTCCGCGGCCTCGTGGGCGCGGCGCCGAGCGGCGGCGGCGGCATCCTCGGCTGCGCGCCGCGCGTGCAGCTGGTGGCGCAGCGCCTCGGCGCGATCGGCGAGGCGCTGCAGCGCGGAGCGGCTCTCGCAGGCGGCGTGATAGGTGGCGGCCGCCGCCGCCGGGTCCGCGTCGGCGGCCAGATCCTCTCCGCGGTCGCGCAGCGCGGCAGCGAGATCGTGGCGTGCGGTCAGCAGCTGCCCCTGCAGCTCGGCGTGCCGAGCCTCCCAGCGGATCAGCGCGTCGCGCTGCACGGCGATCGCGGCCACGCGGTCGGCCAGCTCGGCGATGGCGGCTGCGTCCTCGGGCAGGCCGCTCGCCCGCGCGCGGCCAAGTGCCGCGTCGCGGCGCTCCGTGGCAGCCGCGCGCGCGCGGCGATACGGCTCGACGCTGGCCTCGGCGCGCGCCAGGGCGTCGGCGGTCGCGCGTGATCGCGAAAGACTCCAGGCGCCAGCCGCGCCCAGCGCCACGGCGAGCAGGGCAACTGCCACGGCTCCCGGCGCGCTGACCGCCACGAGCAGGCCCGCGGACACAATGGCAAGCAGGCAGGCGCCGCCGAACAGCAGCTGCGGCCGCGCCGCTGCCGAGCTGCCCCTGCGCAAGCCGGCCAGCTGCGCCTCGAAATCTGATGCCTCGGGAAGCGGCGCCTGCCCCAGAGTGGCAGCCAGCTCTCGAAGCGCCGGAGCATCCCAGCCGGGCGCGGGATTGGGCTCGACCGCGGGCCGGTCGCCGAGCAGGTGCAGTGCCTGGACGGCCAGGCTGACGGCGTGCTGTGCGGCCACGACCGACGGATGCGGACGCACATCGCCCGTCGGAGGCTGGGGCAGCGCATCGAGCTCGGCCTGCAGCGCATCCGTGGTCGGCCCCGACAGGTCGACGGCAGCCGGGCGGTTGCGGTAGCCATCCACCGCGGCCGCAGCACGTGCGGCCAGCTCATCACTGGCGGCCAACGTAGGCGGTGGTGCGGGGTGGCGAGCCTGCAGCTCGGCCGCTCGCGCGGCGCGGGCGCTTGCCTCCGCGGCCTGCATGCGCGCAACGGCTGCCTCGGCACCCGCCAGGCGAAGCCGCGCGGACTGGGCGGCGCGCTCGGACGACTCGACGGCAGCCGCCCGCTCAAGGAAGTCGGCGTGGGCCTGACGAGCCTGATCGTGAGCGGCAGCTGCGGCGGTCAGGCGGTTCCTGGCGGTGCGCAACGGCCCCTTGGCCGCCACGGTATCGGCACCCACCGCGTCACGCCGGAACTGCTCCAGGCGAGCAATGGCCTCCGCCGCGGTGACGTCCGCCCCGTGGGTGGCCGCGGCGCGCTGCATGTGCTCCTGCAGGCCTTCGGCCGCATCTGCCACTGCCATGATCTGGGCCTGGCTGACGCTGACGGTCGTGGCGAACGAATCGCGATCCAGGCCGAGCCAGCGGGAGGCGTCCGGCGTGCCGTCCAGGATCTCGTCCGACACGTCGCGGCCGAGGTCGACATCGACCGCGCGGCAGGCGACCTTGTTCGCCAGGTCCTGGGTGACGTCGATGGTCCTGCCGTCGTCAAGCTGCATGCGCGCCTCCACCTCCCAGCGATCCGGCTGATCCCAGGGCTTGTGGCGCAGCGCCAGCTCACGCTCGACGGCGGTGCCCGGGCCCTTGCCGCGCCGAAGGCCGGTGATGGCCAGCCGCAGCGCGGCGTGCCACGAGGACTTGCCGGACTCGTTGGGACCGGCGATGACCGTCAATCCAGGAGCCAGATCCAGCGTCTCGTTCTGGAACGGCCCGAAGGCGCGGGCCACGACCCGCTGGATGCGCATCTCAGGCGACCTCCAGGTCCGGCCGGCCCTCGAGGGCGCGCAGCCCGGTCAGCACCACGCGACGCCGCGTGTCGGGGTCGGTGATGGACTCCATGGCATCGCGCACGAACTGTCCGCGCACCGTCTGCTCGGCGGCGATGGCCTCGACGTCATGGCCGATGCGGATCTCGCCGGCGCGGATCACCAGCCCGTCGAGGTGCTCGCCCAGGCGCTGCAGCTCGGCGATGTCGAGCGCCATGCCGGGTGCCAGCTCTCCCTGCAGCGTGACTCGCACGCAGCCGGCCAGGCCGGCCAGGGCATCGCTGACGATCCCCGCCAGCTCGGTGGCGTGGCGCGCATCGTCGATGGCCACCAGCACGTCGTGCACCTCGCTGACCGCGACCCGGCGCCGCTCGCGGATGACGCTGCCGTCGGCCGACACCGTCACCAGGACGGCGCCGCGCTCCCCCTCCTCGCCGAACTCGAGCGGGTCTGGGTTGCCCGGATAGGTATGGCGCTCCGCGTCGCGCGGCAGGTGGTAGTGGCCCAGGAACGCATGGCTGATGCCGGCCGCCGGCAGCTCTGCCGCATCGAACGGGGCGTGCGGCTGCTTCCCCTCCTCCTGCCAGCCGAGCAGGCTGCGCTCCGAGGCGTGGGCCAGGGCCAGGTGCACGCCGCCACGATCCGGGCGGAAGCCAGCGAAGAAGCCATCGGTGTTGGCCGGCGCGCGGTGTGCGGCACCCCACAGGGTCAGCCCATCGGCCAGGGGGAACGGGGTGAGCCGCGCCTCGGTGAAGAGATGGACGTTCGGCGACCAATCGGTCAGCAGGTATGGACTGCGAGGAGAGAGCCAGTCGTGGTTGCCCGGCGCCAGGAACACCGGTCGGCTCGTTGCGGCCAGCGCGTCCTGCAGGAATGCGACGGTATCCGGCGTCACCCGGTCGTGCTCGAACAGGTCGCCGGCGCAGAGGATGGCGTCGACCGCCTCCTCCTCGGCCAGCCGGATGATGTGCTGCAGCGCGACGCGCCGGTTGTTGCGACGTTTGCGCGCGGTTTCGGGCCGTGCCCAGGCGAATGGAGCGTCGAGGTGCAGGTCGGCAAAGAGAACGAGCTTCACGCCTTCGAAGGGTAGCGAAGGTCGTGACAGCTAGGCCGTCGCAATCGACAGGCCCGAGAAGAACCTCAGAGGCTCAGTTGCGCGACTCGCGCTCGTTCACCAGCTGGATAACCAGCAGCACCGCCGCCACCACCAGCAGCAGGTTGACCAGCGCCCCGAACTGCAGCAGCAGGCCGAAGAACCATGCCAGCAGCGCAATGGCGATGAGCGTCCAGATCATTTGATCAGCAGCCAGCCCAGCCCCATGACGGCGGCCATCACCGCAACGCCGGCAAGGGCCACCCCGGCGGACAGGATGGCGATGGATGCCCCTGAAGGCCCACGCAGCGCGCTCATGCGGCGAGGGCGTCCATCAGCAGGTCCACATGCTCCATCGGCTTCACACGCTCCAGCACGTGCTCGATTCTGCCATCCGGACCGATGACGAAGCTCGATCGTTCGACGCCCATGTAGGTGCGCCCCATGTACGTCTTCTCGACCCAGACGCCGTAGGCATCGGCCACGGCATGCCCCGGATCCGATAGGAGCCGATACGGCAGGGCGTACTTCTCGCGGAACTTGACGTGGCTCTTCACGGGGTCCGGCGAGACGCCGAACACCTCGACACCGGTGCTCATGACACGCTCGAAGTTGTCGCGCATCGAGCATGCCTGGGCGGTGCAGCCGGGCGTGTCGTCCTTGGGATAGAAGTACAGGACGTAGCGCTTCCCGAGCTGGCTCATGCGGCTGACGGTCGACCCGTCATCGGCCTGCAGGCTGAAATCCGGGGCGTCCTCGCGCGGCCGTGGCTTCACGAATTCCATGCTACTGCAGCGTGCCGCCCATCTCCTCGATAGCCACCAGCACCGGCGGCAGGTCAACCACGCTGATCCGATCGGCCAAATCCGCGGCCACCTCGGCCAGGAGGCTGTCCGGCGCCTCGGCCAGGTCATGAGCGGCATCCGGGATGACGCGCATGGAAGGCCGATTGCCCCCGCCGCGCAGCGCTTCGGCCAGGAGTGCGGACTCATCCGGGTGCGACCACCGGTCCTCCGCCCCATGAAAGAGCGCCACGGACCGATGGAGCATGGTCGCCAGTGCGAGCGGCGGCGTGTGGATCGCCTGCTCGGTGCCGGCCAGGCTCAGGGTCAGTGGCCCGTCGGGCATCCGCAGCTCGATGCTCTGCTCTCGCCGCTCGGCGCGCTCGATGAGCTCCTCTGACCGCGCGTCCAGCGCCGCGACCAGCGGGTGCTGCCGATCGGTGCCGTCGCGGTCCCGGGCCGCCACGCCGCGCCGGAAGACGTCGCGCCAGGAGCGCGCCGATGCCCCGATCAGCGCCAGGGCGCTCACCGCCGGATCGCTGATGGCCACGCTCAGGGCCAGGGTGGCTCCCTCCCCGTGACCGACGATCGCGGTGCGCCGCAGGTCGAGCGCGGGCTGCGAGCGCATGGCCGCCAGCATGTCGCGGGCATCGTCGATGCGAGTGAACAGCGCCGCTTCCTCCCACACGCCTTCAGATGTCCCGCAACCCCGCGGGTCACAGCGCAGGCTGGCGACGCCCGCATCTGCCAGCGCGATGGCCAGGCGGCCCAGCAGCCCGCGCTCCCGCTCCGCAACGGCCTGCGGCGCGAACCAGGCCGCATGGGCGGTACGGTCCCAGGCGCCGTCCCGATCACGCGGCAGCCAGGACGGCAGCAGCAGCGCCGCCGGGTAGCGGCCGCGCTCGTCGGGCGGCGCATCGGGGAGGGTCAGCGTGCCGGCCAGCGTCGCGTCGCCAGCCGTGACTGCCAGCCCTTCAGATCGGCTCACCCCGGAAGGGTACGGGTCGGCGTCACGCTGCGCTGTGCTCGCGCCGGCTCGGCGTCAGCCGGGGCGCGGACCAGGAGCGGAGCGATCGGCCAGGATCTGGCCCGCGGCCAGCCGGCCGGGCGCGCCCATCACGCAGCCGCCGGGATGCGTGCCCGAGCCACATTGGTAGTAGCCGTGCAGCGGCGTGCGGTACTGCGACCAGCCCGGCGCGGGGCGGAAGAAGAACATCTGCGGCGCCAGGAACTCGCCGGCGAAGATGTTGCCCTCCGACAGGCCGGTGACGCGCTCGATGTCGAGCGGCGTGACCACCTCGCGCTGCAGGACCAGCTCGCCGAAGCCGGGGAAGAAGCGCTCCAGGGTGGCCTGCACCCGATCGGCCATCGGCTCACGCTGCGTGTCCCAGTCGGATTCGCGCAGGTGGTAGGGCGTGTACTGCACGAAGCACGACAGCACGTGGTTGCCGGGCGGCGCCATGTCGGGGTCGATGGTCGACTGGATGGCGCAGTCGATGTACGGATCCTCGCTGAACCAGCCGTACTTGGCAGCGTCGAAGGCGCGCTCCACGTAGTCCATCGATGGGCCGATGTTCAGGAAGCCGCGGTACGGCTCTGGCCCGTTGCCCAGCGTCGGGTGGGTGGGCAGCCCCGAGAGCGCGAAGTTGACCTTGGAGCTCACGCCCTGGAACTTCATGCGGCGGATGTCCTCCGCCAGGTCGTCGGGGAGCTCCCGCGGGTCGACCAGCTCCAGGAAGGTGCGCCGCGGGTCGAGTGCGCTCACCACCACGTCGGCAGAGATCTCGGTGCCGTCGGCCAGCGCCACGCCGGTCGCCTCGCCGTCGCGGGTGATGACGCGCTCGACCGGTGATTCCAAGCGAATCTCGGCACCGAAGGACTGCGCCGCGCGGGCCAGCACCTGCGTGAAGCCGCCGTTGCCGCCTTTGTGGAAGGCCCACGTGCCGAACGAGCCGTCGTGCTCGCCCAGCGAGTGGAACAGGAGCACCAGCCCCGAGCCCTGCGACCGCGGCCCGACCTTGGAACCGATGATCCCCGACGAGGCCAGCCAGCCCTTGAGCAGGTCCGACTCGAAGTAGTCGTCCAGGAAGTCGGCCGCGCTGCCGGTGAGCAGCCGCACGGCGTTGTGCAGCGTCCGCTTGTCCAGCGAGCGCAGCCGCGAGCCGAGTGCCGTCAGCCGCACCAGCTCCTCCGGATCGTCGCTGAACGGGTCCGGCGGCACCATGTCGAGCAGCGGCTTGATGGCCTGGCACACGCGATCCAGGTCGTGCTCGTACTGGTCGTAGGCGTCGGCGTCGTGCGGCGAGTGGCGGATGATCTCGCGCAGGTTCTCGTCATGGTCGCGGCTGAAGAGCAGGTACTCGCCGTCCTCGCCGGGCGCGAAGCGAGTGCTCATCAGCAGCGGCAGGAACCCGTGCTCCGTCAGCTCCAGCTCGTGGATGATCTGCGGCCGCAGCAGGCTGAGCGCGTAGCTGAAGGTGGTGAACCAGAAGCCGGGGCGCAGCTCCTCGGTGATCGCCGCCCCGCCCACCAGATGTCGCCGCTCCAGGATCAGCGTCTTCAGGCCGCCGCGCGCCAGGTAGGCGCCGTTCACCAGCCCGTTGTGGCCGCCGCCGATCACGATGGCGTCGTAGCGCTCCTGGCTCATCGGTCCATGCTCCTTCGGTCCATCTCAGGCGGTCTTGCGCTCAGGGTTGAAGAACGGCAGCCGCGCGACGTGCGCCGCCACCTGCTGGTAATGGTGGTCCACCGTGAACTCCAGGAAGACGCGGCTGCCGGGCTTCGCCAGGTCGGGACGCACGCGAGCGAGGGCGATGTGCCGCTGCAGGATCGGCGAATACATGATGCTCGTCGCATAGCCGACGCGGGACCGATCGGCGTCGTAGACCATCCAGTCCTCGTGCACCGGCCGGTGGTCCTTGGGCGGGATGAGGCCTGCGGCGGTGTACACCCGCTCGTAATCCTGCCAGTCGACCACCAGACCCACCATGCGCCAGCGGCTCGTCTTCTCGGCGCGTTCGCCCAACAGCGCCTTGCGGCCGATGAACGGCCGGTCGTCCTCCTCCAGCCCCTTGAACATCCACGCCCAGCCCAGCTCCAGGGGCGTCGAGCGATGCGCGTCGTTGAAGGCGAAGCGGCTGGAGTCGAAGTCGGCGCCCAGCAGCA
This sequence comes from Candidatus Limnocylindria bacterium, assembly GCA_036556695.1. Taxonomy (GTDB): domain Bacteria; phylum Chloroflexota; class Limnocylindria; order QHBO01; family QHBO01; genus DASSCW01. The sequence goes on from DATBIY010000006.1 coordinate 34,424, forward strand.
GCAGGCCGGCCTCGATGCGCAGCATGTACAGCGCCCCCATGCCGTAGGCCAGCACGCCGAAGCCCTCGGCCGCATCCCAGATGGCGTCCCACACGGCGAGCGCGTCCGGCGTGTCGACCCAGACCTCGTACCCCAGGTCGCCGGTGTATCCGGTGCGGCTGATGGTCACCTTCCTGCCGCCGATGGTTCCCGTCGTGAGGCCGAAGAACGGCAGCTCCCGGGTCTCCGGCACCAGGCGGGTCAGCAGGTCGCGCGAGCGCGGCCCCTGGATGGCCAGCGCGCCGATGTCCAGGCTCACCTCCTCGATGGATACGTCCAGTCCGCCGATGCGGTCGGCGAACCAGGCGTAGTTCGGCTCGGCCGCGGTCAGCAGGTACTCGTCGGCCGCGCGGTGCTGGATGACGCCGTCCTCCAGCACGAAGCCGCGGTCATCCAGCCAGGTGGTGTAGTGGGCGTGGCCAGGCGGACATGTGCGGATGTCGCGGGCCAGCATGCCGGACAGGAAGCGCTCCGCGTCGCGGCCGGTGATCCGGTACTTGTACAGCGGGGAGGTGTCGAAGATGCCAGCGCTGTTGCGCACCGCGAAGTACTCGAACTTGTCCGACGACTGGTAGCGGGTCACCACCAGGTGGCCCGACCAGTGCTGCCACAGGCCGGTCTGGTTGAGCGCGCTCGTCCGCTCGTGGAACGGCGTCGTCCGGATCATGCGGCGCGAGCATAGCGGTCCCGCGTCAGGAGAATAGGAAGCGCCAGCTCCCCAGCGCCAGGCTGATCCCCACCGCCAGCAGTGCCAGCGCCACGGCGCCCGCCAAGAGGAGCCAGTCGGCCTGGCGCACCCCCTCCTCGCGCGCTGAGCTGCGGCATTGGCGGGCGCCGAAGCCGCGCGCCTCCATGGCGGTGGCCAGCCTCGTCCCGCGCCGCACCGAGCCGATGAGCAGCGCCACCAGCTTCCCGAAGAAGACGCGCACCGTGCCCAGCATGCCCTGCCCGCTCGCGCCGCGAGCGCGCCGCGCCAGCGACAGGATCTGCCAGTCGAGCGCCAGGATCGGCATCAGCCGCGCGGCGGCCAGCGCGCCCACCGCGAAGCGCGGCGAGAGGCGCAGCTGCTGCACCAGCGAGTCGGCCAGGCGGGTGGGGTCGGTGGTGACCATGGCCAGCACGCCGGAGAAGGCGATTCCGGCCAGCCGCAGCCCCAGCCCGGCGGCCGATGCCAGCGCCTCCGCGCTGACGTTCACGACGCCGATGCTGACCTGCGGCCCGCCCTGGGGCGCGCCGAAGATCACGTTCAGCACGCCCACCGACAGGGCGGTGAGCAGGATGGGCCAGGTGCGCCCGGCCAGCGTCCGCGGCGAGAGGCCGGACATGGCCACCGCCGCCAGCAGGCCCACGAGCACGACGCCGGCTGTCACCAGGTCGACCGAGACGAACAGCGCGAGCATCAGGACCGTCGCAGCGGCCAGCTTGATGGCTGGGTTGGCTGCCGCCAGGAAGGCGCGCGGGTCGGGGCGCAGCGGCGTGAACAGCCTCATGGCGCGCTTCCGGTCGCACGGCTGAGACGGAGGGTGCGATCGGCCAGGACGCCCGCGAACTCGCGGTCGTGGGTGGCGAACACGATCGCCCGTCCCTGGTCGCGCAGCGCGGCCAGCAGGTCCAGGAGCTCGATGGCCGTGCGGCGGTCCTGCCCGAAGGTCGGCTCGTCAAGGATCAGGGCTGCCGGCGCGGCGGCCAGCGCGGTCGCAACGGAGAGGCGGCGCTTCTCTCCGCCGGAGAGGGTGAAGGGGTTGGCCGCCGCGAGGTGCTTCAGGTGGAGACGCTCCAGAAGCTCCGCGGCGCGGCGCGCGGCAGCCGGTCGCTCCACTCCGGCGCGCAGTGGCCCGAGCATCAGCTCGTCCTCGACCCTGCCGGTCAGGAACTGGTGCTCCGGGTCCTGGAAGACGGTGCCGATGTGGGTTGCCAGCTCGCGCGAAGGCCAGCCGGCCAGCGCGTCGTGGCCACGGCCGCGGGCCAGCGCCTCGCCGGCGACGACCGAGCCGCCGCTCGGGCGCAGCAGCCCGGCCAGCAGGAAGGCGAGGGTCGACTTGCCGCTGCCGTTCGGGCCGGTCACGGCCAGCGCCTCGGCGGATTTGACCTGCACGTCGGTCCGCGCCAGGGCCGGCACGCCGCTCCCCGGATACCGGAACTCGACCTGGTCGGCCATGATCAGCGTCTCGGACGACGGCCGCTCCCTGCGAGGAGGAGCCGGCAGACGTCGATCGGGCACCCACACGCCGGCATCGGCCAGGACGTCTCCGTACCGCGTGAAGACGTGGGATGCCGGCCCATCGGCCAGGATTGCGCCGTCCGCGTCGAGCGCGACAACCCTGTCGACCAGCGGCAGGGCGTCCGCCACGCGGTGCTCGACCATCACCAGGGTGAGGCCCAGCCGCTCCACCACCCCGGCCACGATCTCCCGCACCAGGGCGGCGCCATCCGGGTCGAGATTGGCGGTGGGCTCGTCCAGCAGCAGCAGGCCAGGCCGCAGCGCCATGACGCCGGCGATCGCCAGGCGTTGCTGCTCGCCACCCGACAGCGCGTCAGTCGGGTGGTCGATGGGGTAGGCGAAGCCGACGGCCGCCAGCGCGGCGTGTACCCGTGGCCAGATGGCGTCCGCGGGCAGGCAGCGGTTCTCGAGCCCGAAGGCCACGTCGTCCCCGGCGCGCGCCATGACCAGCTGGCTCTCCGGGTCCTGGAACACCAGGCCGGTCGCGTCCCGCGCCTCGCGCGGTGGGCGGCCGTCGAGCGCCAGATTGCCCTTCTCGTCGCCGCCCTGGGGATCGAGCAGGCCGGCCAGGCCGGCCAGCAGCGTCGACTTGCCCGATCCGGAGGGGCCGACCAGAAGGACGCGCTCACCCGCCTCGATGCGCAGGTCGATGTCGTGCAGCGCCCACGCACGTCGACCCGGGTGGCGCCAGCCCCAGCCCTCCGCCTGGATGCTGACCGGCGCGGCCTCGGCCGGCGCCCCGGTCAGCTCACACCTCCGGTTGCTCTCTCCCGGCCGCAAAGGCGTTCAGCACCCCGGCCTGCGCCAGGGCCTGCACCAGCGCCCAGGATCCCAGGCCGGCGATGACCGCCGCGCTGACGCCCACCAGTGAGGAGTAGATGAGCTGCCAGTTCACGGCCCAGTCGGCATAGAAAAAGGCCAGGTCCAGCAGCGCGCCGGCCACGCCGGCAGCAGCACCGGCCAGGATCGCGACCGGCAGGCGCCATGAGCGGTACAGGCCGAAGGCGAACACCAGCTCGGCGGCAGCGCCCTGCGCCAGGCCGTACACCACCGTCAACAGGCCCCACGGCGCGCCGAACAGCATCGAGATGACGGCAGCCGCCGTCTCGCCGTACAGCGCCGCGCCCGGTCGCCGGACGACCAACGGCACCAGCACCGCCGGTAGCATCCAGACCCCGTAGACCGCCCCGCGGACGGGCGGGAAGATGAACTCGGTCGCGTTCCACCACAGGTTCCACAGCTGGAAGACCGCCCCGAAGGCAACGGCCAGCATCGACGCCACCACGATATCCACAACGCGCCAGCCAGACGGCTGCGCAGCCACACTCGTCATGGGTGCATCTCTCCTTCCTCGAGCTGCTCCACGAGCAGCAGCATCCCCGCCTCCAGCCGTACCGAGGCCGGGGCAGACTCGACAACGTTCGACAGGCCGCGGCTGCTGCCCATGCGCAGCAGGTCATTGCTGAGCGCATAGCGCAGGCCTGCGGTGGTGACCCCGTTCGCGTCGCCGGCCACCGGGAAGAGACTGACCAGCGTTCCCGGCGGCGCGGTGATCTCTCGGGTCTCACCGCCGCGGATGGCAGCCAGCCGGGTGGGTCCGCAGACCAGCGTCATGCCGCCGGATCCATCGGCGCACAGCAGCAGCACGTTGGCGACCTGGTGATCGATGCGGGGGCCGCCGAACGCGCCGAGCATCACCATTTCGTCGGCGCCCCTGCGCCGTGCAAAGTTCTGGGCGAGCTCCGCATCCGAGTGGTCCTTCTCCGATGGATGGCGCTCGATCTCGACGCCCGCCGCCTCGTAGCGGCGCAGCAGCGCCGGCTCCACCGAATCGAGGTCGCCGACCAGGGCGTGCGGCAGGCGACCCTGGCGTTCGATCCAGTTCGCGCCGCCGTCGACGGCGACCAGCAGGTCGGCCAGGTCCAGCCAGCGTTCGTCGCCCAGATCCGGCTCGCCGGCGGCGACCAGGACCGCCCTCATCAATCGCCGCTCCCTTCTCCCGCGGGCTGGTGGCATCTGCCGCCGAAGACGACGAATGGCGCGCCTCGCGGGCGCGCCATGCAGCGATTCAAACCGACTCCCTTCGCTGGCATGACCCAGATCAGGTTCGAGGGTCTGCGGCTCACCGCACTCTCAGCGCACCCGGCGCTCCCCTGTCGCTCTTCGGTTGTCCATCGAGCCTACCACCTGCCGCTGCGGGCCGCCAATCGGAAATCAGGGGTGGGGAAGCCGCAGCTCCACGAGCGTGCCATGTCCCTCGGCATACATGTCCATCTGCAGCCGCTCGCCCTCCGGCGGACCGAATCGGAAGATGGCCACCCCGCCTCCGGGCCCTGCCAGGTCGACCTGGAAGCCGGCGGCGGGCAGCTCGTCCTCGTAGAAGGCGTACACCTCCGCCCCGTCGGCGTCGGTCCGCCACGCTGCGATCACGCTCGGATCGTCGGAGGTGACGGGCTGCATGCCGTCCATCAGCGGAAACCCGTCGGGAACCGGTGGCAGCTCGATCTGGGTGCTTGAGGCCGATGCGGTGGCGGCGCTCCCGCTGGGCGGCACCGTCGATGACGCAAGGCCGCTCGGCGTTCCACCGGCCGACCCATCGGCGCTGCTGGTGGCGACGCCGCACCCACAGAGGATTGCCAGCAGCAGCAATCCGGTGCGCCGAGAACCTGCCATGTGAACCTCCCTAAGACGAAACCGGCTGGCCTCGCGTCTGCGACGGCCAGCCGGCGTTGCTCGTTACTCGTTCAGGTTGGAGACGATGATCGGTACGTAGAACCCTCCCAGTGCGTCGTGGTCGAACCACCTCACGTTCTGCGCGGCCAGGTTGAATGTCTCGCGATAGCTGCCAGGGGGCGGGCCGCCGCGAATGCCGAAGGTGAATCGCCCGATGGCGTTCGGCGCGGTGGTGGCATCGACCCGGGTGGCGATCCAGGCATTCGTCCAGTCGGACGCTTCGAACGGGCTGTCGTGGCTGGCCGGATCCCAGGTGCCGAGGATCACGCGGCCAGCGGTCGACGTCCGCCAGGTGCGCCCGCCGGTGTTCCGGAACTCGACCCAGTGGCTGATCGTCCGGCTGCGCCGCACGACCTGGGTGCCGGCGTTGCTCTCCCGGACGTACTCGGCCAGGAACGGCACGCGTCCCGGCCAGGTGGTCCACAGGCGGCGGTACATGGGGTCGATCTGCACGAAGTCCTCGCCGGCGACCAGCATCTCGAGGTGCAGGTGCGGGCCAAAGCAGTAGCCGCTGCATCCGGACTCGCCGACCTTCTCACCGGCAGCCACCTGGTCTCCACGCTTGACCGTCAGCCCGCCATCCGCACGGCTGGCGAGGTGGTAGTAGAGCGTGTCGCGGTCGTCGTCATGCGCCACTCGCACGAAGTTTCCGAAGTCGCCGTACTGCTGCGTGCCGTAGCCGCCCTCGGTGTCGATCACCTCCCCGTCGAGCGACGCAGCGATCGGCGTATGCACCGGCATCGGGTAGTCGAGGCCGGTGTGGTTGTCGTACACACGCCCCGCATGCGGGACCGTGTCGAACCAGGTCTTTCCGGTGTAATCGAGCTGGAAGCCGATGCGCGGGTCGCGGTCGACGCCGTACAGCAGGCTGAACTCGGGGTTGTAGTACGGCAGGGTGTAGTCGTCCGCGGCCAGCGCCCGCGGCGCTGCCATCAGCGCCAACGCGGCGAATGTCAGCAGCGAGCCGAGTGCCAGCGGCATACGCGGCAGGTGGATGAGTCCAGTGCTCATGGTCCGCACTCCGCGACGCAGCCGGCGAACGCCGCCTGCCCGGTGAGCCGCGCCACGGGCCGGCCATCAGCCGCGAACAAGGCAGCGCCAGTCGGCAGCTCGACCAGCACGCTGCCGCCATCGGGGGCGACCTGCGGACGCGCGCCGTTTCCCAGGGAGCGCGTCACGACGCCACCGAGGACACGCACGAACACCAGTCCTGCGCGCTCGAAGGCGGCAACCCGCGCGTCGGCCGAGACGCTGGCGTGCACGGCGTCCTGGCCCAGGTCGGCCAGCAGCGTCGCGCGGCCGGCGTGCAGCCGCAGCAGCACGTTCCCCGACCGGCGGTGCGCGGCGACCACCAGGTCACCGTCGGCCAGGCGCTGGATGCCGTACACCAACGGCTCTTCGCTGAGCGGTGTGGCGCTCGTGCCGTCGGCCGACACCCGGACCAGGCGGGAGGCGATGGGCGCCTCGACCGAAGAGACCCGCAGCGCCAGGACCGACCCATCTGGCTCGACCACCGCCTGGCCGGCGAATGGACCGATGGCGCCCATCTGCGTGGCGCCGTCGCCGGCCACGCGCCACAGGCTGCCCGATCCGTCGATGACCGCCAGCCACGAGCCGTCCGGCGCGAACGCCGCGGAGATGATCCCGGGCAGCTCCACCCGCTGCTCGCCGTCGGTTGTGCCGACGGCCAGGACGGTTGCCTCCGGACCAATCTGGCCGGCCATGGCTGCACTGCGCCCATTGGCGGAGATGGCCAGCAGACGGGGTGCTGCGCCCTGTGCGTCGCTTGCGCGGGCGTTGATGCGCACCTCGGCCAGTCCGGCGGCCAAATCGCCGCGGTCCACGATGGAGAAGGAAGGGCCGGGCGACGCGGCCGGCTCGCCCAGGGCATTGCCGACCGTCAGCCCACCCACGACGAGGCCGAGCACGGCCACCGCCGAGATGCGGAGCAGCGACAGCCCGCCGGCCAGCGGGCGCCGCGGTAGAGAGCGGGGGATCACGGAAGACCTCCGTTGCAGATTGCCCGGAACGAACGAGTGCAGGCGATCCGTGACGGCGGCAGGTTCCTCCCAGTGGCGCGATGGTTCGGCGAAGGGAGCCCACCCTAGCGACAACCGCTTACCGCGCGCTTATCGCGGGATAATCCCCGGCCATGCCTCCCTTCGCTGCCGGCGCCCTGCTCGTCGGCGTCGTGCTGCTGGTTGCCGGGCTGGCCGCCATCCGCCTCTCCGGCGCTTCCCCCGCTGTCGGCCGGCGGCTGGCCGGCGCGCGCGGCGTGCGAGTGGGTGACCTGATCGAGATGGACCCGCTGCCAGAGCGTCCGGTGCGCGTGGCCGGCCGCATTCGCTGCCCGGACCCGATCCTCACCGAGCGCGGCGACCGCCTGGTGGCGGTGCACCGCGACGTGCAGGTCAAGCCGCCAAACGGACAGTGGCGCTCGATCGAGCGCGTCCGCGAGACGCGCGGCTTCGAGCTGTGGGACCACGATGGCTCGCTGCCGGTCGATCCCGCGCAGGCCGCCGAGCCGCTGATCGCCATCCCGCACGTGTGGCGCGGCACCACCGCGGACCTTACGGACCCGGGGCACCTGGCAGCCGCCGCTCGGCTGGGCGTGGGCGACCGGCCGTGGCCCGCCCGCTCGGTGACCAGGATGGTGAGCGTGGTCGAGCGCCTGCTGGTGCTCGCCCGCGTGACCCGCGGCGGCGAGGGCGTGCGGCTGGAGCCGCCGCCCGGTGGATTCCTCATCTCGACCCTGGAGCTGGAGGACGCCATGCGGCTGCTGGGCGGGCCGCGGCGCAACCTGCTGCTGGCCGGCTACGCCATGGTCGGCCTGGCCGCGCTGGCGGGAATCGTCGGCGTCGCCGGCCTGCTCATCGGCTCCTGAGAAGCCAGGCACATCGAGGCTTCCCGCAGTACCAGCACACGACGGTACGAAGGAGGCATCGAGCCCGCGGCCCTCCCACTTCTACCATCCGATCACCGGTTCCTAACAGAACTTCCATTTGGACCGGAGTATGAGGCGATAGCGGGGTGCCCTCCCTCTTCCGCGACCGCGGTTTCGAGCACGAGGCGCTCATCAGCGTGGCCCAGGCGGCCGCCCTGCTGGGCGTGCATCCGAACACGCTCCGTGCCTGGACCGACGCCGGCCGCCTCACCGCGTATCGCATCAACGCCCGCGGCGACCGCCGCTACCGGCGGATCGACGTCGAGCGGCTGCTGGCCGAGGGCGGCGACTTCCCGGATCCGGCGCTGGCCGCCGACAGCGCAGCCGCGCAGCGCGAGAACGAGGTCACCCTCTTTGCCCGGTTGGCACAGGGCACCGGCCCGTCGGCGACCCCGGCGGCGGTCTGCCGCTCGGCCATCGAGGCGCTGCGCACCTCGATGGGGATAGAACGCGCGGCCATCTACGTGACGCGCGACGCAGCCGATGGCGTGCTCGTGCTCGAGACGCACGCCGGGTATTCCGTTCCTCCGCCGCCGACGATCGAAGCCGTGAACGCAGTGGCCGCGGACCACCCCGCCGCAGCGGACGCGGGGATCCGGCGCCGGCTGCCGCTGCAGGCCGCCGGTGAGCGGCTTGGCGAGCTGGTGCTGGAGGACGAGCCTGGCGGCGCGCTGGAAGGCGTCCGCGACCAGCTGCTGCGCCACGCGGCAGCCGCCATCGCCGCCGACCTGCTGAACGCGCGGGTCATGGCTCGCGCGCGCCGCGAGGTCAGCCGCGCACGTGCCCTGCGGCACGTCACCCAGGAGCTCACCGGGCAGCTCGACCTGGGCGCGGTGCTGGACGAGGTCGTGGACCGCACGCGCTCGCTGTTCGACGCCGACAAGGCCGGCCTGTGGCTGCTGGACGAGTCCGAGCAGCCGTTCAAGAGCGCCGCCTCCCGCTCGCTTGGTGAGGACTTCCAGGCGCGCGTCCGGCAGCTGACCCTCTCCAGCGAGGCGGTTGGCGTGCAGGCGGTCCGCGAGCGCCGCACCTTCGTGGTGCGCGAGGCAGACACCCGCCAGGGCGTGGGCGAAATGCAGGCGGTCTACGCCGCGGAGGGCATCAAGACGGCCTGCATCGTGCCGCTGGTGAGCAACGACCGCGCCGTCGGGGTGCTGGGGCTGTACCACCTCCGCGACCACGACTGGCCCGATGACGAGCTCGCACTCGCGCAATCCTTCGCCAACCAGGCGGCGGTGGCCATCAGCAACGCCCGCCTGTACCACTCGGTCGCCGACCAGGCGAACCGCATTCGGTCCATCCAGGACCTGTCGGCGCGGCTGAACCGTCTGACCGATGTGCAGGCCATTGCCGATGCCATCGTCGCCGAGGCGAGCTCGCTGGCCAACTACCACGACATCCGGGTGTACGTGGTGGACTGGGATCGGCGGATCTGCGAGCCGGTGGCCTTCACCGACCGGCTTCTCGGCGACGGGGACTTCAAGGAGGCGCTGCGCGTTGACATCGGCGAAGGCTCGTTCACCGGCTGGGTGGCCGAGAACGGCGAGCCGATCCTGGCCAACGACGCGCTGCACGACGACCGTGGCCTGACGATCGAGGGCACCGACGACATCGACGAGTCGATGCTGGTGGTGCCGATGATGTACGAGGGCCGCGCGGTGGGTGTCATCGCGCTGTCGAAGCTGGGCATGAACCAGTTCAGCACCGACGACCTGCAGACCATGACCATCTTCGCCGGCTACGCGGCGCAGGCGATCGCCAACGCCCGCGCCTACGAGCGCCTGGAGCAGCAGTCGGCCGAGCTCGCGCGCCAGCTGCAGTCGCAGCGGCGGTTGCTGGAGATCAACGAGCGCCTGCTGTCGACGTTGGACCGCGCCGACGTGATGGAGACCATCGCCGATGGCCTGCGCTCGGTGGTGCGCTACGACAACCTGTCGATCTATCGGGCCGACGAGGTGAAGCAGGTGCTGCAGCCGGTGCTCACGCGCGAGCGGCATGCCGAGGAGGTGAGCCGCTACGTCGTGCCCTTCGGCAGCGGCCTCATGGGCTGGGCGGTCGAGCACGGCGAGCCGATCCTGGCCAACGACGCGCTGAACGACCCGCGTGCCATGCAGATCCCCGGCACACCGGACGATCCGGAGGCACTGATCGTGGTGCCGCTCATCGCGGACGGGGAGGTCATCGGCTGCATGAACCTGTCGCGGGTGGGCGGACCCGAGGTCCACTTCAGCGATGCCGACTTCGACCTGGTCAAGCTGTTCGCCGGCCAGGCGTCGATCGCGCTGCGCAACGCCGAGGCCCACCAGGCGATCGCCATGCGGGCGGAGACCGACGCGCTGACCGGACTGGGCAACCACGGCGCCTTCCAGCGCACCCTGGCGGATGTGCTGGGCCAGCCGGAGGGCGCCGCCCCATCACGACCGAAGGGACGCCAGGCGGGTCCGGTGGCGCTGCTGATGATGGACCTGGACAACTTCAAGGCCTACAACGATCGCCTTGGCCACCCGGCCGGCGACGCCCTGCTGCACGCCATCGGCAATGCCATTTACGGATCCGCTCGAGCCGAGGACCGCGTGTTCCGCTACGGCGGCGACGAGTTCGCGCTGATCCTGCCAGGAGCCGATGCGCGGGCCGCCGAGGCGGTCGGCGAGCGCGTTCGTGCGGCGGTCGCCCGGCTGACCAGCAAGGAGCCTATGCCGGTCACCATCAGCGTCGGCGTGGCCGCCTACCCCGGCGACGCCACAGACAAGAACGACCTCATCGCCGCGGCCGATACGGCGCTCTACCTTGGCAAGCAGGCGCCCGAGGACCGCGTGGTGCGTGCCGACCAGGTGCCCACCGAGATGCGCGCGTTGCGCAGCACGCTGGACCAGCTGGCCCGCGCGGCGCTGCTGCATCCAGACGAGGGCCCGACCGTCGACTCCCTGGTCGAGCAGGCCGCGCGGCTCTCGCACGCCGGCGATGGACAGGAGAGCAGCGTGCGCGACGCCCTGCTCGCCGTTGCCCGCTCGCTCGACGCGCTCGATCCGGCGAGCATCGGCCACGGCGACCGCGTCGGCCGCCTGGCGCGCATGGTTGCCGAGAAGCTGGGGTGCGACGCCGGATCGGCCAGCGCCATCGAGCTTGCGGCTCGGCTGCACGGCCTGGAGGCCATCGGCGCGGAGGAGCTGCAGGCCGTCCCGTCGCTGCGCGAGGTGGGCGAGCTGGTCGGCTGGCACGGCCGCGAGTCGCACGGGAGTGGCGCGCACGGGCCCGACGCGGACGACCGGATGCCACTGGCAGCGCAGATCGTCGCCGCGGCCAATGCGTACGACGTGCTGGCCTCCGGCATCAACGGCGAGCCGATGGACCGGCGCGCGGCCATCGACCGCCTGGCCGAGGGCGGACGCTTCGAAATCCAGGTGGTCCGGGCGCTGGCGACCGTGGTTGGCGTGAAGTCGCGCGCCTCCCGGCGACGGCGGCGCGGCGACGCGGTCATGCCCGAGGAGCGCGGCGCCGCCTGACCATCGCGCGCGGCGCCGGTTGTTATGATCGGCCTTCCCGATGTCGAACCCGTCCCTCCGCGCCGTGCCCGCACGGTTCCTTCCCGTCCTGGCACTGACCGCCGTCGCTGTGCTGCTGGCCGCCTGCGGCTCGCAGGATCCGACGTCAACGCCGCAGGGCAGCTCCCAGCCGTCCGGAGCCAGCCAGCCCGCCAGCGCCACGCCGCAGCCCACCGCCACTCCCTTGCCGACGCCGCTGCCCACCCCGCAGTACACCAACCCGCCGGATCGGGCGCTGGCGCGGCTGATCCCCGAGCGAGTGGCCGGCACGCGCATCACCATCCCTGATCGCGAAGAGTTCGCGCTGACGCCGGGGGACTTCGGCGCTGCCTACGGCGACCTGGGCCTGCAGTTCACCGCGCTGCAGGTCGCCTACGTGGTCGAGCCGCGGCTGTCGCTGTACGTGGCGCGTGTTTCCGATCCGCAGCCGACCACCCGGGAGCTGGAGCCGTACCTGGCCACCGCCGGGCAGTACGTCGGCATCGCCGGGCTGCATCGCAAGGAGTGGCGCTACCGTCGGGTCGACGGGCGGGTGACGTGGATGCGTCCCGAGGACAACGCCACGGCGGCCGGCACGATGATCTACACCTGGGCGGCGGATGGCTACGTGTTCCTGCTCATCGGCGTGGACGATGGCCTCAACCGCGCGCTGTTCAGGGCGCTTCCCGGTGAGCGCGCCGCGGCAACGCCCAGCAGCAGCCCGTCGGGCAGCGCCTCGCCGGCCGGCAGCGCATTACCTTCACCCAGCGGGTCGCCGTAGCCATGTTCGGGCGCCTGGCATACGGCGTCGCGATCGCCGGCTCGGTGGCCGCCCTGGTCATGCGCCTCATCGGCGCCGATCCGACGCTGACCTTCTTCGTCAGCGGCGCCGCCATCGGCGGCCTGGCCTATACGCTGGGCCACGCCACCGAGCAGCTGGGCGCGGCGCTCGGCCCGCGCATCGGCGGGATCCTGAACGCCACCGTCGGCAACATCGGCGAGATCATCATCGCCGGCTTCCTGATCGCCAGCGGCGAGCTGGAGGTCGTCAAGGCCTCGATCACCGGCTCGATCATCGGCAACCTGCTGCTGGTGCTGGGCGCCTCGCTGCTGGTCGGCGGCCTGAAGAACGGGGTGCAGCGCTACGACGCGCAGGCGACCGGCATGAACGCCGCCAGCCTGCTGCTGGCCACCAGCGGGCTCATCGTGCCGGCCACGCTGGCCGCGCTGTCGAATGCCGGAGCCGAGACCGGCTCCGAGTCACCAGTGTTCTTCAACCTGGAGGCGCTCACCATCGGCGTGGCCGTGGTCCTGCTGCTGACCTATGCCGCGCAGCTGTTCTTCTACCTGCGCTCCCCAGAGGTCAGCGCACCCGGCGAGCAGGAGGAGGAGCACGGCCCCATCTGGTCGGTGCGCCGCTCGCTGACCGTCCTGCTGGGATCAGCGGCAGTCCTGACCCTGGTGTCCGAGATCCTGGTCCACTCGCTGGAGCCGATGGTCGAGTCGGTCGGAATCAACCGCTTCTTCATCGGCATCATCCTGATCCCGCTGATCGGCAACATGGCCGAGCACGTGGTGGGCATCACGCTGGCCTACAAGAACAAGATGGACTTCAGTTTGGTGACCTCGCTGGGCTCGGCCACCCAGATCGCCCTGTTCGCGGCGCCGGTGCTCGTCTTCTTCGGCCTGATCGTCGGGCAGCCGCTCACCCTGGTGTTCACCCCGCTGGAAGTGGTGGCGGTGGGGGTCGGGGTGCTGATCGCGTCCTACATCGCCGTGGACGGGCAGTCCAACTGGGTGGAGGGCATGCAGCTCGTCAGCGTGTACACCATCCTGGGGATCGCCTTCTTCTTCGTCACGCCGTAGACGGCGGCGCTCCGGCGTGCCGCGGCGGGGCGGCGGGCGCATCGGTCTATGATCCGGCTCGTGCTGGATGAGAGCTGGGAGCCGGCGGACGAGCGCGGTGCGCGCAAGCGCGACCGGCTGGCCCGGCTGCTGAGGGTGGCATCCATCCTCTACTCGCGGGGCTCGGGCGACAACGGCGTGGCGGTGACCGAGATCGCCGAGCTGACCGGCATGACCACCCGCACGGTGTACCGCGACATCAAGGCCCTCGAGGAAGAGCTGGGCATGCCGATCTTCGAGGCGGGGCGCGGCCGCCGCGGGATCGAGAAGAAGTACTTCCTGCCGCCGCTGCGCCTCTCCCTGCCCGAGGCGGTGGTGCTGTTCCTGGCGTCGCGGCTCATCGCGCGCTGGTCGGACGAATACGACCAGGCGGTCATCAGCGCCTTCACCAAGCTGGCGGACCTCCTGCCACAGCCCATCGCCCGCCACGTGGCGGCCACCATGCTGAGTGTCGGGCGGGCAGATCCCAACGAGCCGTTCACCCGCAACTTCGCGGTGGTCGCCCAGGGCTGGGCCGACGGGCGGGTCGTCGAGTTCGACTACGAGCCCGCATCTGGCGGAGCCGATGCGCGCCACGCGCGGGTGCGGCCGTACTTCCTGGAGCCCGATGCCGCCGGGCGCTCGGTCTACCTCATCGGCTTCGATGAGACGGTCGATGCCATGCGCACCCTCAAGGTCGAGCGCATGCGCAACGCGATCCTGACCGCGGACCGCTACGAGATCCCCGAGGAGTTCGATCCGGACGCCTGGCTGGCCCATTCGTGGGGCATCTGGTCGTCCGACACCACCGCGGTGGCGCAGGTCCGGCTGCGCTTCGACGCCTCGGTGGCGCCTCGCGTCCGGGAGTCGATCTGGCACCGCTCGCAGCAGATCACCGAGCTCCCGGATGGCGGCGTCGAGATGACGCTGACCGTGGCCGGCATCGTCGAGATCCGGCCCTGGATCCTGGGATGGGGTGACGCGGTCGAGGTGCTGGAGCCGCCAGAGCTGCGCGAGGTGGTGGCCGGCGCGGTGCGACGAGCGGCAGCGCGCTACGAGACCTGATGCCCGGCAGCCTCGAGATCGAGCTCAAGATGCGCGCCGATGACGAGGCCCCGCTGCGCCACCTGGCGGACGTTCCTCTGCTCGGCGGATGCCGCCTGGGCCCGGCGCGAGAGGTAGAGGAGACCGATCGCTACCTCGACACCGCTGACCGGCGGCTCTCGTCGCAGGGCTGGGCCTGCCGCCTGCGGAAGCGCAACGGCGTGACGCTCGTCTCGCTCAAGGGGCCACCGGAGCATGCGCCCGGCGAGGCCCTTCACCGCCGGCCCGAGCTCGAGGGTCCAGCCGATGGTGTGCCCGACCCTGCCGCGTGGCCGCCCTCGGCGGCGCGCAGCCGCCTGCTGGAGCTGACCGGCCATGAAGCGCTGCGCGAGCGGATCGTGCTGCGGCAGCGAAGAGTCGAGCGCGTGGTGGAGCCTGACCGGCGACTCGGAGTCCTGTCGCTGGACCGGGTCGAGGTGCTGCGCGACGGGACAGCGCGCGGCGATTTCGCGGTGGTCGAGCTGGAGCTGGCCGGCGGCGCAGACGAGCGTGAGCTGGCCCCGCTGGCCGAAGCCCTGTACGCCACGCCGGGCCTGCAGGCGGAGCCGCGGACGAAGCTGGAGCGTGCGCTGGAGCTGGCGCCGGACTGCGGATGACGATGGCACGTTCCGTGGGAGTGGCGGCGGCGGTCGTGCTGACCGTGGTGGCCATGGGCTACGCCGCCTGGGACAGTGCGCTATGGGATCCGCGCTGGCAGCTGGGTCTCCACCTCTCGGCGCTGGCCATGGCCGGCGGCCTGGCCTGGCTGGCCCTCGCCGGCGGGGCGCTGCCGCGATCCCGCCTGGAGCTGCCGATCCTGCTCCTGCTGCTCGCATTTGCCTCCGCCGCGATGACGCCGTGGAACGCCGGCCTCTCGGCGCAGTCTCTCGCCGCAATCTGCGCCACGGTGCTGGCGCTGCCGGGGGCCGCAGTTGCCATCCGCCACCGCCCCAACCTGACAGCCCTGGCCATCCTCCTGCCGATCCTCTACGTGTCCGCCGTCGCGCTGCTCGGGCTGCTCGCCAGGCGGCTGGACTGGGTGGCAGCCGGCGGGCCTGGCCTGCCACCGATTCGCCTGATTCGCGAGTCGACCATGCTGGGGTCGGTAGCGGTGCCGCCGTTCGTCGCGCTGTCGGCTGCCCCGCTGAGCCTGCTGATCTCCGATCGCCGGACGAGACGCGGCCTGCAGGCAGCGCTGCTGATCCTGGGCGTGCCGCTCACCGTCCTGTCCGGCTCGCGCTCGGCATGGATTGCCATCGCGGTGGCGGCCGCCGTGCTCCTCGTGCCGCCGATCATCCGCCGCGTTCGGCGCCGCGGCCTGGCGTGGCTCGGCCCGGATACGTGGACCCCGCGGCGCGTCGGAATCGCCGTCCTCGGCCTCGCCGTGCTGACGCTGTCGCTCACCCTCATCGCACCGCGGCTCACCGACCTGCGCTCGCTGCTGTACCGCGGCTTCCTGTGGCGCGACACGCTGGCCGCCTGGAGCAGCGACCCGCTGTTCGGCATCGGCCCCGGCAGCATGCCGTTCGCGCGGCAGGCGGCGGCCCCCTCGCTGAGCTTCCCGGTGCGGCAGCCGCACTCTCACGACGTGCCGCTGGGCATCCTGGGCGACGCCGGCCTGCTGGGCCTGGCTGCGGCGGCCGCGGTGGTGATCACCTTCGTCTGGCTGGCGGGGCCATGGCGGACGCGGACCCGCCCCGGCCGCGCGGCGTTCGCGGTGTTGTCCGGCATCGCGACCTCGATGCTGTTCGAGGACCTGACCTTCCTGCCCGGCTTCAACCTGCTGATGCTGACCTTGGCCGCCATGGCACTGACCGATGGCGGCGCGATCACGTGGCGGCCCCTGCACCCGCCCGGCTGGCAGGGTCGCGGCCTGGCCGCGGCCGGGGTGGTGGCCAGTGCTGCGCTGGTGGCCGTCATGGCGGCCGGCGACGCATCCGCCATTGCCTACCGGCAGGGCACGGACGCGGCGTCGGGTCGCGACTGGCCGGCGGCGCTCGAGGCGTTCCAGGCATCGGTCCGGCTGAACCCGTGGCAGCCAACCGGCCCGAAGGCGGTGGCATTGGTGGCGGACCGTGCGGGGAAGCCGGAGTTGGCGCGCCAGTCAACCGAGCGCGCGGTGGAGCTTGGGCCGGGCGATGGCAGTGCCTGGACGAACCTGGCGGTGCTGTGCCGCGCCCAGGGCGACCGCGAGTGCGCACGACGGGCCGCCGACCGCGCCGTCGACACGGCCAGCCCTTCCGGCCAGGAGCTGGCCAACGCGGCGCTCACCTACGAGTGGCTCGGCGACCGGCAGGCCGCGGACCGCGCATATCGCTTCTCGCTGCTGACCAACCCGTACACCAGCCTCACGCTCCCGTGGCCGCGGCCGGTGAGCGTGGGCGACGGCACTGCGCCCGAGCTGGGCGTGGACGTGGCCGAGTTGAGCCTGCTGATCGCGCGCCGGGTGGCGAACGAGGACATCGATCCGGATGCGTATGCCACGCCCGTAATCCGGGCACTGGCCTACGCCATGACCGGCGATCGGCCCGCGGCCGAGGACGAGGTGCAGCGGGCGCTGACCGCGATGCCCGAATCGCCAACCGGCTGGGAGGTGGCCGCGCTGCTGGCGCGCCACTACGGCCAGGACGCCGAGCGGTTCCTGCGCATCGGCGACGCGGCCCGCGGGATCCAGCTGGCCAGCGGCACGCCGGAGCAGCCGGCGCTGGTCTACGACATCGCCACCTTCCGCGCCTACCCAGCCGATGGATTGGTAGCGGACGCCGTGCGGCTGGTCCCGAGCCAGCCATGGCCCTGGGTCCTGGAGCCGTACCTGGCGCGGTGAGCGCGCGCCGCTGAGCGCCGAAGCTCAGTCGGACAGCGGCAGGCGAAGGATCAGGGCCAGCGTCGGGCGAGCACGCGGCTCGGCCGGAATGATCGGCGCCCGCAGCCACGCCGCGCCGGCCGGCCCTTCGCGATATCGGGCAGACAGCTGCCGCGCCGACAGCCCGTCGATGCCCAGGCTGGCCAGCGCCTCCGCGACCAGTGTCCCGTCGCCGGTGTAACCGCGGCCGGCGACCACTCGATCGCCGTCGGCCAGCAGCGCTCCCAGCCAGCGGCGCCGCACGCGGAACGAGCGACGGGTCACCGGCTCGCCGCCGGCCCACAGCAGGTCGCTGGCCACGTACGCCGGACGGCCGGCATCTGCCTGGCCGTCCAGGCGGGCACGCAGCAGCGCGGGATCCGGCCGGCCGTCGTCGTCCAGCACCAGCAGCGTGCCGTCCAGCACCACCCCATCCTCGCCCAGCTGTCCCAGCAGCTCACTCAGCTCGGGAAAGGTGGCGGTGGCATCGGCCAGGCCGTCCGCCTGCAGGCGGAGCCGCCCTCGCTCGGCCAGGGCGAAGGCGCGGATGCCCGGCCACCACGGCTCGAAAAAGTAGCCGGCGTCGTCGAACGGGGCGTCGACCTGGGTGGCCTGCATCGGCACGATGCGCGACGGCAAGCGCGCCGGGCGGTCCTCCGGCGGAACGGGCAGCGGCAGCTGCTCCGGGGGCACGCTGCCTCAGGCGGTCTTGCGGCGTCGCGCCGCCGGCGCCTCCTCTTCCGAGTCCTTGGCCTTGCGGCGGCCGGCGGTCTTCTTGGCGGTTGACTTGGCCGGCTTCTCCTCCGCCTCCCCGCCGCTGCGGCGCGACTCGCGGGCCGCAGCCACGCTGGCCTCCAGGGCGGCCATCAGGTCGCCGATCTTGGTGGGCTCGGTCTTGCGCGCCGGCTCCGGCTTCTGTCCGGCGATCTTGGCCTCGATGACCTGCATCAGGGCCTCGCGGTACTCGTCGTGCTCCTCGGATGGATCGAACTCGCCGCTCATCGAGGAGACCAACTGCTCCGCCATCTTGCGCTCGCTGGCCTTGATCTCGATCTCGTCCTCGGGCAGATTCAGCTCCTCGAGCGAGCGGATCTCGTCGGGCCAGTGGAGCGTGGTGAGAAGCATCGTCTTGCTGAACGGGTTCAGTGCGGCCAGCTGCTCCCGGTCCTTGAGGACGATCTTGCAGATGGCGGTCTTGCCGGTCTCGGCCAGCACTGACTTGAGCAGGTAGAAGGCCTTGCGGCCGACCTCATCGGGCTCCAGGTAGTAGGCCTGCTTGACGAAGCGGGCGCCCTTCTCCTCGGCCTGATCCTCGTCGACGAAGGCCTCGATTTCGATGGACCGCACGGTCTTGAGCGGCACCGACTCGAGGTCCTCCTCGGTAATGACCACGTACTTGCCCTTCGACCACTCGTAGCCGCGCACAGTCTCCGAGCGCGGGATGACCTCATCGTCCTCGGGGCAATAGATCTTCATCTGGATCCGGCTCAGATCCTTCTTGTGCAGCAGGTTGAAGCCGATGCCACCCGATTCGGTGGCCAGGTACAGCTTCACCGGGATCGTCACCAGCCCGAACTGGATGGCCCCCCGCCACATGGATCGCGCCATTCAAACTCCTCCGCCCGGGCGACCGCTCCGCGCCGGGGCGCCATGCTACACCTGCCTCGCAAAAGGGCCTGCCAAGCGGCTCGGCTAGGACCATCCCGTCATTGTTCGCACTGCCTTCCGTACCCAGACTGCAGGCATGAGCGAGCCGACCGCAAGCCCCGTGCCGGCGCTGACCCCCGACGCGGAAGAGCAGCGTGCCTACGTCCTGGAGGACGATCCGGATATCGCCGCGCTCGAGGCCGACATCCTGCGGGATCTGGGCTTCAGCGTGGTGATCTGCACGCGGATCGTCGAGCTGGGCGATCTGATGGCGCTCGGCCTGCCGCACCTGCTGGTGGTGGACGTCATGCTGCCCGATGGAGACGGCGGCGACATCACCGAGCTGCTGCGCAACGCCTGGCCGGGCATCCCGGTCGTGTTCGTCTCCGCCGCGAGCCGCGAACGCCTGGCGGAGCTGGCGCCGACCGGCCCGGTCGTGGCCAAGCCTTTCGATATCGAGGCCTTCAGCGCCGCTGTCCTGGACGCGGTTGCCGCGCCACGCGCGCTGCGCAGCGCCTAGGGCGTGGCCGCGCCCAAGGCACGGCCGCCGGCGGGGCCGGTGACCACCACCAAACCGCTCTCATTCGTTCCGTCTTCGGGGCGCTGGACGAGGTAGCGATGCTCGATGTGCACCGACGCCGACAGCATGGCGCTCACCGGGCAGTAGGCCGTGGCCGACAGCTCGATCGAGCGCCGCACCGCCTCCACCGTCATCGCTCCCACCAGGCGGTGCTCGATCACGATCGAGGTGAAGACCTGCGGGTGCTCATCGCGCTTCTCGGCGGTGGCGTGAATCTGGTAGCCGAGGAACGGCTGCCGCTTCTTGCGCAGGATGCTGGCCACGTCCATGGCAGTGCAGGCCATCAGCGCCGCCAGCACGGTCTCGGTTGGACTGGCGGCCACGCCGCCCTCGGCCACCGGCGCGCTGTCGAAGCCCATCGCGAATCCGGAGCCGCTGACCGCCTCGACGCGCAGGCCCTCGTCCGGGTTGACGAAGGTGCCATGGGCGGTGACCTGGGTGGGCATTGCGGGAGCCTAGCAGCGGGGGCGGCGCAGTGCGGCTGATCCGGCCGGCCGATATCTCCCCGCGACGCCGCTGGGCGCTGGCTCTCGCACTGGGCATGCTGTTGGTCGGCGGTGTGGCGGTGGCGCTGATGGGCCTGCTGCCGGATACCGGCGTCAACGGCATCGCCGCGCTGGGCATCGCGGGGGCGCTGGCCATTGGCGTGGGCGTCGGATGGCTGACCCGGGCCACGTCCTTCGGACGGCGACGGGAGGGAGATGACCTGGCCACGCTGCTTTCGCCGGCGTTCGACGACAGCTACGTCCTGATCCTGTCTCCCAGGCTGCCGGACGTTCCCAAGGATCTGGCCGCCCTGCTCATCGGGCCGGCCGGCGTGCGCGCGCTCATCGCCCGCCGCTGGCGCGGCCGCTATCGCGTGCGGGGCCGTGCCTGGGAGTACGACACCAGATCACGCAGTGGCTGGATCCCCTGCCGCACCAACCCCTCGTTCGAGGCCGATGCGGTCGCAGATGCCGTCGTTACCTGGACACGCAGCGCGGTGGAAGATCCCGGAATACGCGTTGTGCCTGCCGTGGCCTTCCCACGGAAGGAGAGCGTCATCGTCCTGGAGGAGCCGGACGGCGAGATCGTGACCAGCGACAACGCGCCGTGGTGGGCGCAGCGCATCGGGCGGGTCCAGCGTTTGGACGCCCAGCGCGCCGCCCGGCTGGTGAGCGCCGTGATCGACGCGGGTGACCAGCTCGCCACGCGCTCCGCGCCGGTGCCGCAACGAGCGGGTTGAGCTAGCTCCCCTCACCCTCGCGCGCCTGCTGCAGCCAGCGCTCGGCGGTGGCGCTGTCCAGCACATCGGCCAGCAGCTCGTCGGGGAGCTCGTCGTCGGTGACCAGGATGATGTGCGAGCGCGCGCGCTGGAAGGCCACCGCGGCGGCAGTGCGACCCAGCTCGGGGTGCGCGCCGCAGGCGATGGTCACCTCGGTCATCGGCATGAATCGGTCGCTGGCGTTCAGCACCCCGTCCACCGGTCGACTGCCCTGCGGGACGTGGATGGTGCCGGTGATGCGAAACGGTGGGATGCCCACCTGCGCTCGTACCGCGCGCTTCGGGATGCGCATCTCTGTCCGGGCCGCGCCTTCGGCTGCCTCGGCAGCGATCACCAGCAGCACCTTGTCGAGGTCGACCAGCACCTGCATGGCCGATACCGTGGCCGTCGCATCGGCATACTCGCTGACGGTGGCCTCCGCTACCGCCAGGTGGCTGGAAGACCCTGACGTTTGGTTGACGATATCGGCCACCCGGCTGAAGCGCGTGGCCGTCTTGCCCGAGACGCGGTACGCGTCGGTATAGACGTCGATGGGCACCGCCTCGGGTGACGAGGCGGCGAAGGGATCGAAGCCGCTCATACCCCGATGCTACCCCATGGTCAGCTGCTCTCCGGCCCCTCGCCGGTGGCCGCGATGCGCTCCGTCTCTCCGCCGCTTCCGCGCGCCAGCAGGATGCGACCGGTGGCCTGCTCTCTGAACAGCGCCTCCACCGTGCCCAGCGTGTCGATGTCGGCCGGCGTCTTGTCGTCGCGGATGCGCACGATGCGCGGGAAGCGCATGGCGAAGCCCGACTTGTGGCGGTTCGAGCGCAAGATCCGGTCGAAGGCGATCTCGACCACCACCTCGGGGTGCACCGTGCGGTAGCGGCCGAAGTCGCGCAGCGTGATCGACGTGAAGCGCTCGGTCATGGTCGCGATCTCGGCATCGGTCAGGCCGGTGTAGGCCTTGCCGATGGTCAGCAGCGGCGCATCGGCCTCCTCCGAGGCGCGGACGGAGAAGGTGTAGTCCGACAGGACGTTGCGCCGCTTGCCGTGGCCCCATTCCACGCCCACCACCACGCAGTCCAGGGTGGCCAGCGCCTTCTTCAGCTTCAGCCAACCAAGGCCGCGGCGGCCGGGCTGGTAGACCGAGTCCGGGTCCTTGACCATCAGGCCCTCGTTGTGTCGCTCGCGCGCGTCGGCGAAGTGGCGCTCCACCTCATCCGCGCTGCGGGCCGTCGCCAGGTTCGAGAGCAGGAAGCGCTCCCCGCTGCGGCCGGGCAGGTCCAGCCCCTCCAGCGCGGCGCGGCGCTGGCGCAGCGGCGTCTCCAGCAGGTCGTTGCCGTCGAGGTGCAGCAGGTCGAAGGCGACCAGCACCACCGGCACCTGTTCCAGCAGCTCCGGCCCCGGATTCACGCGGCCCAGGCGGGTCTGCAGGCTGGCGAAGTCCATGACCGATCCCGCCCGATACGGCACCAGCTCGCCATCGATCACCAGCCGATGGTCCAGCGTGGCAGCGGCCGATGCCACCTCCGGGAAGGAGATGGTGATGTCGTTCAGGTCGCGGCTGAACAGCCGTGCCCGGCCGTTGGCCAGATGCAGCTGTGCGCGGATGCCGTCGTACTTGTCCTCGATCCAGGCCTCGTCGCCCACCCGCCGCATCACCTCGTCCGCGTCGGCGACCGGCGTGGCCAGCATGAAGCGGATCGGCCGTCCCAGGTGCAGGGCGGCCGTGGCCAGCGCGTCATTCCGCGCCAGGACCGCCGCCTCGCCGGGCTCGCCCACCAGCATGAGGGCACGGCGCACGTCGTCGACGGGCCGCTCGAAGGCGGCAGCGATTGCCTCCTCCAGCAGCCCCTCGCGCAGGCCGATGCGCAGCTCGCGGGCGGCGATTCGGCCGATGTAGCGCGCCTCGCCGGGCGTGGCCCGCGCGTAGAGGCGAGCCATCTCGGTCACCCGCGCCTCAGCCGACTGCGCCTCGCTCATGCCGCGGAACGCGCGGTCGACGTCGCTGACGCTCAGTGGCGGCGGCGTGGGCGAGCGGCTCGTCAGCAGGTCGGCGGCGGCATCCCCAAGGTCCGAGTGGCGCAGGTAGGCCGAGTTCAGCGCCTCCGCAGCGGCTCCTGAGGCGGCGGCCAGGGCCTGGCTCTGCTGCACCCAGCCCAGCCCCAGGCGGTCCTGCGCCCCGGGCAGCGGCCGTCCCGCGAAGAAGGTTGCCGCGGCCGGTAGGACGGCAGCGGGAAGCGCTCGCAGGTAGGCCGCCAGCAAGTCGCGCTTCTTCAGCTTGGAGGTGGTGGCCGCCACGTCATCGGCAACGCGGGCGAACTCGGCGAACGTGGCGGCAGCCATGGGATCGAGTCTAGCGGCGTGTACGATCCGGGCCGATGCAGACCGTGGGCGTCCTCCACGCGGATCCACCGGCCCTGACGCCCGAGCGTGCCGCCGAGCTGGCGCTCGAGCTGTACGGCGTCAGCGCCAGCACGCGGATGCTGGTCAGCGAGCGGGACCAGAACTTCCGGCTGGATGCAGACGACGGCAGCCGCTGGGTTCTCAAGGTCTCGAACGCGGCCGAGGACCCGGCCGTGGTCGAGATGGAGGTGGCTGCCGTGGAGCACGTGGCCGCCATGGACCCCACGCTCCCGGTGCCACGTGCGCGCCCCGCCCGCTCCGGGGAGCTGGTGGCGGTGGCGCGGGAGGGCGGCGCCACGCACCGCGTGCGGCTGCTGCCCTTCTTCGAGGGTCGTTCCGCAGCGCCCGGGGAGCTGGACGCCATGGCCATTCGGGCGATTGGCCATGCGACGGCCCGCGTTAGCCACGCGCTGCGCGGCTTCTTCCACCCGGCCGCCGGCCGGGTGATGCCGTGGGACCAGAAGCAGATCCTGCCCGAGCTGGCGCAGCACGCCGACCGCATCACCGACCCACGACGCAGGGCGCTGCTCGACCGCTTCCTGCGGCGCTTCGAGGACCGCGTGGCGCCCGCGCTGCCCCAGCTGCGGTCGCAGGTCATCCACAACGACGTGACCCTGGACAACCTGCTGCTCGACGACGCGGACCGGATCAGCGGGATCATCGACTTCGGCGACATGGTGCACACCGCCACCGTGCTCGACGTGCCCGCCACGCTGCAGTCGCTGGTGCGGCACCGTGACGACCTGTTCGAGGTCTCCGGCTGGTTCCTCCCCGGGTTCACCTCGATCGTGCCGCTCGAAGCCGATGCGGCGGAGCTGCTGGCCGACCTGATGGCCGGCCGCATGGTGCAGACCATCCTCATCTCCGCCTGGCGGACGGAGCAGTTCCCGGACAACGCCTACATCACCGGCTGGCAGGAGCCGGCCTGGACGCTGCTCGAGGGCATGGAGCGCACCGGCATGGATGCCGCCGCGCGGCGGCTGGCCCAGATGGCCATGGCCCCCGCCCTGCGTGCCAGCGCGGCTCCTCCACCTGACGCCGAGCTGGCTGCGCGGCGAGCTGGCGTGCTGGGGCCAGCACTCGAGCGGCTGAGCTACGCGCGGCCGCTGCACCTGGTCCGCGGCCAGGGTGCCTGGATGTTCGACGCCGAGGGGCGCGCCTACCTGGATGCCTACAACAACGTGCCGGTGGTCGGCCACGCCCACCGACGGGTGGCCGATGCCATCGCCCGCCAGGCGGCGACCCTCAACACCAACACCCGTTACCTGCACGCCGCCATCGTCGAGCTGGCGCAGCGGATCGTCGCCTCGATGCCCGACGGCTTGGACACGGTGATGTTCGTGAACTCGGGCAGCGAGGCGAACGACCTGGCCTGGCGGCTGGCGACCACCGCGAGCGGCGGCGACGCGGGCCTGGTCGCGGACTGGGCCTACCACGGCGTGACCGCGGCCATCGCCGATTTCTCCCCGTCCGAGTGGCCGCGCGGCGCGCGGCCGGCGGGCGTCGAGACCTTTCCTGCGCCAGACACCTTCCGCGGGCCCTACGCCCAGGCCGCGGACCCGGCCGCGGTGGCGCGCGACGAGATGGCGGCCGCCCTGGCGCGGCTGGCTGAGCGTGGCCGGCGGCCGGCGGCGCTGTTCATTGATGCGTTCTGGACCTCGTCCGGCATCTTCGCACCGGCGGCCGCAACCGTGGCCGAGCTGATCCGCGAGGCGCGACGGGCCGGCGCGCTGTACGTGGCCGACGAGGTGCAGTCCGGCCACGGCCGCAGCGGCGACGGGCTGTGGACCTTTCCGGCCTGGGGTGTGACGCCGGACGTGGTCACCATGGGCAAGCCGATGGGCAACGGGCATCCGGTGGCGGCGGTGGTCACCCGCACCGACATCGCCGAACGTCTGGCGGCGACGACGACCTTCTTCAGCACGTTCGGCGGCAACCCGGTGGCCTGCGTGGCGGCGCTTTCAGTGCTTGACGTGGTCGAGGACGAGGACCTCGTCGCCCACGCCGCAAGCGTGGGGGCGACGCTGCGCGAGGGCCTGGCAGCGCTGGCCGGGCGCCATCCGCAGATCGGCGACGTGCGCGGCCGTGGGCTGATCGTGGGCGTCGAGCTGGTGGAGCGGGACGGTGCGCCCGCCGGCGAGCTGGCGCGAGCGGTACGCGACCGGATGCGCGAGGAAGGGGTGCTCATCGGCACCACCCGGCGCGAGGGCAACGTGCTGAAGATCCGGCCGCCGCTGGTGATCAGCCCGGACGACGCCGACCTCATCGTGACGACCCTGGATCGCGTGCTGGCCGCGCTCGCCGGCTGAGCGGCGCGCGGGCTACTCCAGCTCGCTCTCCAACTGCTTGGCGCGCTCCACCAGCTCGGCCACGCGCCGTCCGCCCTTGCGCCCGATCTCCTGGAAGTGCTCCGACGGATAGCGCTGGCTGACCGCCTTGCCGCCCTTGTGGCCGATCTCGGCGAAGAACTCGGCGCCGTAGCGCGCCCGGGTGGCACGGCCGCCCTTGCGGCCGGCGTCGCGCACGCTCATCGGCTCGGCTTTGCGCCGAACCTGGGGCTCGCCATTGTCATCGTTCACGCTCGGCGGCGGTGTGCAGGATGCGTGCCCGAATTCCGGCCGAGCAAGGGCCGGAGGCTAGAATGCCGGCCCATGCACCCCCTCGCGCGCAATCTCGTCATCGGCCTGGTGGGCCTCATCGTTGCCGGCGGCCTGGCCGCGGTGGCCGTCCTCGGGCGCGACTCGTCGATGTCCGTGCTGGCGATGCTGGGTGCCGGGCTGGTGTCCGCGGCGGTGGGCATCTTCCTGTTCGTGCAGGGCTGGGTCTGGTCGCAGCGTGCGTATCGAGACGGCTACGCCGGCCGCTCGGTGGCCATCGCCCTGGGCGGCGGGCTGATGATCGTGCTGGCCGCGGTCGCGCTGGCCGGCACCGTCATCCTGGTGCTGGTGTTCTACGCGCGCTAGCCACGCCGTCGGCTGGGGTTCACACCAGGCTGCGCTACCATCACGCGGCGGCTGATCGCAGAGCCCCCATCGTCTAGAGGCCTAGGACGCCACCCTTTCAAGGTGGAGATCACCGGTTCGAATCCGGTTGGGGGCACCAGGCCCTCGGCACAGCCTTCAGATGTGGTTGATCTCTACCCGATCCCCGCAGTCCGGGCAGTAGAGCAGCAGCAGCTTCGGATCATCCGGCGTCGGCCGCCACGAGTACACGTCGGCCTCGGTCACGCGCTCGCCGCAGCGTGGGCATTCCACGCCCAGCGCCAGCCACTGGTCGCGCGGCACGTTCTGGCGCCCCATCAGCCCTGGCCCTCCGCGGAGCGCTCCGAAGCGCGCGGCGGCAGCCACTCGCTGCCCTGGGGCAGGCCGGCTCCCTGCTCGGCGTCGCCCACGGGCGTTGCCGGCGGCGGCGTTCGCTCGATGGGCGGTGGCGGCGCCCAGCCGGGCTTGCCGACCGGGCTGGTGGGCGATGGCTCGGCGGATTCCTCGCCGGAGGCTGCCGCGATCTCGCGGCGTGTCTGCTCGGTGCGGTCGCTGCGGTCGAGCAGCGGGTAGGCGCGCGCGGCGTAGCCGGGCCACAGGCCCACGTCGCCGTCGCGGATCATGACCATGGTCTTGCCGAATGCGCCGGTGACGTCGCGCACGGATCGGTCCAGCACCTGGTAGTCCCGACCGGCCACCTCCTGCAGGGCGGGCCGCAGCGTCTCCACCAGGAAGGCCGGGTTGGGCTGGCGCTGCAGTGCGAGCTCCAGGGCGGCGAGCACTTCCTCATCGGTCAGCCCGCGGGGCAGCGGGCGGCTGATGAACTCCATGCGCGGGTCGCGGGATGGTCCGCGGAGCGTGCGGACGAGGGAACGCAACATCGGGCGGCGATTGTACCGTCCCAGGGAGGCATGGCCATTGCCTTCGACCGGGGTCCGGCCCGGCGGTTGCTATACTGCAATCCCCGTGAGACATGCTCTCGTTGGCGTGGCCTGAGCCGCACGGCTCGCCATCCGGCGCCACGCAACTGTCGAAACTCGCTTCCAGAACTGGAGAGATTTGATCAGCGCGCGCGTCAGAAAGGCCGTCCTGCCGGCGGCCGGCTTCGGAACCCGGTTCCTGCCCGCCACCAAGGCGATCCCCAAGGAGGTCATCCCCCTGGTCGATCGCCCGATCATCCAGTACGCGGTCGAAGAGGCCTTCGCCTCCGGCATCGAGCAGATCATCATCGTCATCGCCACCGGGCGCAGCGCCATCGAGGACCACTTCGATGCCAACCCCACGCTGGAGCGCTGGCTGGAGGAGCGGGGTGACATCGAGCTGCTGCGGGCCGTGCGCCGCATCACCGAGGCGGGCCCCATCGCCTTCGTCCACCAGAAGGAGCAGCTGGGCCTGGGGCACGCCGTGCTGATGGCCAAGGAGCTGGTCGGCGACGAGCCGTTCGCCGTGCTCCTCTCCGACGACGTGATGCTCAACCCCGGCGGGCCGCCGGTCACGCGGCAGCTGATCGAGCAGCACGCCACTCACCGCGGCAGCGTGGTGGCAGTGCAGCGCGTGGCTCCGCAGGACGTGACGCGCTACGGCATCGTGCAGCCGCTGCGCGAGGAGGGGCGGCTGGTCGAGATCGGTGACCTGGTCGAGAAGCCGGCCGTCGACGACGCGCCGTCGGACCTGGCGGTCCTGGGCCGATACGTCCTGACGCCCAAGATCTTCAACGTACTGGAGACGACGCCGCGCGGGGCGGGCGGCGAGATCCAGCTGACCGACGCCATCCGGGCACTGACCGAGGAGCAGCCGGTGTTCGGCTACCAGTTCGAGGGCGAGCGGCACGATGCCGGCACCCGCATCGGCTGGATGAAGGCCAACGTGGCCATGGCCCTGGCGTCGGAGGACGCGGACGAGTTCCGCGCCTACCTGCGCGGGCTCGACCTGCGAGACTGACGCCCGCAACGGAGGGCTACGCGGCGTGGAGATGATCGGGCGGCTCATCAGCGGGCGCTACCGCCTCATTGCGCCGCTGGGCGAGGGCGGCATGGCCACGATCTGGCGCGCCGTCGACGAGCAGCTGGACCGCGAGGTGGCGGTCAAGCTGCTGCGCGAGCAGTTCGGCAGCGACGCGGGCTTCGCCGCCCGCTTCCGGCAGGAGGCACGCGCCGCCGGCTCGCTGTCGCACCCGAACATCGTGCCGGTCTACGACTACGGCACCGACGCCGACGGCAGCCAGTTCATCGTCATGCAGCTGGTAGAGGGCGACACCCTGGCCGGCATCCTGCGCGAGCGAGGCCACCTGGATACCGATGACGCCGTGCGCGTCGCGCTGGGCGTCGCCTCCGCCCTGGAGGCCGCTCATCGCCGCGGCCTGGTCCACCGTGACGTGAAGCCGGGCAACATCCTGCTCACCGACGATGGGGACGTGAAGGTCACGGATTTCGGCATCGCGCGCGCCGTCTCCGAGGCGTCGATGACGGTCACCGGCACCACGCTGGGATCGGTCCACTACTTCAGCCCGGAGCAGGCGCGCGGCGACGAGGTGACCGGCGCGTCCGACGTCTACGCGCTGGGCATCGTGCTGTACGAGATGCTGACCGGCCGGCGCCCCTTCGAGGGAGACTCGGCGGCTGGCGTGGCCCTGAAGCGGCTGAACGAGGACCCGCCGCCGCCGTCCGCCTTCCGGCCCGTGCCGGCCGGCCTGTCGGCCATCGTGATGCGGGCTCTGCAGCGCGAGCCGGCCGACCGCTTCCCGGACGCCGGCTCCTTCGCCGAGGCGCTGCGCGTGTGGCAGAAGGACCCGGCACGCGCCGCCGCCGCGGCACCGGCCATGGCCGCGGCCCCGAAGCCGCAGGACGCGCCGCTGCCACCCGCCGGCGAGCCAACGGTCTACATTCCGCCGCGCGTCACCATGCCGGCCGACCGGGCCGCATCCGGCGGCCGGCCACCGGTTCGCCGTCCGCCGCCGCCTCCGCCGCAGCGCAGGCAGCCGTGGTGGACCTGGCTGCTGGTGCTGCTGGCCGTCCTGCTGCTGGGGCTCATCGGCTACCTGGGCATGCAGGTCATCGGCAACCTCGGGCCGAACGGCACGCCGACGCCCACGCCGGCCGCCCAGTTCGCGCTGCCGGACTTCACCGATCAGCCGATTGCGGCCGCCCGCCGCCTGGCCGAGGAGCGCGGGCTGATCGTCGAAGTCGACCCGGACCGCGTCCCATCCGACGAGATCGAAGCGGGCAACGTCGTTTCGACCGACCCGCCGCCCGGCACGATGGTCTCCGAAGGCGACACCTTGACCTTCACCGTGAGCAGCGGCGAGGACACCGTCGACGTGCCCAACCTCGTCGGCCAGACGGAAGACCAGGCGGTGGCCACCCTGAACACGGCTGGCCTGACGCTGGGACAGGTGTCGACCGAGTTCAGCGACGCCCAGCCCGAGGGCCGGGTCATTCGCAGCACACCCAGCGCCGGAGTTTCGCTGCCGCGCGGCGACCAGGTTGACATCGTCTTGTCGCGCGGCCCTGCCCCGACGCCCACACCACAGCCGACGCCGCCACCCACGCCGACACCTCCGCCGCCGACGCCCGCCCCGGCCTCACCGACGCCCACGCCGTCATAGGGCCTCTGACCCTGGCCGGCGGCCCGGTGCTAGCATCCGGCGCTGAACATTCGAACCCTTCGGCCAGGAGGTCCAGCAATCCCATGTCCGCCCCGATGACGGTCGACGAGTCGACCTTCGAGGCGCAGGTTCTCCAATCGGACAAGCCGGTGCTTGTCGACTTCTGGGCGCCATGGTGCGGGCCGTGCCGGCTCGTCTCCCCGGTGGTGGAGTCGATCGGCGAGGCGCACGGCGACAAGATCGCCGTCGCAAAGGTGAACACCGACGAGAACCAGCAGCTGGCGATGCGCTACAGCATCTTCAGCATCCCCACCCTCATCGTCTTCAAGGACGGGCGGGAGGCCGCCCGTGTGGTCGGCTTCATGCCCCAGGAGGCGATGGAGGAGCGTCTGCGCGACTACATCGCCTAGCGCGATCGCCTGGCGCTCGAGCAGGACCATCGGCGGCGGCCGGATGGGCCTTCTGCCGCCGAAGCAGCCGCTACACTCGGCGTGCGAGAGGGAGGCACGCCCGAGTTTGATCATCAAGACCGAGCGGCGAACCGGTGCGGATCGCCGGCAGGCCGGCGATCCATTCAGCCCGGAGCGCCGGCAAAACGACCGGCGCACGATGTGCTGGGAGGTCGAGAACTGCTCGCTCACGATCCGCTATCGCTGCCCGGCCTTCATCCTGCGCCGTCCGTGCTGGGAGCTGTGGGCGGTGGAGGGCGTGGGGCCGGCGCGCGCCTGCTGCCACAACGAGATCGACTGCGAGCCGGGCCGCTGCGTGATCGCCGAGAAGCGCTTCGCCGAGGCCCCGCAGCCGTTGACCGTACACGTCGGCAGGCGTGGCATGCCGCTGGGCTACTCGCGGCCGCGCCGCCATTCGTGCCCGCACTTCTTCCTGACCCAAGGGTCGAAGGGGCGCGTCCCGATCGAGGCTCCGCAGCTGCTGCGCACGCTGATGAAGCAGGAGGGCGTTGTGAGTCGATGCGAGCTTCGAGGTGGCGTGCACCTGGACTCCGGCTACGTCACGGACCTGTGCCTCACCGGGCAGTTCCATGACTGCGTCTTCTACGAGGACGAGCAGGGCTGACGACTACCCCGCAGCGGTGCGGGAGCTGACCTCGCGCGGGCGGTTCGGCATCAGCCTCGGCCTGGAGCGCATCGGCGCCATCCTCGATGAGCTGGACCACCCTGAGCGGCAGCTCCGCGGAGCGCTGGTGGCGGGGACCAACGGCAAGGGCAGCGTGGTGGCCATGGTCCAGTCGGTGCTGCGCGAGGCGGGGCTGCGGGTAGGCACCATGCCCAAGCCGCACCTGGTCAGCTACCGGGAGCGCATCGCCCTGGACGGCCTGCCCATCGATGAGGCCGATTTCGCCGCCGCCGTAGGCCGCGTGCTGCCCGCGGTGGACCGCGTCGCCAGCCGGCTCGGGGCGCCCACCGAGTTCGAGACGCTGACCGCCGCCGCCTTCAGCGAGCTGGCGCGCCGCCAGGTGGACCTGGCGGTGGTGGAGGTCGGCATGGGCGGCCGCCTGGATGCGACCAACGTGCTCGATCCGGGAGTGGCGGTGATCACCAACGTGCAGAAGGACCACGAGCGCTACCTGGGCTCGACGCTGGCGGCCATCGGCACCGAGAAGGCGGCGATCATCAAGCCCGGGAACCTGGCAGTCACCGGCGCCACCGGCCGTGGCCTGCCGCCGATCCTGGACCGCTGCGCTGCGCTCGCGGTGCCGCTGCGCCTGGCTGGCCGCACCAGGCCCTACCGGGCGGAGCTGCGAAACCAGGACCTGCGGGGCATCGTGGTCGACGCGCACACCCCGACCACCACGCTGGACGAGCTGCAGGTTGGATTGCTGGGGAGACACCAGGCGACGAACGCGGCGGTCGCGCTGGCCGTGCTGGACGCCCTGCGCCAGGCGGCCGAGCGGCGCGGTCAGCCTCTGCCCGGGCTAAACGAGGAGGCGCTGCGCCGCGGCCTGGCAAAGGCCCGCTGGCCGGGGCGCCTGGAGCTGCTCGAGGCCACGCCCCACGGGCGCGTCCTGCTCGACGGGGCGCACAATCCCGCAGGGGCTCGAGCCCTGGCCACCGCGCTGGAGGACCTGCAGCTGACCGGCATTCCCATGGTGTTCGGCGCCATGCGTGGCAAGCGGGTGGCCGCCATGCTGCGCGCGCTGGCCTCCGCTCGGACGCAGCCGGTGTTCACCGCCATCGCCGACCACAACGGGCTCCCCCCGCGGGAGCTGCTGCAGACCTGGCGGCGCGTGACCGGTGCACATGGCGGCGCAGCTGCGGACATGCCCACGCGCGCGCTCGAGATGGCGGCGGACCTGCGGCACGACGCCCAGCAGCCGGTGCTGGTCGCCGGCTCGCTCTACCTGGTCGGCAGCCTGCGCGCCGAGCTGCTGGGCGAGGGCCAGCCGGCATGACGCAGCTGGCCTGGGGCGAGCGGACCTACGTCATGGGCATCCTGAACCTGACGCCCGACTCGTTCAGCGGTGACGGGCTGGCGCCGGAGGGCGCCTCATCGGAGGAGGTCGTTTCCTCGGCCGTCAAGCAGGCGCGCACATTCGTGGCCGCCGGGGCCGACATCCTGGACATCGGCGCCGAATCCAGCCGGCCGGCACAGTTCTACGGCGACCATCCGCCCATCTCGGCCGCCGCCGAGGCGGCGCTGGTGGTGCCCGTGCTGCGCGCGCTGCGGGAGGAGCTGGGCGACGGGCCGCTGCTCAGCGTAGACACGACGAAGGGCTCGGTGGCAAGGGAGGCCATTGCCGCCGGCGCGGGCATGGTCAACGACGTATGGGCCGGGACGCGCGATCCCGGCACCCTCCACGCCGCGGCCGAGGCCGGCAGCTGGATGGTGCTGATGCACAACCGCGAAGTGGCCGACTATCCGCGCGGCGTGTTCGATGAGGTGGTCACCTGGCTGCGCGACGCGATCGGCGCCGCGGAGCGCGCAGGCATCGCGCGGGGTCGGCTGATTGTCGACCCGGGCATCGGCTTCGGGAAGACGGCCGACCATTCGATCGAGCTGCTCCATCGGCTCCGCGAGCTGAGGGACGCCCTGGGTGGGCTGCCGATGCTTGTGGGGACCAGCCGCAAGCGGTTCATCGGCCAGCTGCTGGGTGGCGCCCCGCCGGACCACCGGCTGGAGGGCACAGCTGCCACCGTCAGCCTGGCCATTGCCGCAGGGGCCGATATCGTGCGCGTCCACGACGTGGAGCCCATGATGCGCACCGTGCGAGTGACGGATGGCATCGTGCGGTGGCGCCGGTGAGCGACCGCATCACGCTGCGCGGCATGCGCTTCCTTGGTCGGCACGGCGTCGAGTTGGAGGAGCGCCTGGAGCCGCAGCCCTTCGAGGTGGACGTGATCCTGCGCGGCGCCATCTCGCGCGCTGCGGCCAGCGACGACCTGGCCGACACGGTCGACTATTCGGCCGTGTTCACCACGGTGCAGGGCATCGTTGAGGAGCAGTCGTTCCGCCTCATCGAAGCGCTGGCCGGCACCATCGCCGACACCCTGCTGACCGACCCCGCCATCCAGGACGTCGAGGTCCGGGTGAGAAAGCCGAAGGCCCCGTTGCCCGGGGCCTTCGACACCGTGGAGGTCAGGCTGCGGCGGCGCGCCGCGGCCGAGTGACGCTCAGGGCTCCTCTGGCAGCGTGCCCAGCGTGACCTCGATCTCGGTCGGCGAGTCGCCGCGCAGCACCCGCAGGGTGATGGTGTCACCCGGGTTGTGCGGCAGGATCAGTTCCGCCAGGTCGGTGTCGGCGTCGATCTCCTGGCCGTCCAGCGCGGTGATCACGTCGCCGGGCTGCAGGCCGGCGGCCGCGGCGGGGCTGTTGGGAAAGACCGCCGGCTGGCTCCCGGTGGAGTCGATGATCACGCCGTCCTCGACCACCAGGTCCATCTCCTCAGCCAGCTGCTTGGTGATGGGCCGGTAGTAGATCCCGATCCACGGCCGCTGGAGCGGCTGTCCGTTCACCGCCTGCTGCATGATCGGCCTGGCGATGTCGATGGGGATGGCAAAGCCAATGCCCTGCGCGTCCTGGCTGACGGCGGTGTTGACGCCGATGACCTGCCCGGCGCTGTCGAGCAGCGGGCCACCCGAGTTGCCCGGGTTGATGGCCGCATCGGTCTGGATCAGGTTGTTCAGCTGCTCGGAGCTGCTGGTCGCCTGGCTGCCGGCCACGATCTGCCTGCCCAGGCCGGAGACGATGCCGGTGGTCACCGTGTTCTCGAACTGGCCGAGCGGGTTGCCGATGGCGATGGCCAGCTGGCCCTGCTCCAGGTCGGCGCTGGAGCCGATCTTGACGGTCGGCAGGTCGGTGGCATCCACCTTCACGATGGCCAGGTCGGTCAGCGTGTCGATGCCGTAGACCTCGCCCTCCAGCTCGGTGGTGTCGGAGAGGATGACGGTGATCTGGTTCGCGTCGGCCACCACGTGCCGGTTGGTCAGGATCCAGCCATCGGAGTGATAGATGAAGCCGGTGCCGACGCCCGAGCCCCCCAGGCCGCCGCTGCTGGACTGGATCTTGACCACCGCGGGCATGGCCGATTGCACGGCGCTGATCACCGCCGAGGACTCGTCGAGGTGCACCTGTGACACGCTCTGCCCCAGCGGCTCCTGCGCCGCCTGCTGGTTCGTCAGCTGCTGGCCGCGCAACAGGCCCGTCACCGCGGCCGCTGACAGCGAGCCGGACACGATGCCGGCGACGACGGCCACAGCCACGATGGCGCCGCCGCCCAGGCCGCGCCGCTGCTGCTGGATCCCGTGGCTGGTGGCGAGCGGCGGCCGCGTGGACCAGGCCGGGACGGCCTGTGCGGGGCGTGGGTCGCTCTCGTATCGCCCCGCCGCCGGCTGAGCGGGTGGCGGCCCGAAGCGCCGGACCTCGACAGGCTCGGCCGGGTCGTCGGCGGAACGCGAGGTGAAGTGGAGGTTGTGCTGGTCGTCGGTCATGAGGTTCGCTCGCATCGTACGAGGGCGGGACTCTGTCCATCGTGCTCCGCATCCGTTGCGTGCAGCGCCCTGCAAGCGTGAAGTTTCATGAACCTTCAGCCGTGCGCGGCAGGGTGATGGTGAAGGTGGAGCCGCGGCCCAGCTCGCTCGCCACGCTGATGCTGCCACCGTGCATCTCGACGATGGAGCGGGCGATCGACAGGCCCAGGCCAGAGCCGGACGCACGCGCGTCGCCGACGTTCGTGCCGCGGAAGAAGCGATCGAACACGTGGGGCAGCTCGGCCTGCGGGATGCCTGGGCCGGAGTCGCGCACCTGCAGCGTCGGTGACTCGGTGCCGTCGCGCAGCGCGACGATGACCTCGCCACCACGCGGCGTGAACTTCAGGGCGTTGCCCACCAGGTTGCTGAGCAGCTGCACGATGCGCTCGCGGTCGAAGCGCAGCATGACTGGGCTGGTCGGCACCTGGCTGACCAGGCCGATGCCGCGCTGCTCGGCGATTTCGGCATGTGCCTCGACCGTGGAGCGCACGGGGTCGCGCAGGTCGCCGGAGCGCATGTCGAGGGGGAAGATGCCGGCATCGATGCGCGACAGGTCGAGCAGGTTGGTGCTCATCCACTCCAAGCGATTGATCTGCTCGGTAGAGCGGTCCAGGAACTCGCGGCGTTGCGCGTCGTCCGGGTTCCCCTCGCGCAGCAGCTCGGTGAAGGTGCGGAGCGCGGCGATGGGCGTGCGCAACTCGTGGCTGACGTCGGCCACGAACTCGCGCAGGCGATCGCGATCGGCCTGCAGCAGGCGGACGGACTCACTCAGCTGGTCGGCCATGAGGTTGAACTGCTGGCTCAGCTCGTCCACCTCGATGATGTCGAACGGCGGCGCGCGCTCCTCCAGGTCTCCCTGCGCGAAGCGGCTCGAGGCACGGCGCAGGCGGGCCAGAGGACCGGTGAGGCGCCGGGCGGCGACCACGCCCAGCAGCAGCGACACGAACAATGCGGCCAGGCCGGCGCCGATCAGCGTGCCGGTCACGCGCTGCAGGGTCGCCGCACGGTTGGTGTAGATGTTGCTGACGCGGAAATGCATCCGGAAGCTGACGCCGCTCGCGACCGAGAGCGTCTGCGGATGTTCCACGGAGCCCGCCTCCAGATCGGGCGCCAGGCCGGCCGCGCGAAGCTGGCTGATGTGCTCGGCGTCCGGTTCGGCGTGTGCCGCCAACGTGCCGTCGTCGTAGAAGATCTCAACCGTTCCCTGGGCCAGCGTGTTCGCGGCAACCTGCGCCACCGGAGCGAAAATCCGCGTGTTGCGCAGCTCCGGCACGAGGACCGAGTTCAGGTTCTGCTCCGCCATCCGCTCCAGCTGGTTCTGGGCCACGACCGCTGTCGCCAGGCTGGCCGTTTCCAGGCGCCGCTGCGCCTGATCCAGGAAGTAGTTGGGCAGCACCTGGGTCAGCGCGATGCCCGAGACCAGGAGCGCCACCAACGCGACGGCGGCCAGGGCAAGGACGAAACGGACGTTGAGCCGCTGGAAGACGCCGGCCAGGGTGCGGACTCGCCTGGCGGTCGGCTCAGTCCTCGCTGAATGCATAACCCACGCCCCTCACCGTCTTGATGTAACGCGGTTGGGCGGGATCGGGCTCGATCTTGTCGCGGATGTGGCTGATGTGCACGTTGATCGTCCGCTCGTCGGCCTCCAGTGCCTCGTAGTCGCGCACCAGCTCCAGCAGCTGGGTGCGGGTGTAGACGCGTCCCGGTCGGCTGGCAAGGTGGCGCAGGAGGTCGAACTCGGTGGTGGTCAGACTGATGCGCTCGCCATCACGCGTCGCCCGGCGACGTTCGAGGTCGATGACCAGGTCGCCGCGACGCAGCGTCCGGCCGGTCTGGGTATCGGCCAGTTCGCCGTAGGCGCGCCGCAGCAGCGCCTTCACACGACTGACCAGCTCGCGCACGCTGAACGGCTTGACCAGGTAGTCGTCGGCGCCGATCTCGAGGCCGACGACTTTGTCCACCTCGTCGGCGCGCGCCGTGAGAAACAGGATGGGAGCGCGGGTCTCGCGACGCAGCTGGCGGCAGACCTCGAAGCCGTCCATGCCAGGCAGGCGCACGTCCAGCAGCACCAGGTCCGGGGCGATGTCGGCCAGGCGGCTGATGGCCTCCTCCCCGGTGGGCACCACTGCCACGTCGTAGCTCTCGCGCTCGAGCGCCACCTGGACTCCGCGGGCGACCGCAGGCTCGTCCTCGACGATCATGATCGTGCCGGCCATTCGGTCGCTGATCATAGCCCGATGCGGCCGCCCGGCCCGGGCGGCCTCCTTGCCCGGTCACCGACGCGCTGCTAGGATTCGGCCTCGCACCCGCGTGACCACCCTTCGTCCGGCGTGCCCGGACGACGAGAATTTCGAGGATTTGACCGCCCGCCATGGCTGACCTGCAGATCAACGTCGACGCACGCAGCGTGACCGGCAAGCACACCCGCCGGCTGCGTGCCGCCGGCATCGTGCCCGGCGTGCTGTTCGGCAAGAAGGCCGGATCGGTGCCGGTGCAGCTCGACGCCAAGGCGCTCGAGGCGCTGTACCGCGAGGCGGGCCGCACCACCATCGTGCGCGTTTCGGTCGGCGGCAACAGCCCGACCAGCGCGGTCATCAAGAGCCTGCAGCGCAACCCGCTGAGCGGCCAGGCGATCCATGTCGACTTCTTTGCGCCAGACCTGACCCAGGAGATGACGGTTGACGTGCCGCTGGTCTTCGACGGCGAGGCGCCGGCGGTGGAGGCCACCGGCGGCAGCCTGTTCACCTCGCTCAACTCGCTGCACGTCAAGGCCTTGCCGTCCGACCTGCCGCACGAGCTGCGCATCGACCTGAGCCCGCTGGTCGACCTGGAGAGCATCATCCACGTCCGCGACGTGGTGGTCGCCCAGAACGTGACCATCCTCAACGACCCCGAAGAGATGATCGCGCGCGTCCTGCCGCCTCGCGTCGAAGAAGAGCCGGAGCCTGTCGTGGCCGAGGGTGAGGAGGGCCTGGAGGGCGAGGCCGCAGAGGGCGAGGCCGCAGAGGGCGAGGGTGGCGAAGCTGCCGAAGGCGCCCCGGAAGGCGCCGGCGAGGACGAAGCCTCCTAGCTGTTCATGTCGCCGGCTGACCGGCGCTCGGCGCCGCCAGGGCGCCGCATGCCCGCTCGCCGCATACGAAAGAGCCAGGGCTGGCTATGCCGGCCCCGGCTCATGTGTGCCTGGCTGTCTCAGCTCTCGCGGGACGTTGCCCAGTTGGCGATCGTCGGCACCAGGGCCACGGCCGCGACGCCGACGAGCCCGTAGACGATGGCCGACAGCGGGTTCACCTCGCCGAACTGCGATCCGGTGATCGCCGCCACCAGGTCGAACTTGAACAGCCCGACCAGCAGCCAGTTGAGGCCGCCCACGATGACCAGCACGAGTGCCAGAGTCTTGATGTACTGCACGATTCTGCTCCTTGCCGTGTTGAGGGTTTGTCGAATGTTTGCGCAGTGTACGCAGCACCTGCACAAGTTGTCAAGCGTTTGTCACGTGCTAGACTTCGACAAGCCATGTACACGATTCGCCAGGCATCGCTCCGCAGCGGCGTCAGCGTTCCGCTGATTCGTGCCTGGGAGCGCCGCTACGGCGTGGTGGATCCCGAGCGCACGGCTTCCGGCTACCGGCTCTACGACGACCGCGCCATCGCGACGCTGGCCACGATGCGCCGGCTGGTCGACGATGGGTGGCAGCCCTCGACGGCGGCCGCGGCAATCCGCGACGGCAGCGCTCCGGCAGCCGATGCCGCTCCGCCGCGCGTGGCGCCGGAGGTGGAATCGCTGGGCGTTCGATTCGTCGAGGCGGCGGCTCGCTACGACGGGCGGGCCATCGAGGCCGTGCTGGACGAGATGCTTGCCCGAGGGTCCTTCGAGGCGGCCGTCGACCGCTACCTGCTCCCCGCCGCCGTGGCCCTCGGAGATGCGTGGTCCCGTGGCGAGATGGACGTGGCGGCGGAGCACGCCGCCAGCGCGGCGGTGATGCGCCGGCTCTCCGCCGCCTTCGACGCCGCGGCGCTCGCTGCGCAAGGACCGGCGGTTGTGGTCGGCCTGCCGCCCGGCGTCCGGCACGAGCTCGGGGCGCTGGCCTTCGCCACTGCCCTGCGGCGCCGTGGCGTGGGGGTGGTCTACCTCGGGCCGGACGTGCCCATCGGCTCATGGGTTCATGCGGTGCAGGCGTCCGGGGCGGCGGCGGCGGTGATCGGGGCGGTCATGCCCGCAGATGCCGCCGCGGCGGCCAACGTGGTGGCGGCGCTGCGGACGGCGGATGGCTCGCTGCGGATCGCCGTTGGTGGCACTGCCGCGGCACTGGTGGCGGCAGAGAACGTGACGGTCCTGCCGGAGTCGATCGCGGAGAGCGCGAGGGTCGCCGAGCGCCTGCTTTCGTGAACGACAGCCGGCCGTCAGAATGAGCTCATGACAACGGACACAGCGGCGGTCGCGGGCGTGCGCGACGTGCAGATGATCATCGGCGGCGAGCAGGTCTCCGCGGCCGACGGGCAGACCTTCGACGTGATCAACCCGGCAAACGGGCAAGTGATGGCACGTGCTCCGCTGGGCGGCCCAGAGGACGTGAACCGTGCGGTGGCCGCCGCGCAGAAGGCCTTCGACGACCCGAAGGGCTGGGCCAACTGGTCCGCCGCCAAGCGCGGACGGACGCTCGCCAAGTACGCCAGCCTGGTGAAGGCCAACGTCGAGGAGCTGGCCCGGCTGGAGTCGGCGAACGTCGGGAAGCCCATCCGCAGCGCGCGCAACGAGGCCTTCGCCGTCAGTCTGGTGCTCGACTACTACGCCGGGGCGGCGAACAAGCTCTTCGGCGAGACGATCCCGACCAGCGTCCCCGGGCTGGACTTCACCCTCCGCGAGCCGATCGGCGTCTGCGGTCTGATCGTGCCGTGGAACTTCCCGCTGAACATGGCCTCCTGGAAGCTTGGCCCGGCGCTGGCCACCGGCAACACCTGCGTGCTGAAGCCGGCGAGCTACACGCCGCTGACCGCCATCCGCCTGGGTGAGCTGGCACTCGAGGCCGGCATCCCAGCAGGGGTGGTAAATGTCATCACGGGACCAGGCGGCTCCGCCGGGGCGGCGCTGGCCGCGCATCCGGGCGTCGGCAAGATCGCCTTCACCGGCGAGACGACCACCGGCCAGGAGATCATGCGGCTCGCCTCCGGCACGGTGAAGAAGGTCAGCCTGGAGCTGGGCGGCAAGAGCCCGAACATCGTCTTTGCCGATGCCGACCTCGAGCGCTGGGCGGCCGAGGCGCCGGCCAGCGTGTTCGACAACGCCGGGCAGGACTGCACCGCCCGCAGCCGCATCTTCGTCGAGGCATCGGTCCATGACCGGGCCGTTGAGCTGCTGACAGAGGCCAC
This sequence comes from Candidatus Limnocylindria bacterium, assembly GCA_036556695.1. Lineage (GTDB taxonomy): Bacteria > Chloroflexota > Limnocylindria > QHBO01 > QHBO01 > DASSCW01. Next base: position 74,506 of record DATBIY010000006.1, read on the forward strand.
CTCCCGGCTGAAGCTTGGCGCGCCATCGGATGACGAGACGGAGCTGGGCAGCCTGATCAGCTTCAAGCAGCGCGACCGGGTGCTCGACTACGTGGAGTCCGGCAAGTCAGAGGGTGCCGAGCTGGTCACCGGTGGGGCGGCACCCAGCGGCGAGCCGTTCGACATCGGCGCATACCTCCAGCCAACCATCTTCGACGCCGCACGGCCGGAGATGCGCATCGTGCGCGAGGAGATCTTCGGCCCGGTGGTATCGGTCATTCCGTTCGAGGGCGAAGCCGATGCGCTGAGCATGGCCAACGACAGCACCTACGGCCTGGCGGGCTCGATCTGGACCCGCGACATCGGCCGCGCGCTGCGGGTGGCCAGGGGGCTGCGCGCCGGCGTGCTGAGCATCAACACCAACAACGCCATCCATACCGAGGCGCCGTTCGGCGGCTACAAGATGTCCGGCGTCGGGCGTGAGCTGGGCATGCACGCACTCGAGCTCTACACCGAAGTCAAGAACGTCTTCGTCGACCTGCGCCCGTAGGCCCGGCCCACCTTGGTGGGCAGTACTTTTGGCGCTGAACCGAGCAACGCTCGGTGCGCCGTGGCACCGCAATTCGGATGGCCTCATCACCGGACCACCACCAACGTCTCCAGCGTGCACCACCTCCGTGAAACTTAGGTACTTCCGCCCGTAGTACCCCCGCTGGTAGGTTCGGAACACGGCGCAACCGGTCCAAATTTTTCATCACCGGAGCGCCGCCGAATCTCCAGGGGAGGCTACGGTGTTCTCATCCTTTGCTCAGCTGCCCGAGCGACCCACCCGCGCCATGGGTGGGGTCATCTCGACGGCAGCACTCCTTGCCTCGCTGCTGCTGGCAGGGACGGCGTCGGTCGGAATGGCGGCCGACAATCCCGACTGCGGCCTGCGGCCGCTCGACGTCGAGCTGATCATCGATCGGTCCGGCAGCATGAGCAGCCAGCAAAGCGGCGGGCATTCGCGCATCTACTGGGCCAAGCAGGCCGCCAACCAGCTGGTCGACGATCTCGATGGCAACGGCGGCGTCGGCGGGACACACCATGTTGGCGTGACCTCGTTCGGCGGCGTCACCGCCGGCGTGAACCTCGCCCTTGGTGGCTCGAGTGCCGCCACGGTGCATGGTGCCATTGACGGCATCTCCGCAACCGGGAACACGCCGCTGAAGCTCGGCTTGGCCACCGGCGCCGCGGACCTGGTCGCAAACAAGCGCAACTCGGCAAGTGGCATCCCGGTGCTGCACGTGCTCGTCATGCTGTCTGACGGCCGTCCGAATCCGGATCCCGGTCAGCGGCCGAACTCGGGGGAGATCGCCAGCTACCTGGCATCCGCTGATGTTGCGTACTCCATCGCCATCGGCGAGGGGGGCAGCGGCTCCAACCAGATCGACCTTGCCCTGATGGGCAATCTCGCCAACCCGTCTGGAAACTTCCATCATGTGGTGGAGGCATCGGACCTGCCGGGCCTCTTCTCTTCGATCTTCGAGGAGCTGAGCTGCCCGCAGATCGGGGTGGAGAAGACGCCGAGTGTCGACAGCCTGCCTGCTGGTGGCGGGGACGTGACCTATACGTATGAGGTCACCAACTCGAACCCCGATGCAGCGCTGCACGACGTCACGGTCAGCGATGACAAGTGCTCGCCCGTCACCTACGTCTCCGGTGACACGAACACGGACTCGAAGCTGCAGTCGGGTGAGACCTGGATCTTCACCTGCTCGATGTCGCTCAGCCAGACGACGAAGAACGTCGTGACTGCCGCCGGACAGTACAACGGTCGCAGCTTCACGGCGCTCGACGACGCGAAGGTGGTCGTGGCCGACGCCACTCCCACCCCGACGGCCACGCCCACCGCGACGCCGACGGCGACGCCCACGGCCACGCCGACGGTGAAGCCCAGTCCTTCTCAGCCGGAGACCGAGGTTCCTTCTGAGACTCCGTCACCCACGCCCGAGCAGAGCGTCGAGGGCGGAACGGGGACTCCGGCCCCGAGCATCCCGAACACCGCAGTCGTGGTCGACCATTCGTCGAGCCCTGCTGCCACGGTGCTGTTTGCCCTGATTGGCGTGGGTGCGCTGCTGGTGCTCGCATCCGCGAACGTGGCGGTCGCCAGGCGGCGCCGCTAGATACGGGGGGAAGGGGGAACCCAGGGGGACCAGGGAGAGGACCAGCGGCCATCGGGGTCGCACATTGATCCAGCCCCCCTGGCAGGGACGGGGTGGAGGTTCGCCTCCACCCCGTCTTCTGGTGTGGTGGCCTGACTTCATGTGGTGGAGCCGAAGGTGGGATTCGAACCCACGACCGACGGTTTACGAAACCGTTGCTCTACCCCTGAGCTACTTCGGCCCGATGACCGCCGCCGTCCGCCGCGGCTGAGGCGAGGGCGAAGTCTACCAGCGGGCAGGCCTCGGTTCTAGCAGCCGATCGTCCAGACCTCTGGCGCAGATGGCGCGGACCGGATACGCTCGCCATTCAGGCCGGCGAGCCGTCGACGGCTCACCCATCGGCCATCAGCCAACGCGGAGGATGACATGAAGATCGAGGATGTCGAGGGGATCGGTCCGGCCTTTGCCGAGAAGCTCGCGAACGCAGGCGTCAGGACGACTGACGACCTGCTGGCTCGGGGTGGCAAAAAGGCAGGCCGCGCAGCCCTTGCCGCGCAGACCGGCATCAACGAGGGGATGCTGCTCGAGTGGACCAACCACGTCGACCTGATGCGCATCAAGGGCGTGGGCTCAGAGTTCTCGGACATGCTCGAGGCCGCCGGCGTCGACTCCCCGGCGGAGCTGGCGCAGCGCAACGCCGCCAATTTGGCCGAGACCATGGCCGAGCTGGACATGGCACGCAACACGACTCGGCGCATCCCGACCGAGGCGATGGTCGCCGGGTGGATTGCTGAGGCGAAGAGCATGGAGCGGGCCGTCGAGCACTGACGGCCGAGGGATCCGATGGAGCGCCGGTGCGGCCAGCCGCCCGGCGCTTCGGGTTTCTCAGTCCACCAGGTGCTCGGCGGCGAAGGCGCGCATGGCCTCGATGTCCGGCTCCAGGATGTAGCCGCGCCCGTCCCCCGCGTCCCCGGCAAAGGTGATGAAGCCGCCGTCCGGGTTCAGCACCTGCGTGATGACCTCGGCGTCCTGCGCTCGCTGGGCGAGCTCCACGTAGGTCGGCATGTCCTCCAGCGGCAGGTCGGTCTCGAACGAGTCCAGGCTGTCCAGCAGCGCCGGAATGTCGATCTGGTTATCCGGTGAGATGAGTCGCCGCACCAGTTGCTGGATGACCTCCTGCTGGCGCGCGGCACGCTGGAAGTCGTTGTCGACCCGCGTCCGCACGTAGCCCTGCGCCGTCCTCCCGTCCAGCAGCTGGCGTCCCGCCGGGATGTCCAGGTCAAGGTGGGCATCGGCCAGCGGGGCGTGGGGCCGAACGCGCACGCCACCGACCGCGTCGACCATGGTGATCAGGTCGCCCATGTCGATCTGCACGTAGCCGTCGATCTCGATCTGCAGCAGTTCCTCCAACGCCCCGCGCAGCTCCTCCACCCCCTGCGTTGAATAGATGGCATTGATCTTCTGCGTCCAGGTCGTACCGTCGGGCATCGGGATGTCGACCGTGTCGCGGGGGACGCTGACCAGCGTCATCTCCGACTGGTCGGCGTTCATGCTGGCGATCATGATCGTGTCGCTGTTGATGCCGGCTCCTCGCGCCCGGCGGGCGTCGCTGCTGTCCAGGCCAAGCACCAGGACGGTGAACCGATTGCTCAGCAGCTCCTGGTTGAGCGTCGGCGAAGGTGACGGCTGGCTGGCCGATGGCGAGGCGCTCGCCGCCGGCGCCCGCTGGTTCAGCAGCACGAACCCCAGGCCGGCTGCGACAACGGCCAGCAGGACGACGCCGCCGACCAATGGCCACGGCGCACGGCGAGAGGCAGCGGCTGGTTCGGGCGTGTAGGTCATCGGGACGCGCTGTCTGCGTCTGGCGTGCCAACCTCGGCCGCTCGGCGTTCAGGCGGCATCCAGCCATGGATCAGCTCGTCGTGGTAGCGAGGCATGCCGCCGGCCCTGGCAATGTCGCGGGGAATGGGAGCCATCGGTGCCTTGCTCTTCGCCGCCAGGACGTAGTAGGCGCAGACGTCGGTCAGCGGGCAGAGCCCGCAGATCGGACGCGGCGCGCGGCAGGTGTCGCGGCCATGCCGGATGAGCTCCACGTGGAAGGGGTACATCTCGTCGGGCTGGAGCACCTCCTCCAGCAGGTCGTGGGCGCGCTCCAGCGGTGTGCGCGGCGGCAGCATGCCCAGGCGGCTGGCCACGCGGTGAACGTGGGTGTCGACCGGCACCGCCGGTCGCCCGAAGCCGAACAGCAGGATGATCGAAGCGGTCTTGCGGCCGATGCCGGTCAGCGACACCAGCCAGGCCCGCGCCTCCTCGAGCGGCTGCGTCCCCAGGAAGCCCAGGTCCCAGGTGCCATTCGTCGCGGCGTGCACCTCGGCCAGGATGTGCTGGATGCGCTTCGACTTGGTCGGCGCCAGGCCGCCGGGGCGGATGACGTCCTCCAGCTCGTCCGTCGGCGCGGCCAGCACCTCCTCCCAGGTGGCGTAGCGGGCGCGGAGCGCGCTGAAGGCTCGGAACGAATTCGTGTCGGCAGTGTTCTGCGACAAGATGGTCAGCACCAGCTCGCTCACCGCATCGAGCCGCGGGCCCGCCCAGGTCGGGTGCTCATAGCGCTCCCCCAGCCGATCGAGCACCACGCCGGCCAGCGCGCGGCGCTTCCGACGGTCTGCGGCCCTCTTCTGCGGGCTTGGACCTCGCCGTCCGCCCCGCTTCTTCCCCTTGGTGGCGGCCGCCATCAGCCGGAGCGCTCCGCCAGCCCGATCCCCAGCTCCAGGGTCCGCGCAACCCGCTCCGCGGCGTTGGCCAGCAGCCGCTCCGTGTCCTGCATGGCCTCATCCAGCGCCATGGGCCTGTCGCCGATGGGCTGCACCACCGCGAATGTGCCCGACGCATCGAGCGCGGCGGCTCCCGGGCCCAGCGCGCCACACAGCAGGATCACCGGCGAGTTCCGGCTGCGCGCCAGGCGGGCCACGCCCATGGCCGCCTTGCCGGACAGCGTCTGCTCGTCGGCGCGTCCCTCGCCGGTGATCACCAGGTCGGCCGATTCGAGCGCGTCGGCCAGGCCCACCAGCTCGGCCACGACCTCTACCCCGGGACGGACCTGCGCGCTGGTGAAGCCCAGCAACCCGGCCGTCGTGCCCCCGGCCGCGCCAGCGCCGGGGATGTCGGCCACGAAGCGGCCCTTGGCCGTCTCGATGGCCCCGCCCCACGCCGCCAGCGCGGCTTCCAGCTCCTCGACGGCTGCCGGGTCGGCGCCCTTCTGCGGCCCGTAGGTGGCTGCCGCACCGCTGGGCCCACACAGCAGGTTGGTCACGTCCGAGGCGATCGTCAGCCTCACTTCGGCCAGCCGTGGATCCAGTCCATCGGCTTCGACCTTCGCCAGCCCGGCGAGTGCCGCGCCACCCGGCTCCAATACCCGTCCCGCCGAATCGAGCAGCCGCAAACCCAGCGCCGCCAGCAGGCCGCTGCCACCGTCGGTTGTGGCGCTGCCGCCCAAGCCCAGCGTGATCTCCGTGGCACCGGCGTCCAAAGCGGCGCGCAGCAGATCCCCCGTCCCGCGGGTCGAGGCACGGCGCGCTGCGTCCGGGGTGCGCTCCTGGTGCGCCAGGCGGGACAGCCCGGAGGCCGCCGCCATCTCGATGAACGCGGTGCCGCCGCCCAGCTCCAGCCAGTCAGCCTCGATCGGACGGCCCAGCGGGTCGATGGTGCTCACCGTCCGCCGCTGCGCCCGCTCGCCGAGGGCCGCCTCCAGGGAGGCCAGCGTGCCCTCGCCGCCATCGGCCATGGGAGTCAGCCGGATCTCGTCCTGGGACCGGGCGCGTGACCACCCGGCGGCGATCGCCCGCGCCACGCCGACGGAGTCCAGCGACCCGCCGAACGAGTCGGGGGCGATGACCAGGCGGAGGGGGTCAGTCACCCGTCGATGATAGTGGTGCTCGGCGGCTTGGCCGTGAGGTCCGTATCGGCGAGTCAGCGCTTCAGCGAACGACGGCGCTCCTGGTAGGCGGGAATGCTCTTCATGGGCGGTCGCAGCTCGTCACCGATCTCGCGCACTTCCAGGCTGAAGTGCTCTCGGTCCTGGATGATCTGCTTCATGCCGCGGCCCACCTCGGTCAGCAACTCGATGCGGTGCCGGTCCTCCAGCTTGCGGATCGCGCCCTGCAGGATCACGTAGGCCATCTGCGACAGGTTGCCGAGCGGCTGGTTGCGGTGGATGCGCCGCTCCAGGTCCACCTGGCCGATGGCCGACAGTCCCACTGCCTCCAGGATGTCGATCAGCAGGCCGATCTCGACGCTGTAGCCGGTGTAGAACGGCACCGACTCGAGCAGCGCGCGCCGCCCGGCGTACTCACCGGACAGCGGTTGGATGATGCCCGACAGCTCGGGGAAGAAGAGGTTGATGAGCGGCCGTGCCATGAGCTCGGTCACCCGGCCGCCGCCCTCGGAGAGCAGCTTGTCGCCCTGGCGAATCGGCCGCTGGTAGAAGCCCTTCACGTACTGGATCCGCGGCTCGCGCAGCAGCGGGCCAACCAGGCCGAACACGAAGCGCGGCTGGATGTTGCTGATGTCAGTGTCGATCCAGGCCACGATGTCGCCGTCCAGGACATGCAGGCTCTTCCACAGCGCCTCGCCCTTGCCGGCGTGGGTGCCGACCTCCGTCAGGATCTTGCTGTGGCGGTAGACGGGAACGCCCAGCTCCTGGGCGATGTCCACCGTCCGGTCCTCGGAGTCCGAGTCGATGACCACCACTTGGTCGATCAGCGGCACCCGGTCCATCAGCGCCGTCTTGATGCGCTTGATGACCAGGCCGATGGTCTTCTCCTCGTTCAGCGCCGGCAGGCCGACGCTGACTGTCAGTCCCTGCTTCTCCTTGAGCTCGACCAGGCGACTAATCTCGCGGAACTCCGAGGCGTGGAAGGTGTTCTCGGCGAACCAGCGGTCCACCACCGTCGGCAGTGAGCGGCTGTGCTCCACGAAGGCGTCGGCCGCGGCCAGCGTGCCCTCCGCCGAGCGCAGCTCATCGAAGGTCGCCAGGCCCAGCTTCTGCTTCGTCTTGACCACGATGACCGTGGGCTTCGCGCGCGACGCCACCGCGTCTGCCACGGTTCCGAACAGGTAGCGCCCGTCCGGCGCCGCGTTCGCGGGCTGCGCCGATGCGCCCATCACCACCAGGTCGTGCTGCGCGGCCTCGCGGATGATGGCGGTCCGCACGCTGGTCGCCTCGCGCAGGATGCCGCGCACCTTGCGCCCGCCGCCGTGCTCCGCCACGAAGCGCTCGAGCGCCTCCTCCTCGCGTTGCACGGCGCGCGCGCCGATGCCCTTCGGCACCACGTGGAGCACCGCCACGCTGGCGCCGAAGCGCTTGCCCAGGTCACGCGCCAGGCGCATCGCCAGCTCGGCGTGCGGACCGCCGCGCACCGGCACCAGGATGGAGCGCACCTGCTCCACGCCTCGCTGCTTGACCACCGCGATGTCGCAGGGGGATTCGCGCACCACCGCGTCGATGGTCGGGCTGAAGACCGGCGCCGCCTTCGCCGCGCCGCGTTCCGCCTCCGCCCGCGCCGCAGCCGCCGCGGACGGCGGTCCGCCCCAGCCAAAGATGACGAGGTCCGTCCCTTCCTCGCCGACCGCCTCGATCACGCCGTCGGAGGCACGCCGGCCGATGCGGACCATGGTCCGGATCTCGACGCCCTCTTCGTCGCCGAAGTCGAGGACCCGCTGCAGCAGCCGGCGCGCGGTGCGGGCCTGCGTCGCCCCCTCGGACAGCGACACGCCCTCCGGCACCTCGACGATGCCCAGCGCGGTGATCTCGGTGGGCCGGCCGCCGCTCACCCCGGAGCCGATGCGCACCAGGTCGCGCGCCGTCCGCGGGTTGGCCAGCGGCAGCAGGATGCGGTACGGCGCGCGGCGACGGGCCGCCATCAGCCCGGCCGCTCCCCGGCGGCGCGCATCTCCTTCCAGCGCGTCACCAGGTACGGCTTCAGCTCCTCGAACTCGCGCGCCTGGGAGTCGATGACGCGCTCCGCCTGGTCCGTGGTCATCTCCAGCGTCTCGCCGATGAAGCCGGCTGTGCGAGCGAAGTACAGCGGCGTCAGCGCGGCCAACAGCTGCTCACGATCGGCTCCGGGGCGGTGGAAGGCGACCATGGTGTCGTACAGGCAGCGGATCCACAGCTCGGCCGGGAAGTGGAAGGCAGGCGGCTCTGGCGGGATCTCCAGGGTCATGACCCGCTCCAGCTGCTCCGGGGCCAGCATCCCGTCCCACACCTGGCGCTGCGCCAGCCGGGCGGTGTCGAAGTTGTCGATCAGCTTGGCGTGGTTGACGTCGATCATCTCCGGGGCGATGACCCGCTCGAATCCGTACTCCGGGATGGGGTGCGAGCCGCGGACCCGGAGCCATCGGTCCTCGTAGACCGCGGCCAGCCGGAAGAGCGTGCCGACCACCTGCCGAAACATCGGCCCAAGGTCGGAGGCTGGATCCTTGGCGTCGTGGATCTTTGCGCCCAGGCGTGCCTGGCAGACGGCGAAGCCCTCGTTGATGGCCGAGTGCGTCATCCAGATGTCGATCCCGAAGCGCGCCGTGAGCTCGTCGAAGGTGTCCAGCTCCAGGTAGCGCTCCACCAGGTCGCCCGATACCGCGAACTCACCACCGATGGGCTGCCGAATCCGCGCCCCGTACAGCGCCCGGGTCAGCGGGTAGGCGATGTTGTTGGTGATGGTGCCGTCGTACTTGAAGCGCGCGTACATGGGCGCCACGAAGTCGTAGCCGCCCTTGAGGATCGGCCCGGCCAGCAGCTCGATCCACTCCGGCGCGATGCTGCGCAGGTCGGAGTCGACCATCACGAAGGCCTTGACCTTCAGCTCGCGCGCCACCTCGAACAGGGCGCGCACCGCGGTGCCCTTCCCGCTGATGCCCTGGTAGGTGAAGCTGATGCGCTGCAGCTTGTGGCGCGGGCTGACCAGGATGATCTTCTCGATGTAGTCCGGGCTCTCGGTGCTGACCGCCACCCGGGGCGTGTCATCCGGTGAGCCGCCGTCGCTGTTGACCATGATCGGCTTGAGATCCGGGAAGTACTGGACCATGCCTGCGGTGGCAGCGCGCACGACGTAACCGATGGTCTCCGCGTTGCCGAAGCTGGGGATGCCGACCATCAGGTCGGCGCTTCCCACGCGCCGGACCTCGGCCAGCCCCTTGGCGTCGAGCGCCGATTCCGGCGGAGCTGGCGAGGTGGTCGTCACCGGCTTGCCTCCTGGAGCATCGAGCGTGGGGTTCGGGCTCGGGAAGGAAGCGTAGCACCGCCAGTGCCCCACGGTCCGCCGCGCGGCCAGGTGCCGTGACTCAGTCGTGGGACCGGGATTGCTCCGCTGGCTCGGACTCGTCCTCGATGTGCACTCGCCGCTTCGGCCGCACGCCGAAGAGCCGCTGCACGGGCGAGGGGCCGCGCACCTCGGCGGTGGAGATCTGCAGCCAGTCCTCGCACACCTCGCCGGGGCGGTAGCGCGAGTTCACGTGCTTGGCGATGTAGTGCTCGAAGCCGGCGGCCCGCCAGCCGAGCAGCCAGTTGGCGAGGGGCAGCCGCACCGCCGGGCTGATGCGCACCCGCACGTCCTCGGCCACCACCGAGGTCAGCAGCCGGCGTCGTTCCAGGTACGGGATGTCGTGCAGCGGCTGGCCGTCCAGCTCCACCAGGTCGACCGCCACGAAGGCGCGGCGCGGCTCGTTCTCGATGGGATCGGGCAGCTCCTCGGCCAGCCCTTCCTCGGCGATCGCATCGGCCAGGTGGCGCGCGGCGCTCCCCTCGCCGACGAACGGCATGTTGGTCCACACGCCGTCGATGAGCGCCTCGTCGGCATCGAGCGCCGGCTCGAGCACCTCGGCCGCCTCGCGCAGCTCATCGGCCACCGGTTCGCCGGTCGCGTCGGTGACCGTCACCCGGCCGTCGCGCAGGCGGGCCATCAGGCGCTCGCCCTTCCAGGCAGGCTCGAACATCCACTCGGTGCTTTGCACGACGGCGTCGGATGGCGTGGCGCGCTGCGGCAGGTCGGTCGCGTCGGGGGCTGTCATCGTCCGCAGTAAGGTACCGCCCTCGCGCGCTGGGCGTTCAAGCCCGGCCCGATATGACCGGGCAGTTATGGGAACGACGCGATCGGCGTCAAATCTGCGCGATCCATCACCCGGGGTCTTCGGAACGGCAGGTTTCGGCTCGAAACGGTCATTTTCATGACTGGTGGGTTATACGACCGGTGCGAAGCGGCCGCGGCACAGGGCTCAGCCAGGGCCGTAGAGGTCCAGCTGCCCCTCTTCGACCTCGGCGCCGACCTCGGTGCGGATCTGCTCCCAGGCATCCAGGTCCCACTCACCCACGAAGGTGATGGCCGTCCCCTCCTTGCCGGCGCGTCCGGTGCGGCCGATGCGGTGGACGTAGGTGTCGGCGTCCTCGGGGATGTCGTAGGACAGGACGTAGGGCAGGTCGGTGATGTCCAGCCCGCGGCTGGCGACGTTGGTGGCCACCAGAAACTGGATCCGCCCAGCCTTGAAGTCGGCCAGGGTGCGGGTCCGCTCGCGCTGGCTCATGCCGCCGTGCAGGGCCGCCACGTTCTTGCCGCGGCGCTTCAGGGTCAGGGCCAGGCGGTCGACGCCGATCTGAGTGTGACGGAAGACCAGGAGCCGATCGAACCCGAACTGCTCGGTCAGCTCGACCAGGGCGCGCACCTTGTCCTGCTCGGCCACGAAGTAGACCAGCTGGCGCACGGTCTCGACCGTCTTGGTCTCGGGCTTGACCACGATGTGCTCGGCGTTGCGGTCCATGAACCGATCGCAGATGCGCAGGATGGCGTAGGGCATCGTCGCGCTGAACAGGGCCGTCTGGCGGTTGCGCGGGCAGCGGGCCAGGATCGTCTCCACGTCGACGATGAAGCCCATGTCCAGCATGCGGTCGGCCTCGTCCAGGATCACGGTGTTCACCCGGTCGAGGCGCAGCTCACCGCGGCGGATCAGGTCCAGCACCCGTCCCGGGGTGCCGACCACCACCGGCGTCCCCTTCTTCAGTGCGGTGATCTGGCGATCCATGCTCGAGCCGCCGTAAATGGCCACTGCGCCGACGTTGCGGAAGACGCCGATGCGCCGGATCTCCTCGGTGACCTGCACGCACAGCTCGCGCGTCGGGGTCAGGATCAGCGCCTGCACGTGGCGGGCAGACGGGTCTACCTTCTCGACGATGGGAATGCCGAAGGCCGCGGTCTTCCCGGTACCGGTCTGCGCCTGGCCGATGAGGTCCTCGCCCGCGCGCAGCGGTCCGATGGCGCGCGCCTGCACCTCGGTGGGCTGGGTAAAGCCCATTTTTTCGATGGCGCGGGCGATGGTGGGCGGCAGCTCGATGTCGCCGAAGCGGTAGCTCTTCTGGGCCGCCAGCACGGCGGCGAGCAGTGGCGATTCCTCGGGGGATTCCTCGGGCTGCGTGGCGGTGGCGGCGACGGCCGCCTGGCCGTTGGTGGCCGGCGCGCGGCGCCGGGTTCGAGAGCGGCGCGGCGCCGGCCGGGCGTCGATTTCTGGCAAATGCATCCTCGTTTCTGCCGCGGATCCTAGCACGCCAGTGGCCGTCTTGACACCGAATTGATACTAAGTCTCACATGGAGTGGGTCGCCGTCTTCGTCGCTGCCGGCGCCTTCGCATCGGCCCTGGCCGGCGGGGCGGTGGCCATTCGCGCCGCGCGTTCGGTGGGCGCGATCATCGCCATCGGTGCCGGCATCCGCATCGGCGCTGCCTTCTTCGACCTGATCCCGGAGTCGATCGAGGGCCTGGGTGGCTCGCTCGACCTGGCGATGGTGTTCACCGCCATCGGCTTCCTGGCGTTCTACGCCGTGGAGAAGCTGACCACCCTGCACGTCGGCCACGAGACGGCCACCGAGATCGACCACGCGGCGCCGAGCCACGAGCACCTGGGAATCATCGGTGCCAGCGGCATGAGCCTGCACTCGTTCCTGGACGGCGTGGCGCTGGCCACCGGCCTGCAGGTCGGCGGCGGGCTGGGGCTAGTCATCGCGGTGGTGATCATCGTGCACCGCTTCAGCGACGGGATCGGGGTGGTGAGCTTCCTGGTGGCCAGCCGCCATCCGTTGTCGGCGACCTGGCGCTGGGTCACGGTCGTGGCGGTCGCGCCGCTGCTGGGCGTGCTGCTGGGGCTGATCCTCCCCATCCCGGAGCAGGTGCTGGCCGGCATGCTGGCCGTGTTCGCCGGCTTCTTCCTGTATATCGGCGCGGCCGAGCTGCTGCCTGAGGCGCACCGCTCCGACCGCTCGCGGATGATCGTGGTCGCCACGCTGAGCGGCGTGGTGGGCATCTACCTGCTGTCGTGGTGGGCCGGCGTGGTCGGAGCCACGCTGTGAGCCGTCTCACGCCCGCCGAGCTGCGCGAGCGGCTGGCGGCGGGTGGTCAGCGCATCACTCCGCAGCGCGTGTTGGTGGCCGAGGTGCTGGCCGCCGCCCGGCGGCAGCTGACCGCCGAGGAACTGTGGCACCGGGTGCGGCGCCGCAGCCCGCGGCTGGGACGCGCCACCGTGTTCCGCACCGTCGAGACGCTGGTCGACGCCGGCGTGGCGCGCCGCTTCGAGCTGGACAACCACGTCTATGGCTACGCCGCCTGCGAGCCGGGGCACCACCATCACCTGGCCTGCAGCCAGTGCGGACGGGTCGAGGAGATCGACGAGCGCTACGTAGAGCCGGTGGCGATGCGGGTGGAGGCCGATACCGGCTTCGTCATCGACGACGCGCGGCTGGACTTCTACGGGCGGTGCGCCGCCTGCGCCGCCGGCTGAGCGACCCGCTCCTCCGCCATCGCCTCGGCGGCGGCGGTACGCGTCATCTCGCCGTTCTTCGAGGCACGTGAATCGCCCGATCGCCTGCCGCCGTCGTGGTAGCCATCCGTGTGGGCCTGCCGCCATGCCCAGGCGTCGCTCAGCATCTCCTCCAGCTTGCTGTGCTGTGGATGCCAGCCCAGCTCTCGGCGTGCGCGGCGTGAACTGGCTACCAGCACCGGCGGGTCGCCGCTGCGTCGCTTCAGGACGCGCGCCGGGATGGCGCGGCCGGTGACCTTGCGCGCCGCCTCAACGACCTCGCGCACGCTGAAGCCCGCCGCCGAGCCCAGGTTGTAGACCTCGAGCGACGGGTCGCCCTCGCCGGTGGCCTCGAGCGCCAGCAGGTGCGCCGCCGCCAGGTCGCGGACGTGGACGAAGTCACGGATGCAGGTGCCGTCGGGGGTCGGGTAATCCTGGCCGAAGATCTGGACGTGGCTGGCCTCGCCGCGTGCCACGCGCAGCACCAGCGGGATCAAGTGGGTCTCGGGCCGATGATCCTCGCCGTTGCGCTCGGTGGCGCCGGCGACGTTGAAGTAGCGCAGGCTGATGGCCCGGAAGTCGTGGCCGGCGGCGAACCAGCGCATCGCGCCCTCGAACGCCAGCTTGGTGGCGCCGTAGGGGTTGATGGGCTCGGTGCGGTCCGCCTCGGCGATGGGCACGCGCCGCGGCTCGCCGTAGACGGCGGCGCTGGAGGAGTAGACCAGCCGGGTTACGCCGGCCGTGCGCATCGCCTCGAGCATGGCCACGCCACCGGAGACGTTGTGGCGGTAGTAGAGCGCCGGGTCGGCCATGCTCTCGGCGACCAGCGACTTGGCCGCGCAGTGCAGCACCGCGTCGATGCGCTCGTCGCGCAGCAGCGCCTCCAGCCGGGTGCGGTCCTGGATTGATCCCCGCACCAGCCGAGCGGGCGGCACCACGGCGTCGGCGTGGCCGGTCGACAGGTCGTCATAGACCACGACCTCGTGGCCGGCCTCGAGAAAGCCCTCCACGCTGGTCGAGCCCACGTAGCCGGCGCCGCCGACGACCAGGATGCGCAATGCGGCCTCCTTCGTCCGGGGTCAGCTGGCCCGCGAGGCGACGGCTCGCGGGCGGGAGCTGGTCGAGATTGAATCGGGCATGCCTTCGGGCACGATGCCGAAGCTGGCGGTGGCAGCCGCCAGCAGCTCCGGCGTGAACTCGGAGGAGACGCGGGTGGCGCCAGCCGATGCGGCGGCTCGCACGTCGGCAAGCGTCCGGAACCGGCCAGCCGCCTTGACCTGGACGCGCGGCCCGACGCCGTCGCGCAGGAGGGCGGTGCGCTGCACCGCCTTGCGGGCGCTCAGCTCACCGGCAGACGTGACCACGTAATCGGCGCCCGCGCGCTCGGCGATGCGGCAGGCGCGGCCGACCTGCTCGGGGCTCATCGGCTCCGCCTCCACCACCACCCCGGCGATGGCGAGCGCCGAGTGGGCCATGTCGATCACCGCCAGCATGTCGTTGAACACCGTCTCCTCGTCGTCCGACAGCAGCGCGCCGCCGTTCAGCACGAAGTCGATCTGGTTCGCCCCCTGCTCCAGCGCCTTGCTGGCCTCGAAGGCCTTGACCGCCAGGATCTGGGTGCCCGATGGCGAGCCCACCAGGGTGCCGATCCGCACGCGCGACCGGCCGAGCGCGCGGCGCGCCGCCTTGACCAGCCACGGGTTGACGGTGATGGCTGCGCAGTCGTGCTCGACGGCTAGGGCAACGGCAGCATCAAGCTCAGCGAGCGACGCGTTGGGGCGGGTGAGCCGATGCTCGAGCCGCGCCGCACGGCGCCCGATGGCGGTCATGAGGGCGGGTTCCTCCTGTTGGGCCGGGCTCCTCGGGGCGTCCTGGGCGCTGCCCCGGGATCGCCGATTGTAGCAGCGGGGTTGTCGCCTGCCGCCGGAGCGCCATCCGCCGCCTGCGCTTGCTGGTGCGGGGGCGCACCGGGGTTCGTCAGCGAACGCTGGGCATGGCCCAGGAGTGCCTCGCGGGTGTTGAGCGTCGGGTCCTCGATGACCGCCTCGAGCAGTTCGCGCAGCAGCTCGCCGACCCGCGGCCCGGCCTCCAGGCCGAGCTCCTGCATCAACACCCGGCCGTCGATCGCCAGCTGCGACTGGGTCAGCGGCCCGCCGGCCACCTCAGCAATCCGCTGGCGCAGCTCCCCCAGATCTCCGTGCTGCGGCTCGCGGGCGCCGCTGGCCGCGTTGTCGGCGGCGCGCAGGGCGAAGAGGTCGTCCAGCAGGTCGGGCCCCACGCGGCGCACGAAGCGCCGCACGGCGGCATCGGTCCATTCCGGGGTGTAGGCGAACATGTGCTGGCTCACCAGCCGCACGATGCGCTCGGCGTCCCGGCGCGGCAGCCGCAGGCGCTCGAGCAGCGCGGCCGCCAGCGCGGCGCCCTCCATTTCGTGGCCGATGAAGTGGCCGTCGGCCAGCGTGGTGGCCTTGCCCAGGTCGTGCAGCAGGCCGGCCAGGCGCAGGAGCGGCCTGTCGGCCGGCAGCGCATCGACGGTGCGCAGCGAGTGGTCCAGCGCGTCACCGGCCAGCGCCTTGGCCTGCGGCACGCCGCGCAGCGCGGCCAGCTCCGGGAAGAGAACCGCCAGCAGCCCCAGTCGTTCCAGGAGGAGCAGGGCGGCGCTCGGCGGCTGCGCGGCGCGCGGGTCCGAGAGGATGCGCAGCAGCTCGTCGCGCACCCGCTCCCCCGACAGGGAGGCGGCGCTGGCCGCGTTGCGGCGGATGGCCTCCTCCGTCGCCGGCTCGATTTCCAGGCCCAGGCGCGTGGCGAAGCGCGCGGCGCGCACCAGCCGCAGGGCGTCCTCGGCGAAGCGCTGCTGCGGGTCGCCGACCGCCCGCAGCATGCCGCGCTGCAGGTCGCCGATGCCGTCGTACGGGTCGACCAGCTCGCCCTCGCCGCTCTCCAGGTCCAGCGGCCGCCAGGCGATGGCGTTGACGGTGAAATCGCGGCGCGCGAGGTCCTCGTCGAGCGACCGGCCCCAGGCCACGTGGTCGGGCCGGCGGGCATCGCGGTAGCCACTCTCGTGGCGGTAGGTCGTGACCTCCACCGGCTCACCGTCCGGCCGCACCGTCACGGTGCCGAAGCGGTTCTCCCAGGTCGCGCCGGGAAACAGCCCGGCGACCACCTCCGGTGGCGCGTCGGTGGCCACGTCCCAGTCGACCGGCTCCGTGGCGGCCACCAGGTCGCGGACGCTGCCGCCGACAACGGCTGCCTCGTGATCGGCATCGGCCAGGACGGACAGGACGCGCCGCACGCCATGCGGCAGGGAGACCGTCAGCCGCCGGCCGTCAGGCATCGGCCCAGCCATGGGCGGCGTGGAGCGCCCGCCCTAGCCGGCTCGCTCGGGGGCCAGGAACAGGTAGCTGCGCCAGGCGTCGTTGCGCTCGTCCGACAGGTAGGAGCCGTACAGGTAGCGCACGTCGGCCCGCGGGGCGCGGGGCTCGCGCATCAGGTTCATGCGCGCCTCGGCAAGCGTCTTGCTGCCCTTGCGGTGGTTGCAGCTGCGACACGCGGCGACCAGGTTCTCCCACTCGTGCCGCCCGCCACGGTGCTTGGGCACCACGTGGTCGATGGTCAGGTCGCGGCTCGTGGTGCCGCAGTACTGGCAGGTGTGGCGGTCGCGAGCGAACACCTCGCGACGGCTCAGCTTCACCCGGGGGCGCGGCCGCTTGACGTGGTACTGCAGCCGAATGACCGATGGCGCGGCAATCGCCAGCGTCGGGGTGCGGATGACCTGGTGGTTGCGCTCCAGAAGCTCCGCCTTCTCCGCCCCGAGCAGCCGGAAGGCACGCCTGATGTCGCAGACGTTGAGCGGTTCGTAATTCTGGTTGAGGACCAGGACCGGGGCGTTGATCATCTCGGGGCGTGTCTCCGCGCCGATGATATCCCAAGCGCGCACCGCGCTCCGCGACACGCCCCGCCCCGTGGCCGGGGACGTCCCAATCGGCATTCGGGCCGTTGCAGAGTAGAATCTTGCCCGCATATGACCACCATCGAACGCTCCACCTGGACCACCAAGGTCGGCCTGGCCCGCATGCTCAGCGGCGGCGTGATCATGGACGTGGTCACCGCCGACCAGGCCAAGATCGCCGAGGAGGCCGGCGCCGTCGCCGTGATGGCGCTCGAGCGGGTGCCGGCGGACATCCGTGCCGAGGGCGGAGTCGCACGCATGGCCGACCCGCAGAAGATCCGGGAGATCCAGGAGGCCGTTTCCATCCCGGTCATGGCGAAGTGCCGGATCGGTCACTTCGTCGAGGCGCAGATCCTCGAGGAGCTCGAGGTCGACTACATCGACGAGTCCGAAGTGCTGACTCCGGCCGACGTCGAGCACCACGTCGACAAGTGGCAATTCACCGTTCCTTTCGTCTGCGGGGCGACGAATCTCGGAGAAGCCTTGCGTCGGATCTCGGAGGGTGCGGCGATGATTCGGACGAAAGGGGAGGCCGGCACGGGCGACATCGTCAACGCGGTGACGCACATGCGTGCCGTGTTCGGCGCGATCCGGGGCCTCCAGGCGATGCGCGAAGACGAGTTGTATGCGGCTGCCAAGGAGCATCGTGCACCGTACGACCTCGTGCGCTGGGTAGCCGAGAACGGACGCTTGCCGGTCGTGACATTCACTGCCGGCGGGATCGCGACCCCGGCCGACGCGTCACTCTGCATGCAGCTCGGGGCCGACGGGGTCTTCGTCGGCTCCGGCATCTTCAAGTCCGGCCGCGACCCGGTCCTCGACCACGACGGATGGGTCGACGACGTGTCACGACGCGCGCGCGCGATCGTCGAGGCGACGACCCACTTCGACGACGCCAAGGTCCTCGCCGAGGTATCGACCGGGCTCGGCCAGCCGATGGTCGGCGTCTCTGCGAGCTCGCTGCCGGAGGCGGAGCGGCTCGAAGTACGCGGCTGGTAGGCACTGCCTCTCCGGGAAGCTGCCTGGGAGAGCGGCGAATCTAGACTTTCCCCGATGGACCGGCCGTCGAGAATCGGGGTTCTGGCGCTGCAGGGAGCGTTTCGCGAGCACGCGAGCGCCCTGCGCCGGCTCGGTGCCGAGGTGGTCGAGGTTCGTCTTCCGGACGAGCTCGACGGGCTCGACGGGCTCGTGATCCCGGGCGGGGAGTCGACCACGATCATGCGGCTCGCGGCGCTGTACGGCCTCGACCAGGCAATCCGGGAGTATCGCGGCGCGATCTTCGGGACGTGCGCGGGGATGATCGTCCTCGACCGTCGACATCTCGGGATCGCGAATCTCGTCGTCGACCGGAACGCCTACGGCCGGCAGGTGCGGAGCTTCGAGGCGGACGTCGAGCTCGTGGGGGGAGATCGGGCGTTGCGTGGTGTTTTCATCCGGGCGCCCCGGGTCCAGGAGATGGGGGCCGAAGTCGAGATCCTCGGTGAGCTCGACGGTGAGCCCGTGCTCCTGCGGGACGGTCGGCTGTTGCTGGCGTCGTTCCACCCCGAGCTCACCGACGATCCACGCGTGCACGAGCGGTTTCTGCAGCTCGTCGAGGAGAATCGAGCGCCGGCGCCAGACCTGAGCCTGGCCCCGGTGAGGTGAGAGATGTCCGGTCACAGCAAGTGGTCGTCGATCAAGCACAAGAAGGGCG
>DATBIY010000007.1:0-8268 GCA_036556695.1 Candidatus Limnocylindria bacterium
GCCCAGCTGCACGCTGGACAGCAGCATCACCGACAGTGCGTCACGCAGCGTCGTCTCGGGCTGCACGGTGGGGGCGCCCGGAGTCGCCGCGGCTGGGTCGATGCTGCCGTCGCCCGCCAGGTCGTGCTCGTCGATCCAGCCGAGCGGTCGTTCGGCGTCATCCACGAACAGCGCGTAGGCCTCGCCGACGGACGCCAGGCGCTTCCGCGCCTCGCCGCGTGGCTCACCCGCTCGCACGAGCACCGGCTGCTCGAGCGGCAGGTCGCGCACCCGGCCCAGCGACAGCTGCTTCAGCCCGCGATCCGCGCCGACGAAGCGCTCCACGAACTCGCTGGCCGGCTGGGAGAGGATGGCGCTGGGCGTGTCGTACTGGGCCAGCACCCCACCCCGCTGCAGGATGGCGATGCGGTCGGCCATCTTGATGGCCTCGTCCACGTCATGCGTGACGAACACCACCGTCTTGCGCACCTGCTGCTGCAGGCGCAGGAACTCGTTCTGCAGCCGGTCGCGGGTGATGGGGTCGACCGCCCCGAAGGGCTCGTCCATGAGCATCACCGGCGGATCGGCGGCCAATGCGCGGGCCACACCCACCCGCTGACGCTCGCCGCCGGACAGGGCTGCCGGGTACCGGCCGGCGTACGTGCCCGCGTCCAGCCCCACCAGCTCGAGCAGCTCCTCCACGCGGGCGCGGATGCGCGGCGCGGACCAGCGCAACAGGCGCGGCACCACCGCCACGTTGTCGGCGATGGTCATGTGCGGGAACAGGCCAACCTGCTGGATGACGTAGCCGATCCGCCGCCGCAGCTCGACCGCGGGCAATCGCATCACGTCGTCGCCGCCGATGGTGATCCGCCCCGCGGTCGGCTCGATCAAGCGGTTGATCATCTTCATGGTGGTCGTCTTGCCGCAGCCGGACGGACCGACCAGCACGCAGATCTCGCCGGCGCCGATCTGCAGGCTCAGATCGTCAACGGCCGGCGGTGCATCACGGCCGTAGCGCTTGGTGACGTGCTCCAGCGCGACGACGGCGCCGGAGGCGCCATCGGCCGGGGGGGAGGCTGCCGCGCTGCTCATCGCGGAATGATACGGACGAAGTCGCTGTCCGCCTGCGCGACCCGCTGGCCTACTGTGCGGTGGCTGGGTCGTTCAAGCGCCAGATGCGCAGGGCGGGGTTCTCATACACCTTGGTCAGCTGCGGACCATTGCGGAACTCGGTCGGCGCCTCGCAGCGGTCCGGCCGCCCCGAGTCGAGCAGGTAGCTCGCCCCGAGCTGGCGCATGACCTCCGCCGTTCGCTCCAGGCTCCCGGCGCAGTAGATCTCGCGCACCTGCTCCACTCGCGTGTCCGGGTCGAAACCCAGGTTGGCCACGTACGGAGGATAGGTGAGCAGGCGCACGCGACCGGCGGCATCGGTCGGCGAATGCAGCCAGCCATCGGTCGCGAACACCGCATCCTCCGGGGTGTTGGCCGCGATCCAGCTGGCGGCCGCCAGGCCGTTCCCATCCAGCACCTGCTGCCCGTCACGGCTGAAGGCCGTCCAGGCCGATACCAGCAGCGGCGATGGCACACTTAGCAGCAAGACTCCGGCGATCGCCGCGAGGGGCCAGCGGCGGATCAGCCAGGCGGCGAGCAGTGCCACCGCGACCCACATCGCCTGGAAGTACTTGTTCATGTCGAAGGCGATGTCGCTGACCTGCAGCACGTTCGGCAGCAGGAAGAGCCCCACCGCCCAGGCCGCCAGGAACCGCCGCCGCGCCGGAGCAGCGGCCACCACCGCGACGCCCAGCAGCAGCAGGCCGGCGACGCCGCGGGCCGTGTCGCCCGTGGTCGTCAGCAGCAGCGCGCCGGCGGCCGCGAACGCCGCCACGGAAAGGGCGCGCCATCGGGGCAGCGGTGCGATCACCGCCGCCGCGGCCAGCAGCAGCGGCACGCCAAGGTTTGTGACGTAGAAGAACACCACCGCCGCGAGGCCGTCCTCGCGCGGCGCCGACTCCCATCCCAGGTCCAGCCGCAGGGCGCCGGATCCGGCGGCGTTTCCGAGCGCCGCGGTGGCGAACGGCACCGCGATCAGGTACGGGGCGAGCAGCAGGGCGGCGTTGCGCGGCGCCGCCTCGTCCAGCAGCCGCCGTCCGAGGACCACGTAGCCCAGCGCCAGCAGGCCGAATGCCGGGAAAAAGAAGAAGTGGAACGGCGCCAGTGCCGCGCCCAGGAAGCCGGCAGCCACGATCAGCTTCGGCCGGTCGCGCCAACCGGCAGCGCGGCGGGCGGCGGTCGGCAGCCCGCTGATCAGGAGCAGCACGGCGCCCAGCAGGATCGGCAGCCCGAAGGTGGTGGCGCGGTGGACCAGCAGGCCGGTGCCCATCACCGACGGGATGCGGAAGTAGGGCCACATCGGCGCCGGATTGCCGGCGGCGTCGTACCACGAGTTGTCGTACGAGTTGTGCGTCACCAGGCTGACGGGATCGCCCACGCCGGTCGCCACGTCGGCCACGAAACGGATCCAGCCCAGCCCGCCGCCGAAGACCACGAGCAGCATGGCGATGACGGCTGCCCGGCGCCGCGCGCGCCCGCGCAGCAGCGCCATCGCCAGGCCGTGGACCAGCAGCCCCAGCGCGCCGGCCATGATCGCCGAGGAGACGGTGAAGGCCGGCACGGCGAACATGCCCGCCGCTTTGGCGGCGATTGCCGCGTGGAAATCGGCGAACCAGTGGTACACCAGCGGCGCGCCGGCGAAGTAGGGGACCTGTGGCGGGAAGTTGCCCGCGTTCAACGACTGGGCGATCGCCAGGTGGACCGCCAGGTCGCTCCAGTTGGAGCCGCCGGCGGTCACGCCGTCCGGCGTCGGATGCCACAGGCTGGCGTCGAGCACCAGGCCGACGAAGCCTGCTCCGATCGCGGCCACCGCCAGCGGCACCGCGTTCCGGCGAACGCCGCGCACAGCTGCCGTGCGCTCCTGGCGGAACGCCGCCGGGCCGCGCGACCAGGCCACCCACACCAGCGGCGCGGCAAGCAGGGCAGCGACGCCGAACACGACCCCACGGTCGTAGCCGCCCATCAGCAGCGACAGCCAGTAGACCAGCTGCGCTGACAGCGTGACCGACAGCACCATCGCCAGGCCCAGCCGACCGGTGGCGCCGATCCGCGGCCGCAGCCAGGCAACGGCCACCCAACCGGGCACCACGAACAGCAGCGGCCAGACGACGAGGATCGCCAACGCCGGCAGCAGCCAGGCCGCGAGCAGGGCCGCGGCGACGAGTGCGGCCGTCAGAGCCGCAGCCGCCAGGTCGCCGCGCATCGCCAGCGAGGCGAGCGTCGGGGCGCGCTCGGAAGCGGTCATCTGCTGGCGATCATACGGCTGCCGCGAGGGCGCGCCGCGTCAGGCGATCGGCGCGATCAGCCGGGCGTGGAGGGGGCCAGCTGGCGTAGCGGTTGCCGCGGGTCCAGCAGGGCGACGATGCGGTCGACCTGCGCGGGAGTCAGCACCTCGTCGCGGTCGATGCGCGCGGCCAGCTTCTCGAGGTCGGACTCGACGTGCAGGCCAACCTGCTGGTCGCGATCCCAGCCAACCTCGGTCCGGGCGTCGGGGAGCAGGCAGGCTTCGACGGTGGCTGGCAGGCCGGCACGTTCCAGGAACAGCTCCAGCCGGTGGCCGGCCAGGCGCGCCTCGTGAACCGGCGCCGCGTCCCACGGCACCCACGACTCGGTGGAGCTGTTCCACGCATACCAGTGCCCGTTGCGCTTCTGAAAGCGGCCACGGTCGGTGATGCGCGCCAGCGTCCACGCGCCTCCCGGCCCCACGACCACCGACTGATGCTGCTGCAGGCCGGCCACGGCGGCGCTGCGGAAGTAGTGGTGCCGATCGTCGAGCCGCCGGGCGAGGCCGGCCGCAATTCGGTCCTCGCCGAACGGGGAAAGAACGCGGAGGGGGAAGCGGCCGGATCGGTCCTTGATGGGGTGCGCAATCATGGCAGCGGGTGCACGCGATGAACGGATGAGGGCCGAATTCTAACGTCGCCGCCACGGGCCGCCTAGGGTCCTTCCGGGGCAACGGCTGATAGGATGCCAGTCATGGACGAGGCCCACCTCAAGGCGGAGGCCGCCGACCCGCAAATGGGCGCCGATCTCGAGGGAGCGGTGCGCACGCTGCTCGACGAGATCGGCGAGGACGGCACACGCCAGGGCCTTATCGGCACGCCGGCGCGCGTGCGGCGGATGTACGCCGAGCTGACCGACGGCTACCGCACAGATCCAGAGGCGCTGATCAACAACGCCTGCTTCGACGTCGACTACGACGAGATGGTGGTGGTCCGCAACATTGAGTTCTTCAGCCTGTGCGAGCACCATCTGCTGCCGTTCTACGGCCACGCACACGTCGGCTATCTGCCGCGCGGCAAGGTCATCGGCCTTTCGAAGATCCCGCGCGTCGTGGACATGTTTGCCCATCGGCTGCAGGTGCAGGAGCGGCTGACCCAGCAGGTGGCGCACCTGCTGATGGATCGGCTGGATCCCAAGGGTGTGGCCTGCGTGGTCGAGGCGACCCACCTGTGCACCGTCATGCGCGGCGTGAAGAAGCAGGAGGCGACCATGGTGACCAGCACGATGCTCGGCACCTTCCGGCGCGATCCAAAGACGCGCGGCGAGTTCCTGACCTTCATCGGCCGTCCGTCCGGGCTGACCTCCTGAGCCGATGCCATACGCACCGCTGCTGGCTCCCGAGGACCTCGACCAGGCACTCCGCGACCTGCCCGACTGGAGCCGCGAGGGCGATCGGCTGGTGCGCACGGTCCGCTGCCCGTCGTTCAGGGCGGCCATCGAGCTGGTGAGCCGCGTGGCCGATGCCGCCGAGGCGGCCGACCATCACCCCGACATCGAGATCGTCTGGCGCCGCGTCACATTCCGGCTGACCAGCAAGGCCTCGGGCGGCCTGACCGCCCGCGACACCGAGATGGCGGCGACCATCGATCGCCTGGCGTCGGAGAAGGCATCGTGAAGGTCGGGCTGATGCTGCCCATGGGCGAGGACGAGGTGCTGCGCCGTGCGCAATCGTGGCCGGAGTTGCGCGACATGGCGGTCGCTGCCGACGAAGGCGGCCTGGACTCGGTCTGGGGCGCCGACCACCTGGTCTTCCGCGACAGCGAGGATTGGATCGGCATTCATGAGTCGTGGACGATCCTCACCGCGGTGGCTGCCGTCACGCGGCGGGTGGAGATCGGTCCGCTGGTGCTGGCCATGCCGTTCCGCAATCCCGCGCTGCTGGCGAAGATGGCGGCCGCATTCGACGAGGTCAGTGGCGGGCGGCTGATCCTGGGCTTGGGCTGCGGCTGGCACGAGCCGGAGTTCACCGCCTTCGACTACCCGTTCGACCACCGGGTCGGCCGTTTCGAGGAGGCACTCAACATCACCGTGCCGTTGCTGCGCGAAGGGCATGTGACCTTCGAAGGCAAGTACCACCGCGCCGACGTGGAGCTGCTGCCTCGTGGCCCCCGTCCGAACGGCCCTCCGATCATGATCGCCGGCAAGCAGCCGCGCATGATGCAGCTGGTGGCGCGCCACGCGGACCAGTGGAACGCGGCGTGGTACGGCATGCCGGCCGAGGCCGCTGAGCTGGCGGAACGCATTTCGCGACAACGCGCCGCCTGCGAGGAGGTGGGTCGCGATCCGGGCACCCTGACGCTGACCGCCGGCATCTTCGTCTCCTTCCCACACCTGCTGACTCCCGGCGGCGGCGAGGAGCCGCCCGAGCGGGCGATCAGCGGCGACGTCGATCACGTGGCAGAGGCGCTGGCCGGCTATTCGACGCACGGCATCGAGCACGTCATCGCCCATATCTGGCCGAACACCGCGGCGGCGGTCGAGGAGCTGGCGCGGGCCGCAGAGATGGCCCGCGGCGCGGCTAGAATCGGCAGCCGATGAGTCCCGACGAACGAAGCGCGCCCCTCCGGGTGCTGATTGCCAAGCCCGGTTTGGACGGCCACGATCGGGGAGCCAAGGTGCTCGCCCGCGGCCTGCGTGACGAGGGCTTCGAGGTGATCTACACCGGCCTGCGCCAGACGCCGGAGATGATCGCCGACGCGGCGGAGCAGGAGGACGTGGACGTCATCGGCCTTTCGATCCTGTCCGGCGCGCACATGGCCCTGCTGCCGCGGACCGCGCAGCTGGTGCGTGAGCGCGGCATGGACGACGTGCTGATCGCGGCCGGCGGCATCATCCCCGACGCCGATGTCGCGAAGCTCAAGGAGGCGGGGATCGCCGAGATCTTCGGGCCGGGCACCAGCATCGGCCAGATCGCGCGCTACTTCCGCGAGAACGCCCGCGCCACGCGGTGACTGAGGGCGCGGTGACTGACGCCGCCGAGCTGCTGCGCGAGCTGGAGTCCGGGGCGCGGCGGCCACTGGCCCGCCTGCTGACGCGGATCGAAGCCGGGGACGCGTCGCTTCGCGACCTGCTGCCGTCCCTTTTCAAGGCGAGTCATGGCGCGCACGTGGTCGGCGTGACCGGCCCGCCGGGCAGCGGCAAGTCGACGCTGGTCAACGCGCTCACCGGGGAGTGGCGTCGCCGGGGCCGGCGGGTTGGGATCCTCGCCATCGACCCGTCGTCGCCGTACACCGGCGGCGCGATCATGGGCGACCGCATCCGGATGATGGAGCACGCCGCCGACCCCGACGTGTTCATGCGCTCCATGGCTTCGCGTGGGGAGCTCGGTGGACTGGCGGCCGCCACCTGGCTGGCGGCCGCGGCGCTGGACGCGGCGCGCTACGACCCGGTGGTCATCGAGACGGTCGGCGCCGGCCAGAGCGAAGTCGAGATCGCCCGCCTGGCCGAGACCACGGTGGTCGTCGAGGTCCCGGACATGGGGGACGAGGTGCAGGCCATCAAGGCAGGCCTGCTGGAGGTGGCCGACGTGATCGCCGTCAACAAGGGCGACCGTCCGGGAGCCGATAGAGCGGCCCGACAGCTGCGCGCCATGCTCTCCACGGCGGGTGGCCGCATCGAGCGCCAGCCGCCTCCCGTCCTCGTCACCACCGCCACGTCCGGAGACGGCGTTGCAGCGCTGGCCGATGCCATCGAGAAGCATCGGTCGGTTGCTCACCAGCCCGCCCAGGCGCTGGCCCGCGCCCAGAACCAGGTGCGGCGTGCGCTGTCGGATCGCGCCCTTGCACTGGCGCGCGCCCACACCGGCTGGGACGCCACCCTCCAACAGGTCGCCGACCGCGAGCTTGACCCCATCACCGCCGCGGAGCAGTTGCTGGACCGCTGAATCCCGCTGCGGTGTCGCCCAATTCCCGCCGGGGCGGCACAGTTTCGCTTCACGACCCCGAGTCCGCGGCTCGTGCCGCCGCACGACGACATTGGCCGGCGCCACGACCGGTTTGCGCCGACCACGCCCTCGTGGTGTGAATCGGGGCGAATTCGACTCCCGGCGGAAGATCAGTCGAGGTTCTTGGCCATCTGGACTGAGGTTTCCACGTAGCCCAGCGAGCGGTAGAGGTTGCGAGCCACGTCGTTGCCGCCGAAGACGTTGAGCGCCATGCGCATCAGCCCGCGCCTCCGCGCCTCCTCCTCGGCCAGCAGCATGGCAGCCCGGCCGTAGCCGTGGCCGCGCTGCGCCTCGTCGATCTCGATGTCGTAGATGAAGCAGTTGCGATGGCCGCCCTGCTCCAGCTCGGCCAGCCACAGCACGCCCACGCGCTCACCCGTCGGCGATTCGACCACGAACAGCCAGTGGTTCGGCGTGCCGAGACCCTGGGGCAGAATCCGGGCGTGATCCTCCTCCGACTTGCGGCGGGCGAACTCCTCGGTCGCGCCACCCTGCTCGGAGATGCCGCGGGCATAGGCCACGAGCGAGTCCGCCAGGAAGGCGTCGAACTCGTCGGGGCGCATCGGGCGCAAGCGGGCTGGCAGCGCGGACACGAATGCGATTATGCGTCGCACCTCTCGTCGCCCGGCGCCGTGTGCGCCAGAGGCATCACGCGTCGCCGAATTCGCCGACTTGCGCCCGAACGATGCCTCAGAAGGCATAAACCAAGGACATTTCCACCCGCCTGGCGCCGAGCCATGCAGGTCAGAAATCGCCGCGCGCCAAAGGCCCGAGATTTGCACCAGCTCATGCATCGCCAGGCATGGAGGGCCGCATTTTCGCGCCGATCGGCTCCATTTGATGCCTCAGCGGCATACCGAGGGACAGCGCTGGTACCCTAGCCGCCCATGAGCATCGACCGCGTCTACGTCATCGGCGCCGGCCTGATGGGCCACGGCATCGCGCAGGTG
>DATBIY010000008.1:0-1585 GCA_036556695.1 Candidatus Limnocylindria bacterium
TCCGGCGGGTAGCCGGGTCCGCCCGCGCCGCGTGCCCACGACGGGAGCTGCTGCAGGGACCAGCGATTGCCGTCCGGGTCGGCGAAGTGCACGAAGGTGCCCCACGGCTGCTCGTCGATGTCGCTGACCTCGACGCCGCGCGACGCGAGCTCCTCGCGCACGGCGCGCGCGTCGGCGACGACCATCTGCAGGTTGTCCAGCGAACCCGGCGTCATCGTGGTCAGCCCCTTGCCGATGCTGATCGAGCAGGCCGATCCGGGCGGCGTGAGCTGCACGAAACGCAGCTCTTCGCTGATGGTGGCGTCCTGGTCCTCGACGAAGCCGACCTGGTCCACGTAGAAGCGCTTGGCGCGGTCCACGTCGCTGACCGGCACGCCCACGAGCTCGAGCTTCATGTCCATCCTGGTGTCCTTCTGGTGCGTGTCCGCATGCTATCAGTGGGTCTCCCTGATGGCGCCGATGGACTGGTGGGCGGGACCCGCGTCTTCATCGACCGCCGGCAGTCGCAGGTGCCGCTGCTCGTTCGCCTGGCGCTGCGACTGATGCGGGTACAGGAGTTTCTCGAGATGCATGCCGCGGCGCAGAACGAGCACCCTAGCCGGAGAGCACGCCCTCGAGCGTGAGCAGCGCCCGCTTGCGGTCGAGGCCGCCGGCGTAGCCGCCCAGCCCACCGCCGGAGTGGAGCACCCGGTGGCAGGGCACCACGATCGGGATCGGGTTCGAGCCAAGAGCATTGCCCGCCGCCCGCGACGCGCGCGGTGAGCCGGCAGCCTCCGCCACCTGGCGGTAGGTGGTCGTCTGGCCGAACGGGACCTGCGCCGTGGCGCGCAGCACGCCCTGGGCGAAGCCGCGAATCAGGGACCAGTCGACCGGCACGTCGAACCGCCGCCGGGTGCCCTCGAAGTACTCGTCCAGCTCGCGGCGAACGGCATCGGTGCGCCGCGGAATGCGCAGCACGCGCGGGCTGAGGCGGGCCGCCAGCTCGGCCAGCACCTGGTCCTCCACTTCGCTGCTGAAGGCCACGCGCACCAGCCCGCGGTCGGTGACCGCCACCAGCAGCTCGCCTACCGGGGAGTCCAGGGAGCCGTAGGCGATATCGGCCAGGCCGGCGCGCGCTGCCCGCTTTCCCAGCGCAGCCATCAACTGCTCCGCGTCCAGCTCCGGCTGAGGGCCGCGAGCGAGCCGGGCCTCCATCTCGTTCATGCGTCCAGCTCCTTTCGCAGCCGCTTCAGCCCGGCGCTCACGTTCTGGCGTGCCGCCTCCTCGGTGATTCCCATCAGCTCGCCGATGGACCGGTAGTCCAGGTCCATCACGAACCGATGGACCACCGCCGCCCGCTGCTTTCCGGGGAGCGAGCGAACCTGCAGCCACAGGCCGTCGTCGGCCGGCTGCGAGGCGGCGACGCGCGGCTCAGCCGCCGGCGGAATGCCATCCAGGCCGATGGAAGGACGGCGCGCCACGCGCCGCACGGCATCGGTCGCCTTGTTGTGCGCAATGGTGTACAGCCAGGCACGCAGGTTCTGCCCGTGGCGCAGGCGTGGATAGGCGCGCAGCGCCGACAGGAACGTCTCCTGCAGGCAGTCCT
>DATBIY010000009.1:0-36994 GCA_036556695.1 Candidatus Limnocylindria bacterium
GTGGGTAGCGTCAGGTTGGCCCCTGATCGGTACCTTTGGGCCATTGGCTGCCCCGTGGGCGACTGCGATCCTGCGGTTGCTCGGACGCACCACCGTAGCTCCATTTGGGTGGGCGCCGGATGCTTGGAATGAGCCGCATGACGCTTCAGACGCCGCGGTCCTTCAACAGCTGGCTTCGCGGCCAGCTGAAGGAAAAGAAGATGAGTCAGCGCCAGCTGGCGCTGCAGTCCGGGGTCGACCATTCGACCATCTCGCGCCTCATCAAGGGCGACCGCATGCCTTCGCTGGGAACCGCCACCAAGCTGGCACGCGGCCTGCGTGAGATCAGGGATGAGGCCGAGGGTCCGGCATACTTCGCCAGCCTGTCGAGCAGGCAGCTGCTGCCCACAGCGCGTGTCGAATATGCGCTCCGCGGCGACGATGCCCTCACCGAGGCAGATGTGCGCGAGCTGATGCAGGCGTACATCGCGGTTCGCAGTCGTCGCCAGCGCGGCAACGGCGCGCCGAATGCCGCCAAGCCAGAGGGACAGCCCAGCTCGCGCGGGGCAGATGAGCCGTACAGCCTGGCGGGCACGCGCCGCACGTAGCGGCATTTAGCCAACCGACGCCCGCCGCACGCCGGTGCGGGTGGACTTTCTGCTCAGCTTGAACGCCCTGGGCGGCAGCTGCGGCAGCGCCGTCTCGCCCCGATACAGCAGTAGCGCGCGGCGCATGTTCACCGCGTCATAACCCTCGTCCACGCCAGGCGTCTCCATCACGAAGGGGGTAGTGCCCAACCGCGGGTCACGGATGAAGGCCCCCAGCCCTTCAGGGCCAATGCGCCCGGCACCCAGGTGCTCGTGCCGGTCCGTCCGCGACCCAAGCTCCGAGCGCGAGTCGTTGAGGTGCAGCAGCGCCAGCCGCTCCAGTCCGATGTGCTGCGCGAACTCGTCGAGCACCAGGTCCGCGCCTTCGGCGGTCGAGATGTCGTAGCCGGCGCCCCACAGGTGCGCCGTGTCCAGGCAGAAGCGGAGCCGATGGGCCAGCGTCCCCGGCACCGCCTCCAGGATCTCCGCCAGGTCGCCGATCCGCGAGCCCAGGTTGTCGCCGCCGCCGGAGGAGTTCTCGAGCACCAGCGTCACGTTGGCCGGACCCTCGTCCAGCACGGCCATCACGTTGTCGACGATGCGCCGAATGCCGGCCTGGTGCCCGCCACCCCGATGCGAGCCGATGTGCACGTTCACCAGCGTCGCGCCATACGCCGGGGCGACGTGCATCTCGTGCAGGAGGTTGGCACGGCTCTGCGAGGCGAACGGCTCCGATTGGCCAGCAAGGTTGATGAGGTAGCTGGCGTGAATGACGATGGGCCTGATGCCGTGGCGCGCGGCATAGGCCACGAACTCATCGGCCTTCGGCGGCGGCTCGTCGCGGCGCCGCCAGGCGGTGGGATTGTCGCTGAAGATCTGCAGCGCCGTCGCGCCGATCTGCCGTGCTCGGCGTGCCGCCTTCAGGAGCCCGGCACCCACGCCCAGATGGATGCCCACAGGCGGCGCTCCTTCGGGCCAGGTCAGCCGTCGACGCGGCTCGGGGCGACCCGCGCGCTTTGGCTGGCTAGCCAAAGGTCCTGGGACCCTGGTTGCCAGGAGTCAACGCTGGTTCCTGCCCCAATGCTCACCAGACCGTGGCAGACCTCGCCGAGCCGACCAGGTGGGCACGTGACAGAAGTACCAGGCGGGTCCTATATGGGTCGTGCCCGCTTCGTCGGTTGTCGAACCGGCGGGCGAGGCCGACCGCCAACTGCCCGACGGTCGAACAGCATCCAGGGGAGCGTCCAATGTCCCTTCCGTTTGTACGCCGACAGCGAGCACGACGGGTACTGCTCGCCTTCGGCTCCTCCATGCTACTGGTTGCCCTGACGGCCGGCGCAGCCCTTGCCTGGGCGAAGCCGGTGCTCGGCACGCAGTGCGCCCCGGACGAGGGCCACTACGCGTGGCAGATCACCCTCAGCCAGGAGCCGGACTACCTGATCCAGTTCAGCTGGAACTCCAACTTCAGCAACGCGTGGGTGGTCGACCTCGGCTCGCCGGGTGCGCACAAGTTCACGACGGAACGTGATGGCTCGGTGCTCTACGCCCGCTGGAAGAGCGACCAGAGCAAGTCGACCAGTGCCGAGGCGAACGGGGAGCTCTGCTACCAGCCAACCCCCACGCCGACGCCGACCCCGACGCCGACGCCGACCCCAACCCCGACGCCGACGCCCACGCCGTCGGAGACGACCCCGAGCTCGCCACCGCAGAGCCACAGCCCGGAGCAGTCTGTCGCGGGATCGACCGGCACGCCGGCGCCACTGCCGGACACGGCGGTTCGTGAGCTGGGATCCTCGGCCATCAGCCTGGGGCTGCCGGTGGGCGTGCTCATCGTGGCGCTGCTGATGCTGATGTACGCCAGCGTCGTGCACGGTCGTCGCCGCTAGGGGAGTGGCGGCACCCCGGGGGATGGGGGACGGGGGAACGGGGGATGCGCTGACGGGGCCTTCCACACGGGAGGCCTCGTCGCCACGCACGCGTCCGGGCGCAGGTGCTACGGTGACCGCGTGGCGGACGCAGACGGACGACCCGGCGCGGACCAGGCCGATGGCGTGGACCTGCTCACCATTGGGTTGCTGGTCTTCTTCATCGCGCTGCTGCTGACGGTCGCGGCACTGCTGGTGCTGCCGATGATCCTGGGCTGAGCTGCCGCGGGCGCGCTCAGCGCCCGGCGCCGACCACCGGCTCGATCAACCCGTACGTCCCGTCGCGCCTGGCGTAGAGCACGCTGATGCGATCCGTCTCCGCATTCAGGAAGACGAAGAAGGCATGGCCCAGCTCGCTCATCTGGGCGATCGCATCCTCCTCGAACATGGGCACCATGTCGAAGCGCTTGATGCGGACCACCGCGGGCTCTGACTCGGCCTCGCGGGCGACCATTTCACCGTCCGTGGCGAGGCTGCCCTCCGCCTCGCGGGCCAGCACCGCGGTCGCCTCGTCGTGGTCGCGCTCGCGGACGCTGCGCTGCCGCGTCTTGCTGCGCACCACCTGCCGCTCGAGCTTGTCGAGCAGGGTGTCGATGGCCGCGATCAGCGTCGGCCCGGCCGATACGGAACGCACCACGCTGCCGTTGGTGTGCAGCGTTACCTCCGCGACGTGCGAGGCGGCGCTGGCGTGCGACGCGTGGCTGATCAGCTCCACGGTCGCCTCCGCATCCGGGTGAGCGACGCGATCCAGGCGACGCAGCTTGCGCGCTATCTGGTTGCGAAGGCGCTCACTGAGCTCGAGGTTTCGTGCCTTGACCGTGGTCTTCACGTCGCATTCCCTCTCGCTGCCGTGAACGCCTACGGTAGCACCCGCATCTAGATCTCGCGGGCCACGGCAAATCCGAGCACGCGCTGGCAGCCAGCAGCCCGAAGGACGCCCGCGCAGGCTTCAAGCGTGGCCGAGGTGGTGAGGATGTCATCGACCAGGATCGCCGCGGCCGGCGGAGCGCGCCCCTGGTGCAGGGCGAAGGCATCACGCAGATTGCGCAGCCGCGCGGCTCGGTCGAGGCGGTGCTGCTGGGTAGTGGGACGTCGCCGCAGCAGCACATCGGCGACCGGCAGACGTGCGGAACCGCCCAGGGCGACGGCCAGCAGGGCGGCCTGGTTGTAGCCGCGTTGACGCAGCCGCTCAGGGTGGACCGGCACCGGTACCAGCGTTGCGCCGGACGCGAGGGCGGTGAGGCTCTTGAGCGCCGGGCCGGAAGCGGCCGCCAACGGGCCGGCAACGCGGGCCGCGCCGCCGTACTTCAGGCTTGCCAGTGCACGACGCAGCGGACCGCCGTAGCGGAAGGCGGCGACAGCCACCTCCAGCGCGTCACCGACCACTACGCCGGGGTCAGGTGCGATGAAACGATCCCGGTCGTCGGAGGCACGCTCCAGCGATCCGTGGCAGGCGGGGCAGAAGATCCGCCCATATCGGCCGCACCCGGCACAGGCCGGCGGCAGCAGCACGTCCAGCAGGCCCATCGGTGGCAAGGGTAGGCAGCAGCGCTTACCGACGGCTTACATGGGGCTTCGCGGCTATTGCTCGCCCGTCGGCGTGAGCGCCAGCTGGTCACCTGCGCGCGTGCCCGTGGCGCTTGCGGTGCCGGCGGGAAGCTCAAGGCAGTCACGGGCACCGAAGGCCCACAGCACCATTCGCCAGGGTCGGAGATTGGCAGCGATCTTCGTGACCTGCTGCCGCTTGTTGATGAACACCGCGTCGATGGCGAAGCGCATGAAGAACATGTGGATCGACTGCCCGCGCTCGATGAGCAGGCCCGTTCCCGGTTCGAGGCCATCGGTTCCGAGGAGGCCGACGTTTCGATCGCGAAGGGAGCTGGCCACGCGGCAGGCAGTCGAGATGACGGTCCCGCGCGTCTTGTTCTCCACCCGGACGTAGCGAGCCATGTCCCGGGATAATAGAAGGCCTGGACTGCGCAGCGCGCGCAACCCGGGCCGGCACAGAGCCGGTTGAGCTACCGCACCAGCTGCACGCCTAGGCTCTGGGGTACGCCGGTCACCGTGGGGGTCGACGATACCGGGCCTTGCGTGAACGGCTTGCGCCACACGCCTTCGATGTTCTTGCCACCGCTGCACCCCGTCAGCTGGAAGCCGGCGAACCCCACGATGTGGTAGTAGGCGTTGTTGCCGTTGCCGCCGGCCGTGTCCCAGATCGCGACGGTGACCACGACCTCATGGTCGATGTAGTACGAGCAATCAGCGCTGGCCTTGTTGCCGGGGAGGCTGTCGATACGGTCCAGGCCCGGCTCGGTAACCGCAGTGCAACAGCCGTAGGAGTTGGACGGAGGTCCGATCTCGCTCTGCAGGAACGGCTTGCTTGGGCTGCACTCACCTGGGACCGTCTCGTCCTGCCCGAGTCCATTTCCATTGCAGCCGAACTGCAGCCATCCGAAACCACCCGGGACGTTGAGATTGCCAGGTGTCAAGTGCTTCGGGTAACAGGGGTCGGATGGGTTGTCGCTGATCGGGCCGGCGCAGAAAGGGTACGTCTCGAAGAAAGCCAGCGAAATGCCGACCGGGAAGATGGTTCCGGGCGTTGGCGGCGCCGTCGAGAAGCCGCCCTTCGCCGTCGCGCGCGCATCTGCGGACCATTCGTGGATTCCGAAAATGCCCAGGAAGAACGGATTCCAGCTCCGCTCGGAACGAAGCGTCACGCCGGCTGCACCGTTGGGAATCTGGGCTGAATCACCGACGTAGCCGAGCAGTCCGCCGGCATCATCGATGTAGCGCGGCCCGTCAGGAGCTCCGTAGGTTAGCGGCTTCCCGTCATTTGCGGCGATGGCATTGTCGATTGCGGCCCGAACGTTGGCGTCAATTCCGTTGACCGTATCGCCACCGATCTTCTCGGCGATGATCCTTGCGCCCGCCATGGCAGCGAAGTCAGATGCGTTCTGCGCCGCTCGCCTCTGGGCCAGCCCGGTGCCACCGTCAATGACCAGACCCACCGCGAAGATGATGAGTGACATGACGATCGCGAACAGAACGATCATCTGCCCACGCTGGTGGTTTCCGAGTTGCGGGCGGGCGGACATCACAGATCACTCCTAGTTGATGACCATCGTCGCCGAGGCGTCCGATGTGATTGATGGAAACATTTGGGAGATCACCGGTGTCATGGGCTGGAACGTCATGACCACCCGCACGGATACCTCACTGGCGCTCGGCACCCTGGAGATGCACGCGCGCGGCGGGCTTGTCCAGGTGCCGGTAGGCGCCGAGCCGACCGAGTCACAGCTGAGATGCAGGTTCGCGTTCGTGATCGTGCCGCTCGCCGCCATCTGGCGATTCGTTGCCGCCAGGACGTTGTTCCGCAGCGCGCTCAGGTCGGCGGGGCAGACCGGGCCGCCGGCTTGGTTGCACGACGCGTCGCTATGTCCCACCCAGTACGCCTGCACGGACGCCAGGCGTGCCCCCTCCCGCGCGGCCTGCGACAAGGTGCTGTGCATGAATACGAATCGGCCGAGATCGACGAGGCCGAACAGCATCAGCAGGAAGAGCGGAAGCACCAGCGCGAACTCGACGAGGGTCTGCCCACGCCGCGTGCGCCGCCGACCGCCTTCCGGTCTGAGCGAATGGAGTGCGTTGCGGATCATGGATAGATGTGGGACACCGGGTTCGATGCGCCCCCAGCATTCGTTACCACCAGCGTGGCCTTATGAGACTTCTGATCGAACATGTGGGTCGGGTGCTGTGCGTTTGACTGCGTCCCATCGTCAAAAGTCCAGGCCCAGTTGGTGATCGGGCAATTGGTAGGGTCAGCGACCGTCGAATCGTCGTCGTAGGTGAAGAGATGGTCATTCCCGTGGACCTTCACCCGAGATGCAAGGTGGAATTCAGCCACGGGCTTGGCGCAGGTCGGGGGTGGCGGGCCTGCCGGCACGGTGGCCTGCCCTGTCGCGGTGCTCGCTCCCGCCTGGTTCGTGGTCTCCAGGGTCACGGTGTAGGTACCGGGAGTGGCATATGTGTGGTCGTCGCCGGTGGCACTGCCCACGTCGTCGGTCCCGTCGCCCCAGGTCCAGTTGTACCCTGAGATGGCGCACGGCGCCGTATTTGGCACCGAACCGGTCGGGTCAACGTGGATGGTCAAGCCGGACGTCACGATCACCGTGAAGGTGGGTGTTGGCAAGGCGCACGGACCTGGATTGGTGCCGCCGCTCCCCGCGGCGTAGCCGAGCACCGTCGCGGTCGCGGACGAGGTCATCGTGAAGTCGTCTCCGAAGAGGCCGTCCACGAAGGGCATGAGGAACGTGAAGCGCTCACTCACCCGCACGGTGATCCGGTTGCCGGGTCCAGCGCCCGCCAGCGAATCCGCGCAGGTGATGGTGGTGCCGCCCGCATTGACGCATTCGGTGGTGATAACCAGCGGCGACTCGCCCGATTGGCCCTGCGCATTCGTCTCAGCGGCTGCGCGTGTCTCGATGGCCACAGTGTTCGTCGGGCTCACGGCGGCCAGAGCCGCCGCTTCGCGGGCCGCGTTGTTGATCTGTATATAGGAGAAGTACGCCCTGCCGAAATCGATGGTCATCAGCAGGATCACCGCGAACAGGGGGAGGACCAGCGCGAACTCCACGAGGGCCTGCCCGCGCGCACGTCGCAGGCGGGCGATGCGACCGGCTAGTCGATGCCAAGGCGAACCAGCCTGACGCAGTGGGTGCGTCATGTCTCGTCGTCTCTCCGGTGAGCGGGAAATTCGCGCGGAGTCTAGAAGTACTACCTTGCGGGTGACCTTACACCGCTACCCACGGTTGACAGGTGGTACCACTGGACACGGCAAAGCCGCCCCGCAGCGGTGCGAGGCGGCTTCGCGAGGCGTAGAGGAGCTAGTTGGTCAGCTTCAGGACGTACGAGCCCAGGAAGCTGGGGCAGGCATTCGCCGAGCAGTCGCCCACCGTCAGCCGCTGGTTGATCATGGGGCTCTTGAAGTAGCCGAAGACCTTCTTCACGCTGCCGCCCTGCGCGGAGGTGATGTGAAAGGTGGCCCAGCCCATGAAGTTGCCGTTGTCGTCGACCACGGGCACGGGCACGTCCTGGCCGGCCAGATGCGCCTGGATCTCGCTGTACAGGGCCGTGTGATTACCGTTGTTGTGCTGGCCGATGTACTCGCCGAAGTCCAGGGTCTTGTTGATCACCAGGCTGCCGTCGATGATCGACCGCACGTCG
This sequence comes from Candidatus Limnocylindria bacterium, assembly GCA_036556695.1. Lineage (GTDB taxonomy): Bacteria > Chloroflexota > Limnocylindria > QHBO01 > QHBO01 > DASSCW01. Next base: position 7,715 of record DATBIY010000009.1, read on the forward strand.
TTGGTGTTCACGTTGCCGGTGCCATAGTTGGTCCAGGCGATGTCGCCGGCGCTGGTCGGGACGTCGCCATTCGTCTCGCCGAAGCCATACGGATGGAGGGGGTCCGCGTATTGGCTCAGCGGGCCGACACCCTGCTGGAAGGCACGGATGCTGAAGATCATCGGCGCAGCGCCTTCGACGGTGTCCGGGAAGCCGGCGACCGCGGTTGCGGTGGTCCCGACTCCCCACTCGCTCAGGCCAATGACCGAGCCGAAGTTGTTGTGGTGCGCAGCCTGGACGTCGACGGTGACGGCGGCGCCGTTCGTCAGGTCGATGCTGACGTCCACGTGGATGGAGCCGGAGCCATCGGTCCAGCCATTCTCGGCTGAAACTGCCAGCGCCGCGCTGGTCGCCGCGTTCGAGTCATTGGTGAGCATGTATGCGTTCGCACCGGCCAGGGCCGCAAGGTCGGCGGCGTTCTGCTGCGAACGTCGCTGCGCAAAGGCAGATCCGCCGTCCAGCACCAGGCCGACCATCACCACGATGGCGACGAGCGCGAAGGCGAAGATGACCACCAGCTGGCCGCGCTCGTGGCGTTTGATGAAGTAGCTGAGGGCGGGCATTACAGACAATCCTTTTTCAGTGCGGCTACGGGATCTGGACACTGCTGCTCGAGGAGAGCGTCATCTCCCAGAGGCTGAGAAGCGGGGTGGTGGGTCGATAGACGGCGTGAATGTCAACCCGCACCCAGTTGCCGGAAAGGCACGTGCCGCTGACTGCGGCGCCGCGGATGCTCCGGCAGCTGAAGGTGGGATCCTCCAGGCCGAAAATCGAGTCCTGGGCGCCGGCCAGCACGTCCTGGGTTTCCGTGCTGCTTCCGAGGGGATTCCCGGGATGCACGCTGGTCACCCGTGCGAGATCACGCGCGGCCTGCGAGACGCCGTTGTACATGAAGATGGCGCGACCGAAGTCCAGGACGCCCATCAGCAGGACGACGAAGATAACGATCGTCATCGAGAATTCGACCAGGGCCTGACCCGGCGACGACCGCTGAGCGCGGCGGCGAACGAAGTCAGTTGCTGACATTGATCACCAACGTCTTGGTCGACGTGCCGCCGGCGTTAGAGGCCGCAAGGGTCACGGTATAGCTGCCTGACGTCTGATACTGGTAGCTCGGGTTCTTCAGGGACGACGTTCCCGAGCCATCACCGAAGTTCCACGACCAGATCGGATTGCAGCCCGGCACGTTCATGTTGGTCGAGCTGTCCGTGAAGACGAACGTCGTCTTCTTCTTCTTGCCCGAGGTCGGGTTGACGGAGAAGTTCGCAACCGGTGCCGTGCACGATGGCGTGGGCGTCGGCGTCGGGAGGAACGATGGCGTGGGCGTCGGCGTGACGGAAGGGTTCGACGACGGCGTGGGGCTGGGCGTGGGCGTCGGTGTCAGGGCCGGCGTCGGCGTCGCGGACGCCACCCCGGCGTTGGTCGGCGCCATGGCGATGGTTGCCACCGCGTTGCCGGTCAGGGTGATGTTCTGGCCGCCGGTGAAGACAGCCATGAAGGGCGTCAGAAGCGAGAAGTGCCCCGTGACCTCGACGGTCACCCGGTTCGGCGAGCTCGTGGTCCCCGCCACGCAGGCCGCGCTGCATGCCACGCTGACGTCAGCCGGAACGACGTTGATGAGTGTGCCGCTGACCTCGTTGAGGATCCGGCACATCACGCGGTTGCCGGTGGAATCTGTCGCCTCGTCCTCGGGACCGTCGCACGGCTGGCCGGCGTGGTACGAGGTCGGGGCCATTGCCGCCTCCATCGCACCTTCCCGGGCGGCGTTCTCCACGGTGATCTGTGAGTGCCACACGCGGCCGAGGTCGATGGCTCCGAGCAGGAAGAGCAGCAGGACGGGCAGGATGATGGCGAGCTCCACCAGCGCCTGGCCGCGCTCGGGCACATGGAGCGCGCGCACGATTCGCCTTGAAAGGCGCTCATGCCGCGGACACCGTGCCTCGTTCGAAACCTTCACATCGCCTCCACTGCCCGTGGTTCGAGCTCAGGCCCATGCGGCTCGAGCTCGGGGCCCAACTGTTTCGGGCCTGCCACGAATATCCCGGAGGTTCCTTACGAACCGCCTTGCAGGGTGGCCGATGTATGGGGGTACTACAACGGTACGTTGGTACCTGCCACGCTCGCCCAAGGAAGGCCAGGGGAGCTCGCTACGAGCTTTCGACGAGCTCTTCGGACTCGACCAGTTCAGCAGGCAGCAGGCAGGTGACAGTCGTCCCCGCACCCAGCTTGCTGGTCAAGGTGATCTCACCGCCCATCGCCTGCATCAAGCCTCGAGCGGCGTACAGGCCGACACCGCTGCCATCGATCGCCAGCCGTGTGGCATGCGGTGAGCGATAGAACTGGTCGAAGGCGTGTGAGACCGAATCCGCATCCATGCCGGCTCCCTGGTCGCGTACGGCGATTGCCAGGCGGTCATCCGCAGCTGGCCTTAGCTGAACGCTGACCAGGGAACCCTCCGGGCTGTACTTCACCGCGTTGTCCAGGATCGCCCACAGCACCTGCTCCAGGCGGTCTGGATCCGCGATTGCCAGCAGCTTTGCGCCCTCGGTCTCGAGCGTGAACTTCCGATCGGCACGCAGGGCGCGCCACACCCGCTCCACGAGAGGCGCCACCGAGAGTACCTCGAGGCGCGGCGCCAGCGCGCCGGCTTCCAGTCGCGAGACGGCCAAGAGCTGCCCGACCATGCGCCGCAGCCGGTCCGCCTGGAACGAGATGTCGTCCAGGTCGGCGATGGCCGCGTCGTCCGCATCCTTCGTACTGCGCAGCTCGGCGGCCAGTGCCTGGATGCTGGTCAACGGGGTCTGCAGGTCGTGGGAGACGGAGCGCAGGAAGTCACGCTGCACCTCGGCCATGCGGTCGATTGCCTCCGACTGCGCGCGAACCCGCGCGTACAGCAGCGCGTGCTCCAGGGCCGTGCTGGCGTGCTGCCCGACGAGGTTCAGCAGGTCGAGCTGGGCAGCGCTGGGGGGAGGCCTGCCCTCCCATGGCGCGTAGAGGATGGCAGTCAGGCTGTCGCTCGTCGCCAGGCGGACGATGACGAAGGCGCCCCAGGGTCCCTCAACGCGATGCACCGGCGCCTGTGGGTCGTCGCCGGCGGTCGAGGCCCACTGCTCCAGCTCACTGATCGTCCCGGGATTCTCTAACTCGACGCCGTGATACACCCCGACGGGCAGCAGTTCCGCGTTTCCGGTGCGCATGACGGCCAGCCGCCACGTGGGGTCGCCGGTGACGCGCTGGGCTGTGGCAGTGACGTGGCTGGCCGTGGGACGCGCGTCACCGCTGATGGGCGCGGTCGACGACTGGGCGGCCAGCACGGCGACCTGGCGGTTGCGCTCTTCCAGCGCGGCAGCCACGCGCCGATAGCCCTCCGGAACACCCGATTCGTCCGTGGGGTCCCGGCCGCGCCGCGCCAGCGCGAGGATCGAATTCAGGTCGGCGCGCAGAGTCCGGCTGTAGACGATGGCGAGCACTGCGGCCCACACCAGGACGATGGCCACCAGGATCAGCGCGGTCGTCGAGGAGTTGAACCCGGTCAGACCCATCTGCGGCAGCAGCGGGGCAGCGACTCCCAGCAAGAGCACCGGAACGGCCGCGATGATCAGCGCAAGGAAGATGCGCAGCGGGCCGCTGGCGGGTCCCACCGCAGCCCCTAGCCGCTCCGCGCGCCAGACGTGAGTCGATACCCGAGGCCACGCTCGGTGACCAGGTAGCGAGGATGGTCCGGATCCTCCTCGATCTTGCGCCGTAGGCGACGGACGTTGACCCAGACATATGACGGATCCGCGCCATCCGACTCTGACCACACCCGGTCGAGAAGCGTATCAGTCATGACCACGTGCTCCATCGACGCAGCCAGTACTTGGAGTAGCCTTGCCTCGGTGCGAGTCAGGTGCTGCACCCCGCCCGGCCCGTGCACGTTTCGCGCGACCAGGTCGATCTCCACCAAGCCATCTCCCAGGACGATGTTGGACCGACCCAGCGGCACGCGCCGCATCACACGCTGGACGCGGGCCACCAGCTCGTCAGGATCGAATGGCTTGGTGATGTAGTCCTCGGCGTAGTGCTCCAGCGCGCTGACCTTGGCCTCCGACGCGTCGACCGCGCTGAGCATGATGATGGGGATGTCCACCACCTGCTTGATGCGCTCGCTCAGCAGGAAGCCGTCCATGCCGGGCATCATCAGGTCAATGATGGCCAGGCCCGGCCACCGCTCGTTCAGGAGCTTGAGCGCGGCCTGTCCGGATGATGCGGTGCGGACGCTGTATCCCTCGCGGGAGAGCCTGCGCGCCAGCACGGAGAGAATGGTGTGGTCGTCATCGACGACCAGCAGCTCCGGCTGGGCGAAGACCTGCATATCAAATGCCGACGCCGCCCATTACGGTGATGATGGCCGGCCCCAGGATCACGATGAAGATCGTGGGGAAGATGCAGCCCACCATGGGGAACAGCATCTTGACCGGAGCCTTGGCGGCAGCCTCCTCGGCGCGCTGCCGGCGCTCGATGCGCAGCTGCTGCGACTGGATCTGCAGCACCTTGGCAATCGGCACACCCAGTTGCTCCGCCTGGACGATGGCGCCGATGAAGTTCGCCACCGGCTGGGCATCGGCTCGCGACACGATGTCTCTGAGGGCCTCGCGCCGCGTGCGGCCCATACGGATTTCGGCAAGGGCCCGGCGGAACTCCATGACCAGCGGACCTTCCATCTTCTCGACGACCTTGGCCAGCGCGGCATCGAATCCCAGGCCGGCCTCGACCGAGATGGTCAGCAGGTCCAGTGCATCGGGCAGCTGCAGGATCATGGCCATCGACCGCTTCTGGATCTGGTTGCCCAGCCAGAACTCCGGCCCGATGAAGCCGAATGCAGCACCCACCAGGGCGAAGATGAACCCCAGGGGCGCCTTGCCCATCAACAGCCCAAGGAAGAAGAACACGATCGCCAGGACGATGGTGCTGAGCAGCTTGACGCCCATCCAGTCAGCGCCACGCAGGCCGCCGGGATAGCCGGCCTTCTCCAGCTTCGCGTCGGTCCGAGCGATGACGCCACCCTGGTCGCTGCGACGACCCACGCGCGAAAGGCGCTTCACCAGCGGCCGCAGGACGCGTTCGGCAAATGGCTGCTGGAGCTCGAACTCCTCCAGGGACTTCGGCTGGACCACCAGCTGCTCCAAGCGTGCCTGCACGGCGTCCTTCTCCGGCCGGGCCGCCAATCCCAGCGTGAGGAGCAGGACCGCGGCTGCGGCCAGGGCGGCGATGATCAGTTCGGGAGCCATGGCATCACACCTTGATGTCGACGATGCGGCGAATCAGCACGTACCCAATGGCCATGCTGATGAAGCCGAGGATGAAGAAGATGATTCCGGCCGGCAGGCCGAAAATCGCCGGTTCAGGGTTCAGCATCCGGCCGATGTAGGTCGGGCTGATGAGGAACAGGATTGCCCCCAGTCCAACCGGCAGCAGCGTGATCACGTACCCGCTGTAGCGCTGCATGGCAGTCAGCGTCTGGATCTCGCCCATGATGCGGATGCGCTCGCGAATGGTGAAGGCGATCGAGTCCAGCACCGTGGCGAGGTTGCCGCCCACCTGGCTCTGGATATTGATGGCCGTGACCATGAGCTCCACGTCCTCGGAGGCGACGCGGCGCGACAGGTTGTTGAGCGCCGGCTGCAGCGCCACGCCCAGGCTCATCTCGCGCACCACGCGTTCGAACTCGTCAGAAATCGGCGGCTGGGACTCGCGCGTCACCAGCTCGATGCCCTGCAGGAACGATGAGCCGGCTCGCAGCGAGTTCGCGAGCAACGTGATCGTATCCGGCAGCTGGGCACCGAACTGCCTCAGACGCCTCTGCTGGCGGTAGCGCAGGTAGAAGCGCGGGAAGTAGGCCCCGATCGCGAAGGCAATGGCGATGGCAATCGGGTGGCGAAGGCCGGGGAAGATCGTTGCCAGCACGAAGGCGAGGGCCGCGAACACGAAGGGCGAGGCGATCCACAACGCCACGAACTCCGCGGGCCGAAGCTTCAGGTCGGCACGCGCGATCTCCGTGGAGAGCCGCGCGGCCATGTCCTGCTGCTCGATGACCTTGGAGAGTCCGGCGATGACCGCCGACTCCTTGTCCCCGTCTTCGGGCTCAGTTGCTCCCCCGGAACGGGCATAGCGCTCCAGGCGCGCCGCCACGCCCCCGCTGCCGCCGCTCATGGCAATGCCAACGGCGATCAGCAGGACCGCTCCCGCGGCGAGGGCGGCGATGACGATCGGCAACATGCTGTCAGGCGCTCCTTAGAACGGCGAGCCGAAGACGTTCGGCGGCAGGTGGATGCCCGCCACTTCGAACTTCTCGACGAACTTCGGGCGAATTCCGGTCGGCCGCAGCTTGCCCTGGATCTTGCCCTCGATGACGTTCGTCTGCTCGAACACGAAGATGTCCTGCATGACGATCACATCACCTTCCATCCCCTGGACCTCGGTGATGTTCACGATCTTACGCGACCCATCCTTGAGGCGGTTCTGGTGGACGATCAAATCCACGGCCGATGCGATCTGCTCGCGAATGGCGCGCAATGGCAGGTCCATGCCGGCCATCAGCACCATGGTCTCCAGACGGCTGAGCATGTCGCGTGGCGTGTTGGCGTGGCCGGTGCTCATGCTGCCGTCGTGGCCGGTGTTCATGGCCTGGAGCATGTCCAGCGCCTCGGCGGAGCGGCACTCCCCGACCACGATGCGGTCGGGACGCATCCGCAGGGCGTTGCGCACCAGCTCCCGAATGGGGATGGCGCCCTTGCCCTCGATGTTTGCGGGCCGTGCCTCCAGCGTAACCACGTGCTCCTGGCGGAGCTGCAGCTCTGCCGCGTCCTCGATGGTCACGATCCGCTCGTCGTCGGGGATGAACGACGAGAGGATGTTGAGCATCGTGGTCTTGCCGGAGCCGGTGCCGCCCGACACGAAGATGTTGAGACGGGCCTTCACGCAGGCCTCCAGGAACTCGAACATCTCCGGGGTGGCGGTGCCGAAGCGGACCAGGTCCTCGACCGTGAACGGAGTGGCCGAGAACTTTCGAATGGTGATCACCGGGCCCACCAGCGACAGCGGCGGGATGATGGCGTTCACGCGGGAGCCATCGGCCAAGCGGGCGTCCACCATGGGGCTGGACTCGTCCACGCGCCGCCCGATGGGGGCGATGATCCGCTGGATGATCTTCATCACGTGCTCGTCGTTCTGGAACGTCACGTTGGTGAGCTCCAGGCGACCCTCACGCTCGATGTAGACCTGCTGCGGGCCGTTGACCATGACTTCGGTGATGGTCTCGTCGCGCAGGAGGGGCTCCAGCGGGCCAAGGCCCAGGATCTCGTCAGTGATCTGCTCGAGCATCCGGACCCGCTCGGCGCGGGTCAGGGCCAGCCCTTCCTCGTCGGCGATCTTGCCGAAGAGATCCTCGATCTGGCGCCGCACCTCGACCTGGTTCGTCAGATCGAGCTTCGGATCCAGCTCGTTGATGAGCCGATTCTGGACGCGGAACTTCGCCTCCCTGAACGACTCGCGGGCCGGCATGGCGCCCAGGAAGGGCCGCGACGGCGCGGTGGTGGTACCGGCAGGCGGCGGTGTCGCCGGGGCGCCGGGTCGCGGCGCAGGCGCCTGCGTCTCCGGCACAGCCGGAACGTTGGGCCCTTCCCCCTCCGACGCGGGCCGGGCCCGCTCGATTCTCTTCAGCAGTGACATCTCGTTCTGATCCTTCCCCTTAGCGGCGTGCGAAGAGTCCGCGCTTGTTGGGCTGTTCCCTGGCAGCTATGGCGTCGCCCGCAAGCGTTCGAGCGAGCTTGGTCACGTCCCTGGAAAGCGCACCATCCGGATGGGATACGACGAACGGGACGCCTCGATTCACCGCCAGCACCGCCAGGCGACCGTCGGAGACGATCGTCCCGTCGATGGAGCGGCGGATGGAAGCCTCAACGTCCGCGATCCGAATCCCCTGTGCGCTGTCCGAGCGGTTGACGACCAGCCGGATCTTCGACCGGTCGTACTCGAGCTGGTCCGCCACCTCCAGGAAGAGGCGGACGTTCTTGATAGTGGTGATCTCCAGTGCGGTCAGGACGACGATCTGGTCGGCCGCGTCCATGACCGCAAGGGAGTGATCGTTGAGCGCCGATGGCAGGTCGACCACCACAAAGTCATGGGACTCGCGCAGATGGTCAACCATCTTGCGCAGGTACTGCGGGGTGACCAGGTCCGCGCCTTCCGGCGAGGGAGGAGCCAGCAGAACGCGGATCCCGGTCGAGTGATCAATGACCACCGAGTTGGTGATCTCGGCGTCTGGCTCGCCGTCGACGGCGTCCAGCATGGATCGATTCTTGGGGTTGAGGTTAAGCAGCACGCCGATGTCGCCGAACTGCAGGTTTGCGTCGACCAGGCACACCCGGCCGCCGGTCTCCCGGTGCAGCGCAAGCGCCAGGTTGGTGGCGATGGTGGTGCGTCCGGCTCCGCCCTTGGGCGAGAAGACGCCAATGACCTGATGCTCGCCCAGGTCCTCGGCGCTGAGCCTGGGTCCCGCCGGGACGACGGGCATGGCCGCGGTCACCTGCTCCCGGCGGATCAGCTCTCGCTCGTAGACGCGACGGATGGTGGTGGAGAACTCGTCGGCGCTGAACGGCTTGACCAGGAACTCCCTGGCCCCCGCCGACAGCGAACGCTTCAGCTGCTCCGCCTCGCCGTGGACGCTCATCATGATGATCGGCGAGGTGGGGAGCCGCTGCGAGATGATCTCGGCAGCGGCCACTCCGTCCATGCCGGGCATGTTGATGTCCATGACGATCACGTCGGGTCGCAGGTCCATGGCCACCTTGACCGCGTCCTCGCCGGAGCCGGCGTCACCCGCCACGTCGATCCCCTCCTCCAGGCTGAGCAGCTTGGTGAGGTGGTCGCGTGTTTCCGGGATGTCGTCGACGATGAGGACCTTGATCACGGATGGTGCCTTCTACTGCGACGTGGTCAGGGAGCTGGTCAGCGGTTTCGGCCGCGGCCGAGGTCGACGATGATGTCCGGGATCGGGACGCCGTAGTCCTGGACCAGCTGGTCCAGGGTCATACCGGTCGTCCGCTCCGCCTCGGTGTCCTCCGCCGATCGCAAGACAGCGGTCAGCCTGCCCAGCTCGTTCAGGTCGTTCTGGGCGAACTTGATCAGCTCGGCGTCCTGGTCGGTTCCGGCGAAGACGATGATCACGTTCTCGATGACCTGGGGCTGCTCACCTTCCGGCGCCTGACCCTCCGATGGCGAGGCTGCTGGGGCGGTACTGCGCACGCGCGTCGCGCTGACGTACAGCACGCGCTTGTTCTGCAGGATGGTCTTCACCGTCCGCGCATTCTCGAGGCCAGGGATGGTCTCGAAGCGCTGCTGGTTCTCCGGCAGATTGGCGGTGTCCTGCGTCGGCTGCAGGACCTGCAGCTGCTGCGATATCACCACGTCGATCATGTCGCCAGACTGGATCAGGAAGTCCAGGCCGGTGACCCGGTCGACCTGGAAGGCAATCGCCTTCTCGCCGGGGTTCAGCTGGCACGACACGCAGGTGATGCCACCGGTGGCGATGGCCTCCTGGGAGACCTGCGCGCCGGCAGGAACGTTCACCAGTGCAGGCTGACCACCGAGCTGGCTGGAATTGCCGATGGCGGTTCCCACCACGTCGGCGGGGTTCACTTCGGTCGGCGTCACCAGGTCAGGTGTGACAGCGTCGCCAATGGCGATGTCCTCCTTGGCCACCATGACCGTCACGGTCTGCTCCGCCGGGGGCGGCGTGCCGGTGTTGCTCTGCAGAAGGATCACGATGCCCACGAAGGCCAGGACTGCGAGCAGCACCCCGACCAGGATGACAAGGCGATTCGATCGCTTCACGGAGACTCCCTCGTAGCTCGGATGAATGTGCCCAGATGAGGTCGCGTTGAATGCGCAGCATTGTGACTGCGGTCAACAGTCTACGTATCGCCAGCATGCATACGTACGGGACTTGTGGGCTATCAAAAACTGGTACCAGGTACCCGCCGGTGCGAAGGCCCTGGTTTCGGAATCGCGCACCAGCTCTCATCCGCATTGGAAGCGACTTGCCGCGCGCCGATTCGCGAGCTAGGCCAGTTACGTGGAAGGCCCACCAGCCTGTTTCCGATTCCCGCACCATCGGGTGATATCCGCCAGGGAAGCGACATCGGCCATTTCGTCGAGCCCGTCAACTGGAATCGGGTGGTTGGGCGGGACTCCCGTGGCGCAGTCGGCCGGGCGAGGAACGGGGCCCCGGAACGACCCCCCAGAGCCTTGGTGCCATCCGCCGATCTGATCGCTTGAGCGACCGAAAGCGAGGAGCCCCCGCCGAGTGGCGGGGGCTCCTCGCAGTCGTTGGGAAACGGGCAGCAGCCTTACGTCTGCTGCAGGTTCGAACCGACGTTCTGGAAGATCTGGCTCACGATCGGGCCCAGGAAGATGAGGGCCACGATCACGATGATCGCGATGAGGGCCAGAAGCAGACCGTACTCGACGAGCGTCTGACCATCCTCATCCTCGCGGTGGAAGCGAGCAAGAAGAGTGCTGATGAACTGAAGCATTCCTTCGCGATACCTCCTTTCCTTGGAGATTTGCCCGCGCAGCGTATGCGGGTTCTCGCGTCACCGAAATGACTCGATGGTCCCAGACCGCTCGGGACGACCACGTACCTTGGAGGGTAACCCGCACCCTGTCAAGGCCGCGGGCAAGCGCTTGGTCGCTAGCGCTGCGCAGCGCGGCGCAGCTCCGCCTCGATCTCGGTGCGGAAGCGGGCGCCGGCTGAGTGGCGGCTGAGCCAGCGCAGGTACTCGGGATCGCGTCGTGCGATCTGGGCGATGGTGTAGCCCTCGTATCGGCCGAAGTCCAATGGCCGCTTGGCCGGATCGTCGCTCGGCGTCTGCGGGGTATAACCCTGCGCGATCGGCGGATTGGCATGGCGTGCCAGTCGACGTTCGCGGTCATACAGCTCGCGAAGATCGGGCGTGCGGACTCGCGCGTACGCCGCGTTGAGCTCCGCCATCCGGCGTTCGTCGGCCGCGGATGACTGGCCGCCATCAGGGTGGTAGATCGCGGCCAGCGCGCGATATGCCGCGCGGATGACCTGCTGATGGGCGCGCGGATGGACCTCCAGGACCTCGTAGGCATCGCGATCGGTCATCGGCGCGAATCATAGGATCCCGGGCCAGCCATGCCGCGGGCGAATGGGCGCGCCGGAAAAGAGCCGGGGAAAGATGAGGGAGCCGTGCCTTTCGACACGGCTCCCACACCGGAGGAGGAGACCCCGAGGCATCCGCCGGCTCGCGAACCAGAGGCTGCCTCGTTGATGAACGTTGCCGAGATACCCCGAACAACGTGGGGGAAGCGTATGAGGGCCTCAACAGCCGATCCATGGCACCTCCGTACCACGGCCGGGCATGACCTTCCGGGTCAGTCCTCGGGGATCTTGATCCAGCCCTGGCGCATGGCATAGACCACGGCCTGGGTGCGGTCGTTCACCGAGAGCTTGCGCAGGATGGACGACATGTGGTTCTTCACCGTCTGCTCCGAAATGGAGAGGGCGTAGGCCACCTGCTTGTTGGTCATGCCCTGGGCGATGTTGTCCAGGATCTCGACCTCTCGCGGCGAGAGGGGCGCGAAGATCGGCTGGGCATCGGCTCCGTAGACCGCCAGCTCGCGGAACTCCTTGAGGACGCGCGAGGCGACGGCCGGCTTGGAGAAGACCTTGTCGTTGATCAGGTACTCGCCCGAGCGGACGCGCCGGATGATCGCGATGAGATCCGAAGGATCGATGTCCTTGAGCACGTAGGCGGCGGCACCCGCCTTGATGGCGTCGAACAGCTGGTCCTCGTCGTCGCCGGGAGCCAGCACGATGACGCCGGTGTGCGGCAGCTCACGCTTGATGCGCTGCGTGGTCTCGATGCCGTTCGGCGCGGGCAGCGAGAGGTCCATCAGGATGACGTCCGGCGTCAGCTCCTCGACGGTGGCGATGGCCTCGCGGCCGGAACCGGCCTCGCCCACCACCTCGATGTCGCTCTCCAGCTCGAGGATGTTGCGCACGCCACGCCGGAACAGGGTGTGCCCGTCCACGATCACGACGCGGGTCTTGCCGCTGGCCTGTCGGCGATCACCACCCCGACGCCGCTCCTGCACCGGCGTCTCCGACGCTTCCTGGGCGTCCACCTGGGTCTGCTCCACCATCTCCTCCTTGGGCTTGGTCACATCTTCGCTGGTTCGCGTCTTGACAGTCATGGGATTTGAACCTCCGGATCCTCTCTAGCGTTCCGGGAGACGCAGCAGGATCCGCGTCCCCTCCCCCTGGCGCGACTCGATGCGCAGCTGCAATTCCATCAGCTCCGCCCGCTCGCGCATGAAGTGCAGCCCGAAGTTGCGACTGGCACCCGATGCCAGGCGCATCACGTCGAAGCCACGTCCGTTGTCGCCAATGACGAGCTGGCCGTTCTCCAGGCCGATCCAGACCTCGCTGGCAGCCGAATGCTTGCGCACGTTCTGCAGGGCCTCCTGCACGATGCGCAGGACCGATGCCTTCTGGTCCGGCGTCAGCTTCTCGTCGATGCCGTTGAGTGATACGTCCACGGAAATGCCGTGGCGCGCGGCGAAGGCCCGACCATGCTCACCGATGGCCTGGGCCAGCCCCATGTCGACGGCCGGCGGCCGCAGGTCGGCGATGAAGCCACGAACCTCGTCCAGGCCCTCGCGCAGCATGGTCCGCAGGAACGAGAGCTCGGCATGGGCAGTCCGCGGCGAGTCCTCGACCACGCGGTCGAGGTACTCCACCTGGAAGATGGCGTTGGTCAGGACCTGCGCCGGTCCGTCATGAATCTCTTCTGCCAGCCGCTGCCGTTCGGCTTCCTGGGCCTGGATGATGCGCAGCGGTCCGGCCGAGTCGTCCGCGTCCGACATGGTGGGCTCGGCGACGGATGCCGCCGGGCTGGAAAGGTAGGTGGCCAGCAGCTCGAGCTGCCGCGCCGCGGTGTCCATCCGCTTCAGGCGTTCCTGCAGCGTGCCCAGCTGACGGCCCAGCTCCTCGTGCCGAACTCGCAGGCGCTCGGTGGCCGCGGCCGACACACGCGACGAGGTGGTGTGCTGGCCGTTCAGCCGTTCGCGGAGATGCACCCAGTCCTCCAGGCGCACCCGGTACTCGCGACGGAAGCGGTCCGCCAGGTCGCGCATGCGCCGCGCGTCGCGGCGAACCGTGTCGGTCGCCTGCGCGTGGATGCGCTCGATGCTGATGGCCGGCGAACCGGCCGTTGCGGTCTTTGGCAAGGCCTTCCGTCCTGGAGTACGGGTCCGGCTCTGGTACCGGACCTCGCATCCATCCTGTCGGCCCCAGTTGACGCGGGTCAACAGTACTAAGGGCGCCGGAAGTACTACTCCGCACGCAGCTCAGGCCCGCGGTTGACCGAGAACACGCGTACGCCGGGCGCCTCGAAGCGCAGCCGGCCCATGAACCGCGGGTGCGAGCCGGCGAGGTCGGTGGCCGATGTGCCATCCCACAGTCCCAGCGGATCCCGGGACTCGCCGGGCTCGAGCGTGACCACCACCCAGCGGACGTCGTACCCGTGCACGACCTGGTCGACGATCGCGTACCGATCGAACGGCGGCGCCACCGCCGGGTTGCCGGTCAGCAGGTTGAGCCGCGCCGGGTCCAATGCCATGACCACGTCCTCCGACTCGGCCTCCTGGCGCAGGTAGGCGGCAGCAGCCTCCAGCCGCGAGACGTCGGTACGCCACATCACCAGCAGGGCGACAGAGCTGACGACCGACACCAGCACCGAGCTCGCCAGGCCCACCACCAGCAGGAACCGATGCGTCTGCGGCCGCCCCAGGAAGCGCCACCAGCGAGCGAGCGCGGACCCCAGCGGCGCTACGGCGGCGACGCCCAGTGGAAATGCGAAGGGCAGCCAGGCCGGCGCCGAGTGCATGAATGCGCCCTTCGGCGCATGGAAGGTGAAGACCAGCCCCATTACCACGAACATGACGAGCCAGTAGGCGATGAACGGCCGCAGCTCCCGCCGCCCACGCTCCAGCCACAGCCCGGCGAGGAAGGTCACGCCGAAGAGCCCGGCCATGACGGAGAGGGTGCGGCCCAGCAGCTCCCCCCAGGACGCCAGCTTGGAGCCGATGATGGCCACCGGCCCGCTGGCCAGGTAGCTTGCCGGCGACGGGTTCGATTCCAGGGAGAACTGCTGGTTGTAGGTGGTGATCCACAAGGTGTGCCCGCCGGCTGACGGGAGTGGGCTGCCGAAAACCGCCAGGTCTCGGATGAGCCACGGCGCCAGCACCAGCAGCGCGGCAGCCGCGGAGGCCACACCGGCCACGAAGCCTATGCGTCCCGCGCCACGCTGCTGCCACCAGGCGACGGCAGGGGCCACGGCCAGCAGCAGGCCGTCGATGCGGGCGAGCGTCGCCAGCCCCACGCAGGCGCCGGCAGCCACCAGCCAGGCGGCGGGCCGCTCCGCTCGAGTGGCGCGCATGGAGGCGTACAGTGCGGCCGCGCCGGCCACCCCGAACACGGCGAAGTTCTCGACCAGGGGATACATGACCAGCAGCGGGCCGGCGAAGATCGCCAGCCAGGCGGCGGGCATCGCCACCCATCGGCTCCGCCAGACCTCCCAGCCGACGAGATAGGTCAGCGGCACCAGCAGGGTCGAGAGCAGCACCATGGGGATCTGGCCTGCAGCCCAGCTGGGGCCCAGCAGCGCCATCGGTCCAGCGGCCACGATGGAGGTCAGGGGCATCCAGTGGCCGTTGCTCGGGACCGGGAGCATGGGGTTCACGGGCAGCGTGCCGCCCACCTCGAGGAAGCTCCACAGCACCGGGACGGTGAAGCCATGGCCGTCCGCCAGGCGCCCCGCCACCAGGGTGTAGTAGGCCGCGTCGACGTACGGCGGGGAGGGGGTCAGGAGTGCGGCCAGCGCGCGAGCCACCAGCGCCAGCGCGGTGAGGAGCACGAGATCGCGGCGGATCACCGGCGCACCCAGATGGCGGCCGTACTGTCGGCGTACACGCGCTCCCACATCGGAGAATCGTCGAACCAGGCCGCCAGCCGCCAGTCCGGCGGCAGTACCGCATGGTCGATGTCGTAGCGGTCAAAGATGCTCTGCGGGTCGACCTCCAGGCCGATGACGGAGACGTACATGCGCAGTAGGTCATCGCCGTAGAGGTCGGCGCGCCCGTCCATGAAGATCGTGTGGTCGGGCCGGTGCTGGCCGATGTACCCGCCCCACTCATATCTGTTGAAGATGCGCTGACCCGGCTCGTTCGCGTCCATCCAGGCCACGGCATCGGCGGGCAGGCCACGGGCGATCTCGCTCGCCTGGGCTCCGGGATTGACGCGGGCCAGCGAGACCCCAAGGCCGATGACTACCAGCAGCCCGACGAGCACCATGTTGACGATTCCCAGGCCGCCGCTGCGCGGACGTGCGAGCCGCGCCAGCATCGGCGCGAAGCGCTGGCCAATGGGCGTTGCGGAGATGGCGGGTGACAGGACAACCGCGGTGACGGCCGCACCGATGGGCCCGACAATCAGCAGGAAGCGGATCGCCTGCCAGGCCATGATCGTCAGGCCGAACAGGATGAACGCGTCCGCTGTGCGCAGCCGGCGGCGTCCGAAGACGAGCGACGGCAGCACGGCGACCAGCACGAATCCCAGCAGCAGCCAGCCGAACAGCGTGTCGAGCGAGGCGGGGAACCACTCCATGACGTAGCGGTTCAGTGCCGTGATGCTCAGCGTGTAGAGCGGGTAGCCGTAAAGGTCCACGCCATTCGGGTTGAGGACCAGCACTGCGGCGCTGAGCAGCATGGCGACCAACAGGTCGCGCAGCTGCCGCCAGCCGAGTGGCTGCCGGCCTTCCAGCTGCCTTCCCCAGACGCCATCGACGGCCTCTCCCACCAGCACCGCACCGGCGAGGAGGAAGAGCAGCACCCACCCGGCATGCAGGTTCGCCCACACGATG
Organism: Candidatus Limnocylindria bacterium; assembly: GCA_036556695.1. Classification (GTDB taxonomy): domain Bacteria; phylum Chloroflexota; class Limnocylindria; order QHBO01; family QHBO01; genus DASSCW01. The sequence continues at coordinate 23,743 of DATBIY010000009.1, forward strand.
GCGACCAGCGGCAGCCCCACCAGCCAGCGGCGGCGCGGGTCGACCTGGTAGCGCCACAGCAGCCACACGACCACGCTGGCCATCAGGAGGTCCAGCACCTGCACCCGGACGCCCATCACCGGTCCGGCCAGGACAAGGCCGATGCTCAGCCAGATGATGCGGCTCAGCCAGCCGATGCCCGGCACGCGCAGCTCGATGGCCCGCCACAGCACCCGGAACGAGAGCAGCGTGAAGGCGCCGAACAGGAAGCTCAGCAGCGTGTCGCCCCACGGCCCGAGCTGGTGGCCGATGGCCAGGATCACGTTCGCCAGCCAGTCCTGGCTGGTCCACGGCTGCCCGGGAGCCACGATGCTCCAGCTGTCGCTGCGCGGGACGCCGCCGGTCGCCAGGACATCCTGCCCGGCACGGATGTGCCACCACACGTCGCCGTCGATGAGGGGCCAGGTGGCTCGTGGCAGGACCGCCGCCACGAAGAACGCGACGATCGCCACGGTCGCGGCCGCGACGCCGCGCGGCTCCGCCCTGGATGACATGCGCCGGAGTCTAGGCGCGGGTGGGTGCGTCCCGTCACCACCCCGAAGTACTGGCGCGCGGTGCTAGCCTCCGGCGGCATGCGGATGCTGGGTGCCTACGCGCTGATCGCGGCGATGGTCGCCGTGGTGTTCGCGGCCGGCATTTTGGGCGGAGGCTTCCGGGCCGTCGAGCGCTCCGACTACATGACCTACCACGTCGCCGCCCGCATCGTGCTGGACGGCAACGGGGCGTGCCTCTACGACGTCGCCTGCCAGGAGGCAGAGCAGCGCGAGCTGATCGGCGAGGAGTCGTCCTTCGAGCGCGGCGCGCTGCCGTTCAACTCTCCGCCCTGGCTGGCGGCTGTGCTGCTGCCGCTTGGCTTGCTGCCGCTGCACCTGGCCTTCGCGCTGTTCACCGTCGCCTCGCTGCTGGTTCTGGCCGCCGCCGTGTGGCGTGCTGCTCCCGGCGCCATCTCGCAGCGCCTGGTCACAAGCCTCCTGGTGCTCACCGCCTGGCCAACGGTGATGGGCGCGATCCGCGGCCAGTCGACCATCCTGGTCGTCGCGCTGCTGGCCATCGCCGTGGTGGGTTCGGGGATCGCACTTGGCCTCAGCGCCCTGAAGCCGACGCTCGGTCCGCTGTGGGCGGTCTGGCTGCTGGCCATGCGTCGCTGGCGGGAGCTGGCCGTGGCTACGCTGCTTGTGGCTGCGCTGGTCGCACTGGCCGCGCTGGTCGTCTCGCCGCAGGCCGTGGCCGCGTACCCCGCTCACCTCCTGGGCGTGGCTGCACCCGACGCCGTTGGCGTGCACGTGGACGAGATGATCAACTGGCGTGGCGCTGCCGAGCGGCTGGGCACGGGGCCGTGGCTCTACGTGGCCGGCACCATTGCCACGGTGGTCGTGGTTGCTTTCGCCTGGATCAGCTCACGCTCACCGGCCATGGCCGCGGCCGCCGCCTTCATCGCCACGCCGCTGGTCATCCCGCACGCCAACCAGCACGAGGCCATCCTGGCCGAGATGGGCGTGGTGCTGGCCATCGGCGCCGCGGGCAGCGTCCGGAATCGGGTTGCGGCCGGTGCCGTGGCCTCGCACGCGGTCCTGTGGGCAGGGCCGGTGTTGCCGGCGCAGGCATCAGCCTGGCTGCTTTTCGCGGCCCTGCTGGTGTGGCTTGGGGGGCTGGCCTGGCTGGCGGTGCGCGAACCCGGCTAGGGGCATCCAGCTTGGGACCGAGCCATCGCCTTGCACCGTGCGGGTCGTGCCATCGCGGTCCGCGGGGTACTTCCGTCGGGTACCGGTGCCTCGGCGCACCGACTAGACTCGCGGCCGATGTCCACCGAGACCGCCGCACAGCGGACGATGGCCGCTCCATCGGCCGCCATCCAGGCCTGGCTCGCTCGCCTGCCAGGCCCCTTCTGGATCTTCACGCTGACGCTTGCCGGCGTGCTGGTGGGCATCACCGTCACGAAGGGCGTGCAGGACCCGGACTTCTTCTGGCACGTCACCGCCGGGCAGTGGATGGCGGAGCACGGCCAGGTGCCGACCACGGACCCCTTCTCGTTCACCTGGGGCGGCCAGCCGTGGACGCCGCACGAGTGGCTGTCCGAGCTGCTGATGTACTGGCTGGTGAGCGGCGTGGGGCGCACCGGCGCGCTCTTCTTCTTTGGGCTTTTCCCGGCGGCCATCGTGCTGACCCAGGCGGCCATGCTCAGCCGGCGCGGCGTGGGGCTGCGTGCCTTCGCGCTGCCGGCAGTGCTGATCGGGCTGGTCATCACCCCGTACGTCACGTTGCGGCCGCAGGCGGTCAGCTGGCTGCTGCTCAGCCTACTGCTCTGGTTCCTGCTCTCGCTGCGGCCGGACAGGCCGTGGCGCGCGGCGCTGCTGGTGCCCTTCTTCGTGCTGTGGGCCAACCTGCACGGGGTCTACGTCATCGGTCTGGGGGTGGTGGCGGTGTACTGCGTGTTCACCATCGCCGGCCGCACGCCCATGAGCGCCGCCAAGGGGCCGATGGCCCTGGGCGCCATAGGCTCCGTGCTGGCGTCGATGCTTACCCCGGCTGGACCGATTGCCATCCTGTACCCGTTCCGCTACGTGGAGCTGTCCGACTGGGGCCTGGCCAATATCCAGGAATGGCAGTCGCCCAGCTTCCACGAGCCGGCGCACTGGGCCTTCCTGGCGCTGATCGCCTGGGTGGGGCTGAACGGCGGCCGCAACACGCCCGGCTGGCTGGTGGCCCTGTCGTGGATCGGGATCGCCATAGGCCTGATCGCCCTGCGCAACGTGCCGATCGCCGCGGTCTTCTGCCTCCCGACCATGGCCCTTGGCCTGCAGTCGCGCCTCGAGGCACGAGCCAGGAACGGCTCAAGCAAAAGGCCGATGGCGCCCGCCCGGGCGCTCGGTCGCCGGGTGATGGAGCTGGGCACGGCGGTCATCGTGGTGATCGGCGCCATGTTCGTGCTGCTGCCGCCAGGCCTGGGCGACGGCGTCACCGCCAACATCGAGAAGCGCTTCCCGGTGCAGGGGGTCGCCTACCTGCAGGAGCACGACGCCGATGGGCACGTCCTGGCCGAGTACGGCTGGGGCGGCTACGTCATCCACGAGCTGTACGCGACCGGTGGCCGCGTCTTCGTGGACGGCCGCAACGACATGTACGACCAGCAGATCCTGGACGACTACGACTCCATCAAGAACGCGGACCCGAACTGGCAGCAGCTGGCACAGCAGTACGGCGTGGACGCGTTGCTGCTGGAGCCGGACGCGACGATCACCCGCGGGCCGGCGACCGCAGCCGGCTGGTGCGAGGCCTATCGCAACGACACTCAGGTCCTCTACCTGCGCGATTGCCCCGGCTGACGGAGGCTGTCATCCAGCTGGCTGGTGGTGGACACAACCCAGGCAGCATCCGGCAGCCAGACGCGCGGCACGACCGTCGGGATCGCGGCGGCGGCCAGGAGCCACGTCCACGATGACCCATGGATGACCATCCAGGCGCCAACCAGTCCCAATCCGGCCAGGCCTAGGAACAGGAGCGCGGGGTGGATCGCGAGCAGCGAGACGCCACCCAGGTAGAACGACTCACCGCTCACGGTCGTCGTGGGGTATGTGCTCAGCCCAAAGACAAGGACGTGCGCCCACAGCACTGCGGCCACCGCGACGGCGATCGCGGCCTCGCGCCACCGACGCTCGGCGAGGTAGCCGGCCACCAGCAGGATGGGGAACACCTTCAGCGAGGCCGCCGCGCCGAGCAGGTACGGTCCCGCGCGCGTCGGCAGGCCAAGCGCCAGCACCCCTATCATCAGCGTGGTGACGTTGCCCGCCGGCAGGTTGCTGACCAGCAGCGAGAACACCAGCACGCTGAGCGTGATGGCCGCCGGCGATGGGCGGCGCAGCAACGGCACGACTGCTGCGATCGCAGCAAGCAGCAGCACTCCGCGCCAGATCAGATAGGCGGCGTCCTGAGACAGGTACGTCAGCGGTAGCCATGCGAAGGCGAACCACGGGGCGTAGCGGTAGATCTCGGTCTCGTCCGGGCCTGCAGGCAGGTACAGCGGCCCGCCCTCTCGGAGCCGCTGGGCGGCATGCCAGTAGGCATCCGCGTCGGGTTGCACGTCGGGCGTGAAGCCTGCGCCGATGAGCAGCACCGATCCGAGCACCGCGATCGCGAATGCGGCCAGGCGCGCGACCGTGGTCAGCGTCACTGCCGGATCCGATCGGCTGCGCCACCCAGCAGGCCCACCGCCAGGTAGGTGGCGTAGGTGACGTGCGAGCGGGGAGCCACCAGCATCACCGCCACCGCGACCGCCGGCCACACCCACTCCGAGCGAATCCAGGCCAGGTACAGGGCTACGGCCGTCGAGATGACGGCGCCAACCGCCCATGCCTGGGGCGAGATGTAGTAGTACAGCGAAAAGGCCGAGCGTCCCGGGTCGGTCACGTAGCCGTCCAGGTCGTAGAGCAGGAAGGTAGCGGCCAGCAGCCCGGCGACGGCGAATGCAGCGACGATCGCCAGCCACTGCCGCCGCGCCAGGAGGGCGATGACCCACAGGATGGGCACCGCCTTGAGCGAGGCGGTGATGCCGATCCAGACGGGCGCGCTCCGGCGCGAGATGCCGAATCCCAAGCACGCCACCACCAGTGGCTGGATGTTGCCCACCTGGACCAGCGACACCATCCACGGCGCAATGACCAGCACCAGCGCCACGGCCGCCGCCGAGCGCAGCCGCAGCAGGCCGTAGAAGATCGCCAGCGTGGCGACCGCCAGGATGGCTCCCCAGGCCCATTCCACCGCCGCCCGCGGCAGGTAGCTGAGCGGCACCCACAGCCAGGCGAACCACGGCGCATAGCGGAAGACCCGGTAGTTGTCCGGGTTCATGCCCTCCGGATACAGGGGCTGCCCGTCCCGCAGCCGAAGCGCCGCGTCCCAGTAGGCATCGACGTCCTCGAATCCCCAAAGGTCGGCGATCAGCCAGATGCGGATGATGGTGGTGGCGAACAGGATCGCCAGCACCAGACCAATTACCCAGCGTCTCGGCAGCATCCGGGAGAGTATTGTCTGGCGCCGTATGGAGCGTGCGTCACGACCCGCACGGCCGCTCACCGGCCGGCTGGCCTTCGGAGTGGCGGCCGCCGGACTCTCCGTTCTCGTCGCGCTGGCCTCGTACGCGCTGCTGACGTACGCGCTGGCCCGTCCGCTGGGTGTAGACGTCCAGGCCTATTACCACGCCGCGGAGCGCCTCGCCCACGGGCAGACGCTCTACGCTCCGGGCGCGGCGAACGCCTCCGACCTGTACCGCTACGCCCCCTGGTTCGCGGCCGCCTGGATCCCATTCACCGCGTTTCCGATTGAGCCAGTGGCAGCCGCGTGGGTGGGGCTCATGGCAGTCGCGGCGGCAATCTCCACGGCCCCGTTGCTCCGGCTAGGGCCGACCGGCTGGGCGGCCTTCGCCTTCTTCCTGCCGCTGCAGCTGCAGGGAGCTGCCTTCGGCAACGTCCAGCCGATGCTGGTGCTGATGCTGCTGTGGGGCGTGAATCGCGGCAGCGGTCCGCTGTGGGTGGCGCTCGGTGCATCCCTCAAGCTGACGCCCATCGTCCTGGTGCTGGTGTACGCCGGGCGCGGCGAGTGGCGGCGGATGTGGATCACCATTGGCCTCACCGCCGTGCTGGTCGCACCCATGCTCCTGTTCGACCTGGCCGGCTACAACACCGAGTCCGGCCCCAACCAGGACAGCCTGGCCGGGGTATCGCCCTTCGTCTTCCTCCCGGTGGCGGCCGCGTGCCTCGTTGCCACCTGGCTGCTGGCGCGCACCCGCTACGCCTGGGCGGCGGGCGGACTGGCGATGATCATGTCGCTGCCGCGCCTGCTCAGCTACGAGGTCGGCTTTGCCCTGGTTGGCCTGGCCGATGTGCTGCGCCGTCCGGGACGGGTGGCGAAGCAATGAGCCGCGCGCGGCTGGCACTCAGCGCTGCCGCGCTGGCCGCCATTGGCTTCGCCTGGATCTGGCTGCTGCAGCGCGACTTCTTCTACGACGCGCGCGCCTACTGGGCGCTCGACTACGACAGCCTGTACGCCGGCAGCCTGGTCGGCCGTTTCGGCACCTACCTGTACTCGCCGGCCTTCGCACAGGTGATGTGGCCGTTCACCCTGCTGCCCTGGCCGCTCTACGCGGCCCTGTGGTCCGGGCTGAACCTGACGGTGCTGGTGTGGATGGCTCGCCCGGTGTTGGCCGCCGTGCTGCTGTTCGTGCCGTTCTCGCCGGTGACCGACGAGATCACCACTGGCAACCTGCACCTGCTGCTGGCCGCGGCGCTGGTCATCGGCTTCCGCTTTCCGGCCACCTACGCCCTGCCGCTGCTCACCAAGGTCACGCCGGGCGTGGCGGTGGTTTGGTTCGCCGGCGCGCGCGCGTGGAGGAAGCTGCTCGTCGCCCTGGGCGCGACGGTCGCCATCAGCGCCGTGTCGTTCGCCATCGGCGCGGACCAGTGGCTGGACTGGATCGGCCTGCTGCGCGCCAGCTCGGGAGTGGCGGTGCCGCCGGACATCGGCGTCATTCCGGGACCGCTGTGGCTGCGCACGCTGATCGCCGCGGGGCTCGCCACGGTCGGCGGCGCCATGGGCTGGAAGTGGACCGTCCCGGTGGCGGCGACGCTGGCGCTGCCGGTTACCTGGTCGTCGGGACTGTCGATCCTGGTTGCGCTGATCCCGCTGTACCGTGATCGACTTCCGTGGCTGCTCGGGGGAGCGCGGCGCTCCGTGCCGGCACTGTCCCCAGCAGCAGCAGCGTGACGTCGTAGACGAAGAAGCGCGGCAGCGTGAGGGCCATGGTCGTGGCCGCTGACAGCCAGCCCCAGCGTCCGCGCGCCAGCACCACGGTGGCCACGGCGCCGATGACTCCCACCATCACGTAGACCGGCGGGTACGTGATCAGCAGGCCGGCGTCGCCGATGCTGGTCGTGTAGCCGGACAGGTCGTAGAGCAGCAGCGGCGCCAGCAGGAGCGCCGTCAGCAGGACGGTGGCGGCGGCGCGCCCCCACTCTCGCCGGCCGAGGTACACCAGCACCAACAGGATCGGCACCGCCTTCAGCGACGCGGCGATGGCGATCCACAGTGGCCCGCTGCGCCGCTCCAGCCCATACACCAGCGAGGCGACCATCAGCGCCTGCACGTTCCCAATGGCCGATATGCCGATGAGGATCGGCCAGAAGAAGGCCACTCCCAGCCACTGGCGGTCCCTGGCCAGGGGAATCACCGCGATGGTGCTGGCCGCGACCAGGATTGCGGACCACAGCGCGCCGGCGACCTGCACCGGGAGGTAGGTGAACGGCACGGCCAGCCAGGCGAACCATGGGGCGTATCGGTACACCTCGGAGGCCTCGACATCGGCAAAGGCCGGGTACAGCGGCTGGCCCGCGCGCAGGCGCTCGGCGGCCTGCCAGTACGCGGCGGCGTCGGTCATCTTCAAGTCGGAAGCCGCCCAGTACAGGAGGCTGAGGCCAACGCCAAGCACCACGGCGGTGGCCAACAGGCGGGAGAAGCGAGTCAAAGCCACGGTGGCAGTGTGTCCTCTTCCCCCGAACGGCGCGGTAGGCAGATAGTGCCAGTGAAGTCGAGTGTGGGTGGGCCACAATCTGCCGTCGTGCGGACGTTCCTGGCATGCCTGGTCGTGGCTGCAGCCCTGCTGGCGCCGGGCCTGGCGGTTGGCCCGTCGCTCGACGCGGCGGTCTTCGCCGAGGTCGCGCACCGCGCCCGTGACGGCGCCACCCTGTACGTCGGGGTCTGGGATCACAAGCCGCCGGGCATCTACCTGCTGCTGACCGCCGCCCAGGCGGCCCTGCCCTTCCTGACGCCTTGGATCGTGAGCTGGCTCCTCTCGGTAATCGCCACTGCCGGCACCGCCACGCTGCTCTTCGGCATCTGTCGCCGCCTGGGCATCAGCCCGGTCGCCTGCTGGCTCGCCGCCATCAGCGCCCTGCTGGTGATGGGCCAGTACCTGGTGGCGCTGGGTGGTGGACTGACCGAGCCGCTTGCCGCCGTCCTGCTGGCCATGGCTTTGGGCCTGGCGCTCGAGGCGCGACCAGAGAGCGCGCCGACCCGCGCCGCCGCAGCTGGCGCGCAGCTGTCGCTGGCCATGCTGCTCTCCGTGCAGGCGGCGCCGGCTGTGGTACCCATCGCCTGGCTGGTGATCACCGGGCGGTCGAACGCCACGCGAAAGCTGACCTGGTTCGTCATCGGCGCAGTCCTGCCGCTCCTGGCGGTGGTCGCCTGGCTGGCGGCAGCCGGATCCCTGGAGGGCGCGATCGACGCAGTGGTCCGCTACACCGGCGCCTACCGCGCGGTGGCCGCTGCCGCGGGCGCGACCCTGGCCGGACCGGTCATGGCGTGGACACTGCTCGCGCTGCTCTTCCTGGTCATTCCGGCGGCCATGGGCCTGGTCGAGGCGCGGCACCGGGGAGGCTTGTCGCGCGACCTGGCGCATGCCTGCGTCGCCTGGATCCTGCTGGCACTCGCCTCATTCCTGGTGCAGGGCCGCCTGTTCAGCCACTACGTCATCCCGCTGGCCATGCCGCTGGCCGTGCTGGCTGCATTCGGCGTCGAGCGAGTTCGTGCGCTGGCCAGACCGCAGCGTCGCCGGCTGCTCCTCCCGGTGATCGCGACCTGCGTGATCTCGGCACTGGCCGCCGGCGTGGCAGGCGCCATGGAGCTGAACCTGGTCGCCCCCGACCACGACCGAAGCGTCGCGGCGGCCAGGGTCATCCGCGACCAGTCGGCCGAGTCCGACCGGATCTGGGTCTGGGGCAACGAGCCGCAGCTGTACCTGGACAGCGACCGCTCGTCGACCACCGCGTATCCGTACCTGTACGCGCTGGTGACGCCGGGCTATACGACCGCCGCACAGGTCGACGCAACCCTCGAAAGTTTGGAGGCAGACCCACCGGCCTTCATCGTCGACGCCGGCTCATCCGCTCCGGGCATGCCCGGCTTCCAGCCGTTGCTCATCCCGCGGCCCTTGGCCTCGGACGGGCGCGACCTGGACCTGCTGGATCCGCTGCGCGACTTCATCCGCAGCGGCTACCGAGAGGTGGACCGCTCCAGCGGCTGGGTGATCTATGCCCTCGGCGACTCCACGGCCGACACGCGAGGCAACGGCAGCTCACAGCGCCTGGAGATCGCCACGCGGCGATAGACCCGTTCGCCTACCGCCGCCACCGGCGGGAGGCGGAGCAGCGGCGCCCACAGGAAGGTCAGCGGCAGCAGCTCCAGCACACGGGTCACGGCAGCGAAGCCACCACGGACTCGGCCGCTGGGCAGCACGAACTGCAGGGCGCGGGCCGCTGCATCCTCGTCCACCGGCAGGCCCGCCGAGGCGAGCTCCGATCGAGGGACGAAGCGCAGGCCGTGCATCCAATCCAGGCGGCGGAACCACTTCACCCATTCCGCGCAGAAGCCGCAGCCGTCGTCCCAGACCACCACCCGGCTGCGGGGCGCAACGTCGAGGAACGGCAAGTACAGCGGCAGCATGAGCAGCGAGAAGACCAGCAGTGACATGAATGGGCTGAGCCAGCCGGTGATGAAGGCGTGCAGACCCAACCCCACCACCATGGCCGCCGGGCGCCGTCGTGGCGACCACAGGCTCAGCGCCAGGTACGCCTCGGAGGCGATGGCCATGAGAGACAGCACGAACATCGGCTCGAACGTACGCCAGGCCTGTGGCAGGCCCAGCGGGCCCTCGGAGCGGACGTAGCTGGCCACCACGGAGCCGGAGAGAAAGTCCGGGTTGAGCTTGGCCAGCGCGGCGTAGCCGTAGACGATGCACACCTGCGCGCACAGCAGGAACACGGGCCAGCCCGGCACCGATTCGCGCTCCCCAGCCCGCCGTGCGTCGAGCGAGATCGCCGCGCCGCTGTCGCCAACCGTCAGCAGCCCGGCAACCAGCAGCATCAGGTACAGATGGTTGCTGTACGTCTGCTGGTCCACGAACAAAACGGATGCCAGGGTCGCGGTCAGCACGGCTCCCGCCAGCCGCGCACGCCAGCCGACCAGGAACATCAGGCCGGCGACCAGCCACAGGCCGATGAGCAGCCAGGCGATCGGCTCCGTCAGCCGTGGCACCCACGGCAGGTACGGCGCATGAATGACCGATGGATCCGCCAGACGCAACAGGGTGGCGCCCGTGTTCGGCAGCTCCAGCAGCATGGCCGCGGTCGCGCCGATGCGTGCCAGGGCCAGCGGCCGAGCCGCTGCCTTCGAGCCGGCGATGCGCTGCAGAAACGCGCTCAGCGGCACGGGAGCACCCGACCCTCGCCGTTCTCAAACCGCAGCCGAATCGCCACGGCGCCCGTCGCACCGCAGGCACCAGACTCGAGAGCCTTGACGTAGTCGATCTCTGAGCGCTGGACCGCGAAGAGGTGCGCCAGATCGACTTCGGTCGCCGTGCCATCGGCCCGGATTGCTAGGACCGTTGGAACCTCGGGCAAAGCGGAGTACATCTGCCAGCCGAAGCGCTGTGGCCGCGAGCCGAAGAGCTGCACCGCCGGGACCAGCAGCTGCACCACCAGGAATGCGGCGATGAACAGTGGTGCCGCCGCCTGGCGCCAGCTCACTCGCGGCGGGGCGCCGGGCGCGCGGAGATCCTCAATGGTCACGGCGCAGGAACCCCGGTGCGGCGAGCAGGATGGTGGCGTCGTACAGGTTCGGCAGCCGCGCACCGGCCGGGTACGAGCCGATATCGAACAGCAGCGCCGGCAGCCACAGGGCCGCGCCCACGCCCACGACGATCGCCACCGCGCGCCAGTCTCGACGCCAGGCGTAGACCGGCACGGTCAGCAGGGCGTAGGGCTTCAGTGACGTGACGACGCCTGCGACCCATGGGCCGGCGCGCGTCGGAAGCGCGGCCACCAGCGCCAGCACGATGAGCGGCTGAACGTTGCCCCAGCCGGCGGTGCGGTACAGCAGCCCGCCAAGCAGCAGCGCCAGCGCCACGCCCGCCGCCGAGCGGCGGAGGGGCCACAGCGCGGCCAGGGTCGCCGCCACCAGGACCACGGCCCAGCCGGCCTCCACGGCCAGCTGGGGGAGGGCGGTCATCGGCACCCAGGCGAAGGCAAACCACGGGGAGTAGAGGTAGAGGTCTGAGGGGTCGGGGGCGGAGACGTAGAGCGGTCCGCCATCCAGCAGGCGCTGTCCGGCGCCCAGGTAGGCGTGGACGTCGTCGAACTCCCAGTTCTGGGTGACGAGCACCAGGTTGGCGAGCGCGTACATGCCACAGATGGCCACGGCCACCAGCGCCCCGGCCGAGGCGGGTGCTTGCAGGAGGGCGCTGCGCAGGCCACTCATCCGCTGGGCGTATCCGGTCACACGCGCCACCTTTGCAGCATATTGCGCGCGTGCGAATCCGACCGATAGTGACACGCTCAAATCGGCAGAGGTACCACTGACAACCTGCGGGGGCTGACGGAATCTGAGGTCCCAATCCCCGTACGAGGCGCTGGCCTTCACACGTGACCGCTGGTGCACACCCGTTCCCGGCTGCGGCGATACGGCCGGTCTCTGCCCGACCGAGAGTCGAGTACCTGCTGTTCGGCGTGCCCGTCGCCATCCTGGCGGTCGCCGCTCTGCTGCCGGGGCTGCTGGCCCCATCGCTCGACGCGGCGGTCTTCAGCCTCGTCGGTGAGCGCCTGTCGCAGGGCCAGCTGCCGTACGCCCAGCTGTTCGACCACAAGCCGCCGGGCATGTACCTGCTCATCGCATGCGGCCAGCTGCTGAACGGCACGCTTGGCGCGTGGAAGGTCTCGTGGATCCTGTCGGTGGTGTCGCTCGCGCTCACCGGGACGCTGGTCGCCGACACGCTGCGCGCCCTTGGCTGGCGCCGCCTGGCATGGGCCGCGGGCGGCCTGTGCGTGGCGGAGCTCGGCTCCTTCCCACTCGCCCTGGGCGGCGGCCTGGGCGAGACGATTGCCGTGTTCCCGGCAGCGGTCGCCGTGCGCATCGGCCTGTTGGGGAGCATGCGCAGCGGGACCTTGATTGCCGCCGGTGCGCTGGCGGGGATCGCCGCCGCGATCTCGGTGCAGGCGGCGCCAGCCCTCGTGGCCCTGCTGGTGGCCGTCCTGCTGAGGCACAGCTCGCCGAGCCATCACCGGGCGCTCCATGGCCTGCGGATCGTGAGCGGCGCGGCCGCCGTCTGGACGGTGCTGCTGGTGGCAATGGGCAGCACCGGAGCGACCGGCGCAGCCGTGGAGGCCGTCATCGGTTACAACCGCGCCTACACCCAGCTGGCCGCGTTCGACACGCCCATGGGCACCGAGGCGATGCACGCTTTCCTCGTTGTCTCACCGTTGGCAGTGTTGGCCACGGTTGGAGCGGCGCGGTCCCTGCTGCGCCGGACCCAGGTCGAGTTCACGGTGGTCATGCTGGCGTGGATCGCGAGCTCGGTCGCGCTGATCGCCGTCCAGGGCCGGCTGGAGCTGCATTACGTCACGCTGTTGGTGCCACCGCTGGCACTCCTGGCTCCGGCCGGGCTCGAGCTGCTGTGGATCCGTGGCACATTCCCGCGGCTGGCCGGCAGCGCGACGCTGGCCGCCTTCCTGGTGGCGGCCTTCGGCGTGTCGCTGCTGCTGGCGACCGTGGAGACGGCCATGGCCATGGAGGTCCGCAGCGGCCAGGCGATCCGCAGCCACGCGGTCGCGTCCTGGGTCTGGAGACAGGTGCCGGCCGACCAGCAGATCTTCGTATGGGGCAACGTGCCGGAGATCTACCTGGACGCCGACCGCACGCCGGCCTCGCCGTACGTGTACATGCTGCCGCTGACCACGCCGGGCTTCACGTCGGAGCGCCTCATCGGGCAGGTGCTGGCCGACTGGAAGAGCGCGCCGCCCGGCGTGATCGTGGATGCGGGATCGGCCGCACCCGGGTCTGCCGGCCTGCCGCCGCTGCTCATCCAGCGGCCCACGCTTGCGCTGGACGGCAGGAACGCGGACCTGCTGGACCCGTTGCGCGACTTCGTGCGGGAGCGCTATCGGCTGGCGACGACCGTTCAGGGTTGGCCGATCTACGTCCTGCGCTGACCGTATCCTGAGGTTGATGCCCGTCCGTCAGCACCGGATCCCAAGTTGACCCACACTGCCGTCCTGGGCGCGGGCGCGCTGGGTCTGACCGTGGCCTACCGCCTGGCGCAGCGCGGCGACGAGGTGGTCGTCCTGGAGCGTGAGTCGCTGCCCGGCGGGCTGGCCGCCGGCTTCGAGATCGAGCCGGG
>DATBIY010000010.1:0-4974 GCA_036556695.1 Candidatus Limnocylindria bacterium
GGTGAGCCGCTGCGTCAGCAACCCGAAGCGGTTGAGCGCGAAGCCCAGCCCGCGCTGGCGCGATCCCCAGCGCAGCAGCTCGTAGGCGACGGCCGCGGTGACCGGCACGAAGCCGATGCGCAGCGCCAGGTCGGGGAAGGCCCCGAGGCGCGGCAGCGCGGCCAGCAGCAGGGTGTCGACCGCGGCCAGGATCACCAAAAAACCGGTCCCACAGCGCGGGTGTGCGGGGCTGAAGCGGGCCAGGTTGGCGTGGGTCAGCCGCAGGCCTGCCTCAGCGCAGGCGATGGCCATGTGCTCGGCGCCGTGGTAGCTGAAGATGCGCCGATAGCGTGGCACCCGCGTAACGCCCACAACGTACACGCCCAGGAACACGCCCTTGACGACGCCCTCCGACAGCCGCTGGCCGAGCGTCGCCGCCGCGGCCGGGTCACGGCCGGTGAGCAGCAGGGGCAGCGCCGAGAAGACGAACAGGCCGATCACCAGGCTGACGGCCACCAGCACCACCGTGGTCAGCAGCGGTATCGGCCGGATCTCGCCGGTGTCGGCCAGCATCGAGGAGTCGCTCAGGGCTCGCATCCCCAGGCGCAGCTGGACGCCCAGGGCGTGAAGCCCGCGCAGGAATGGCAGCCGCCACACGCCGGACGCCGGTCGCAGCTCGCCGTCGTAGGCCTGGATCTCGCCACCGGGCGAGCGCAGGGCCACTGCCCAGCGGCTCCCACTGCGGATGAGGACGCCCTCGACCAGCGCCTGGCCTCCGTAGGTCGGGGCGTGCTGCGTGCTCAGGACTCGGATCCCCCAGCTGCTCGGTGCTGTGGTGATGCTGCCAGCGCCGCGCGACCGGTCCAATGGCCGAATCGGCGACGGGTCGTACCGTACCAGAGACGGTCCGCCTGGGTGACCGGTCGCGTATCGTGCGCCGATGCCCGAGGCCTTCCTGGCCGGCGCGATTGCCGGGTACGCCATCGCCATTCCGATGGGGCCCATCACCGTCCTGATCCTGCAGCTCGGCCTGCAGTGCGGAATGCGGACGGCGCTGGCCGCCGCCGCCGGCGCCGCCTCGGCGGATGGCCTGTACGCCACGCTCGCCGGCCTGTTCGGCAGCCTGGTGGCCGGCGCGATCTCGGCCGTCATCGTGCCGGCGCGGCTGCTGGGCGCGGCGCTGCTGGCAGTGATCGCAGTTCGCGGCCTGCTCGACTCGCTGCGTGGCGGCGGAACGGCGGAGGCGGCAAGTGGGCAGGCAGCCGGCCGCCTGCGAACCTACCTGACCTTCCTGGCGCTTACCGTCACCAACCCGGTCACGTTCCTCTACTTCCTGGCCCTGACCGTCAGTTTGCCGGTGCTGGCCGGCGCGACCGGCGGACGGCTGGCATTTGCCGTCGGCGCCTTCGGCGCCTCGCTGAGCTGGCAGATGGTGCTGGCGCTGGCCGGGTCGCTGCTGCACGGCCGGTTGCCATCGGCTGCCATCGCGGGGACCCGGGTGGTGGGCGGACTGGTGGTCCTTGCCTTTGCCGTCATCATCGGCCTGGAGGCAATCAGGCCCTGAGCCGATATAGAACCGGTGTTCTATACTCGGCGGATGCGTCCCGAATACGCCGAGGAGCCCTGCCGCACGGCGCTCAGCCGCGTCAACGGCATGCCGTTCCGCTGGTCGCTCAACCCGTACACCGGCTGCGTCCACCAGTGCACCTTCTGCTACGTGCGTGGCTTCGAGCTGCGTGCCGGACGTCCGTCTGACGCGCGCTACGGCGCCCGCATCCGGGTCAAGACCAACCTAATCGAGGTGCTGCGCCGCGAGCTGGGGCGGAAGACCTGGAAACGCGAGGAGGTCGCCTTCGGATCGGCGACGGATCCGTACCAGCCCGCCGAGGGGCACTACCGCCTGACGCGCGGTGCCATCATCGCGCTGGCGGAGTCGGGCACGCCATTTGGCATGATCACACGCGGCCCGCTGATCGTCCGGGACGTCGACGTGTTGCAGGCCGCCTCAGACACCGCGGAGGTCACCGTCAACGTCTCCATCCCCACGCTCGACGACCGCGTGTGGTGCACCACCGAACCGGGCACCGCTCATCCGCGCCAGCGGCTGCGGGCGGTCCGCGTACTGGCCGATGCCGGCATCCGGGTGGGTGTCGGCATGGCCCCCATCCTGCCCGGCCTCTCGGACGATCCCGCGAAGCTGCGCGAGGTCGTGCTGGCGGCACGGGATGCCGGGGCCACGCACCTGTGGTGGAACGTGCTCAACCTGCGACCCGGCACGCGAGAGCACTTCCTGGAGCGCCTGGCCATCGACTGGCCGCAGGAGGTGGACCGATACCAGCGCCTGTACGCGGCGCGTGCCTACCTGCCGAAGGCCGCCACCGCCAAGCTGGACGCCACCATGGCCGAGCTGCGCAGCGAATGGGTCTGGGCGCCGCGCCGCCGCGCGCCGGCCGTCGAACGATCGGCTGGCGCCAGCCAGCTGGAGCTGCCGCTGGCCGGCTGACCTGGCTGGCGCTCACCCGCAGCCGGGCGACGGCATCGTCCAGCTCCGGCGGCACGGCGTATAGTGCGGGACGTGGCCGACAGCTTCGTGTCACGTGGCTTCGCGGGCCGCCGGCGTGAGCCGGATGGCGCCGAAGCCGGCCGCGTCCCGCCTGGGCAGTACGTCACGCGCGACTTCCCGGTGCTGTCGGCCGGGCCCACGCCGCGCATCGACCTGGCGGACTGGCAGTTCACCATCGACGGCCTCGTCCGCCAGCCGGTGAGCTGGAGCTGGGACGAGATCCACGCGCTAAGCACCCGCGACTTCACGGTCGACATCAGCTGCGTCACCAAGTGGACCAAGCTCGACACGCGCTGGACCGGCGTCAGCGTCGACACCCTGCTCGAGCAGGTGGAGCTGGATCCCGCCGCGCGCTACGTGGTCGCGCACTCGTACGGCGGCTACACCACCAACCTGCCGCTGACCGACGTGCTCAACGGCCAGGCCTTCGTGGCCTGGGACCATGACGGCCAGCCGCTCGAGCCGGCGCACGGCGGCCCGGCGCGGCTGGTAGTGCCGCACCTCTACTTCTGGAAAAGCGCCAAGTGGCTCCGCGGCCTGCGCCTGCTGGCGGATGACGAGCCCGGCTTCTGGGAGTCGCTGGGCTACCACAACCGGGGCGACCCATGGCGCGAAGAGCGCTACAGCGGCGACTGACCCGCCGGGCACTGCCGTGGTCGAGCCGCTGCACTGGCAGATCGGAACCGTCACCTCCATCCAGCCCCAGACCGATCGCGTCGCCAGCTTCACCATCGCGCTGCCCGACTGGCGGCCGCATCGACCCGGCCAGCACTACGACGTGCGGCTCACCGCGCCGGACGGCTACCAGGCGCAGCGCTCGTACAGCATCGCCTCGCCCGCGGATCGAGTCGGGGAGGTCGAGCTCGGCATCGAGCGCATCGCCGATGGCGAGGTGTCGCCCTACTTCCACGACGTGGTGGTGGCGGGGGACCGGGTGGAGCTGCGCGGCCCCATCGGCGGGTATTTCGTGTGGGAGCCCGGCATGGGCGGCCCGCTGCTGCTGGTGGGTGGCGGCTCGGGGGTGGTGCCGCTGATGGCCATGCTCCGTGCCCGCCGGTCTACCGGCGACACGACACCGGCGGCGCTGCTCTACTCGTCGCGACGCGTCGAGGACATCATCTACCTCGACGAGCTGCGCGAGCTCGTCGCCGAGCCGAACGGGCCCATCGTGGCGCATACCCTGACGCGCGGCCAGCCGCCCGGCTGGGAGGGCTACGCGCGGCGCATCGACGCCGCCATGCTCGCCGACGTTGCCGACCGCATCGGCGGCATCGGCGCCGCACCGTTGGCCTACATCTGCGGACCCACCCTGCTGGTCGAGCATGCGGCAGCCGCGCTCACGGACCTCGGCCTGCCACCCGACAGGGTCAGGACCGAGCGCTTCGGGCCGTCGTCATGAGGCGCATGGCCCTGGACGAGCCGCTCGTCCTCGACGCGAACGCGATGGCCGGGGAGCTGGCCGAGCTGATGGGCGTGGACGTGACCGCCTTCGTGGCGCGCTGCGCGCACTGCGGCAACCGCGACGCCATGGGCTCGCTGCGGGCCTGGGTCCACGGACCGGGCGTCGTGCTGCGCTGCGTGATCTGCAGCCAGGTCGTGGTTCGCTGGGTGCGCCTGCCCAGCGGGCTGCGCCTCGATCTGCGAGGCGCCGCCTACCTGGAGCCGAGCTGACGCTTGCCGCTAGCGCCAGATGGCGACCAGCACCGCCACGATCAGCAGGCCAATGGCGTTGTAAACCGCGGTGATGGCGAACCAGGTCCAGGGCTGCGGCTTATTCGGGTCGAAGTTGGCGTCCACCAGGGTGTGGGCGCCTGCGAAGCCGATCCCCAGCACCAGGCCCAGCACCACGCCCTCGCTGAGGGTGTCCGTGCCCGTGGCCTTCGCAAGCATGGCGGTGCCGATGGCCATCACCAGGTACCCGATGAACGGCACCAGGTAGGTGGTCACCTGCTGCTGCGGCGGAGTCCGCTCCGGATCCCAGCCGATGGAGCGTTGCCACGGCCGCGCGAACAGCACCGGCGAGTACCACAGCGCGCCGAGTGCGAACCAGATGATGGCGCCGACGATCACCGGCAGCCAGTTGATCGCTGACAGGTCGAAACTCATGCCCTTCCTCCGTCTGGCGTCGCGGTCCGATCGTCGCGACCCCGGGGCAGGGTAGCGCTTGCAGGCTCGCCGAACCAGCCCGGTGGCGCCTCGCCGATTGGCCCATCTGCATTTCGCCGATCGGGGGGTATCGGCTCGGCAGCCCAAGCGGCTTGAATTCACCCCGTGAAGCGGTCTTCGAGCGCCGCGCTGGCCGTCATCCTGTGCCTGGGAGCGTTCCAGGGACCGGTGGCCGCTGCGCCACCCGAGTCGAACTGCCCGCTGTTCCCGTCGACCAACGTCTGGAACAAGCGGATCGATGACCTGCCCGTGGCCGCCAACTCGAA
>DATBIY010000011.1:0-8260 GCA_036556695.1 Candidatus Limnocylindria bacterium
GGCATCGCGGCTCGGCATGTAGACGAAGTCGAGCGCCAGGAACGGAGGCTCAGCCGGCGTCGTCACGCCCGATTCGCAGCGACGGCCCGCCGCTCAGCGGTAGGTGCTGGTGCGCACCAGGTCTGCCTCGACGAGCAGATCGCGGATGCGGTCATTGCCTGCCTGGGACGGGTGCGTGTAATCGGCCGACACGAAGTCGCCAGGCGGATCGGTGCCATCCGCTCCGTTGAACGCGCTGTAGACATCGATGCACGTGGCGTTGGCGGCCTCGGCTTCGGCGCACATCGCGTCACGCCACTCATGCAGCCAGTACGTTTCGGCCTCGTACAGCTTGGTACGCGTGCTCTTGTCCACCGGATCGAGTGCGGACCAGCCGCGCCAGGTGTCGTAGGCGGTGAGCATCGCGATCGGCGCGTCCGGCGCCTGCGCCCGAATGAGCTGGAGCACCTGCGCCATCTGGTCGCGAATGACCGGCACCACGTTGTCAATACAGGCCTTGCTCGTCGCCGCGCCGAGGCGAGCCGCGTCCAGGGCGCTGTCGGTGTCGCTGATCGGCTCGGGGCAGCCAGGGTGCTCGTCGGCGAAGGGCGGCTGGTCGTTGAAGCCCAGCGACATCACGATCACGTCGGCGACCGCCAGGTCGTCCAGCAGCGCCTGGTCAGACTGGAGCTGCTCCAGGACGTCCGCCGTCTGCGCCCCGTCGTGTCGCGACCGGTTGCTGTTGCCTGCTTCACCGCCGACCTGCGGCGCGAGTGCGTCGGTGTACAGGTCGACGAAGCCGATGCAGCCGGGGCAGTCATCCGCCAGGTTGTACGGAATCGAATCGCCGAGGGCGACGATCAGGAATTCGGGCTGCTGCTCGGTCGGTTCCGGCGACTGCACGTGGCTCGCCGACGCCTGCGCGCTGGCGCCTTCTGATGTTGTCGGTGCCCCGGCCGTGCAGGCGGCAAGGAGCAGGGCCAGGAAGCCCATCAGGACGCGCGCCGCGAATGGCCCGGTCATCGCCAGCGCACGGTAGCACCGCCGGCAAGCAGATTTGTGACCTACGCCCAATCTCCCTGGAGATAGTGCTCGAACACCGGCACCAGGGCCGCGACCATCTCCTCGCGTGACGCCTGGGCCAGAGGCTGCAGGCCGACGACGTACCGCACGACCACGATCCCGACCAGTTGCGAAGCCACGAAGCTGGCCCGCAGCTCCGGCCGGCTGCCACCGAGCCGGCTGGCGATGGGCAGCAGCATCCGCTGCGTCAGCAGCTCGCGGATCAGTGCAGCCGCCTCCGGCTCCGTCACGGCCGCCCGCAGCAGGGCGAGCAGCGAGCGACGGCTGGTGGCGTCGTCGAGGACGGCGAGCATGAGCTCGGCAGCACGCCGGCCCGCCCCATCTGCCCCGCCTTCGAAGACACGTGCGATGACCTGCTCCGGCTCGATCGGCAGCTCCACCGATTCAATGAACAGCTCCTGCTTGCTGCCGAAGTAGTGCAGGACAAGCCGCGCATCGACGCCCGCGGCGGTCGCCACGCTGCGCAGGGTCGTGCCCCGGTAGCCGTGCTCCGCGAACTGTCGGCGTGCCTGAGTGAGGATCGCGTCGCGGGCGCCGGTCTGGCCAGCAGGACGCCCTCGTCCTCGCCGCGCATTCGGAGCTTGCGTTTTCATCAGTTGGAGAATAACATTTCGCCACTGGAGGAATAACCGATGCCCGAACAGCTCTCGCCGCGTCGCGTCCGCCTCGTCCTGGCGGTGGTAGGCCTCTCGCTGATGGCCGTCATGTCCGCTGTCAGCGGCCTGAACATCGCGCTGCCCAGCCTCGCTCGTGAGACCGGCGCATCGCAGACGGACCTGACCTGGATCGTCGACGCCTACACCGTCGTCTTCGCCGGGCTGCTGCTGTTCGCCGGTGCGCTCGGCGACCGCTACGGCCGGAAGCTGCTGCTGGTCGCCGGCCTCGTCATCTTCGGCGCATCCGCGGCACTGGCCCTGGTCATGGACGAGCCTGGCCAGCTCATCGCGCTGCGCGCGGCGATGGGGGTCGGCGCCGCGGCGATCATGCCGACCACGCTCTCCGTCATCACCACCTCGTTCCCGGAGGCAGAGCGGCCGCGCGCCATTGGCGTATGGGTGGGGATCGCTGGCGGGGGAGCGATCCTGGGCCTCTTCGCCAGTGGCTTCCTGCTGGAGTTCTTCGCCTGGCAGTCGTTCTTCGGCCTGAACGTGGCCCTGGCCATCATCGCGCTGCTGGGCGTGCTTGCGTTCGTGCCCAGCTCGAGCGACGAGAGCCCGCCCGCGCTGGACTGGATCGGCGCGTTGCTATCGCTCGTCGCCGTGGGCGGCGGGGTGTTCGGCATCATCGAGGGACCGGAGCGCGGCTGGGACGAGCCGGTCACGCTCATCGCGCTGGCCGTCGGAATCCTGGCGGCGGGCGCGTTCGTCGCGTGGGAGCTCCGTCGCCTCGCGCCGATGCTCGACCCGCGGCTTTTCGGGCACCGCGCCCTGAGCGCCGGCACGCTGACGATCACCGTCCAGTTCTTCAGCGCGTTCGGCTTCTTCTTCATCCTGCTGCAGTACCTGCAGTTCGTCACCGATCGCTCGCCGCTGGAAGCGGCCGCGGCCCTGCTGCCGCTGCCCTTCGTGCTGCTGCCCATCGCCCGCAACGCGCCGCACGTCGCCGAGCGGATCGGGTTCCGTCGGGTGACGCCGGTCGGCCTGGTGTCGATGGCCATCGGCTTCGGCATCCTCAGCCAGCTGCAGGTCGACTCGCCGTACTGGTTCCTGCTCATCGGCCTGGTCTTCTTCGCCATCGGCATGGGCCTGGCCGGCACCCCGGCGACGACTGCCATCACCGCGGCGCTGCCGCCATCGAAGCAGGGGGTGGCATCGGCGCTGAACGACACGGCGCGGGAGGTCGGCAGTGCGTTCGGGATCGCCATCTTGGGCAGCCTGCTGAACCAGGGCTACCGGGATGGGATGGCCGATGCCGTCGCCCAGCTGCCACCGGCGGTCGCGGAGCGGGTGCTCGCGTCGATTGCCTTCACCACGTCCCCGGAGGTCGCCCAGTTCGGCGCCGCGGGGCGGGCATTGGTGGATCGTGGGCGCGATGCGTTCGTGGGCGGGGTGACCGATGCGGTGCTGGTCGCCAGCGTCGTGCTGCTGGTCACCGCGGTGCTCGTCTTCCTGCTGGCGCCAGGACGTGAGCCGCGGTCTGCCGTCGACTGACTTGCGGTTTGCGACTTGCCCGTAGCGTTACGTGAATCGCGAGCCGTTGGGAGGCGCCGAGGAGGCTCTGACTGAGCGTGAAAGCGACCGATCGGCACCCGCCCCAGCCCGTCCGACCGACTTAGCGCTACTCCGGGTCGCATATCGGCAGTCCGTGCCACCTGATCCGCCGAATGTCGCCTGCATTCGACATTCCGCAAGCCGCGCGACGGGCGCGCTCAAGACCCGCCGGTGTCGCGGTCCTCGATCTCCCAGGCGTGGTCCATGGCGTGGTGGGCGACACGCCGCAACAGGAACTGGATTGGCCAGGTGCGCGCCGGCTTGCCTTCGGCGTTGTAGGTGCGAATCAGCTCCACGAACTGGCGGCGAAGATCGGCCAGCTCCGCCGGCGACAGCTTGACCTCTTCATCGGCGCGCAGCCCGACCTTGCGCCAGAACTGGTGGCGCTCCGAGCCGTACACGTGCTCCACGATCTGGTCGCGTGAGCGCCCGCCGCCACGCGACCCCGGTAGCAGCTCAAAAGACGAGCGCGTGGCGGCATTGTGGAAGCAATCCCACGTCGCCTGCACCAAAGCCAGCCTGCGCTCCAAACCCGCTTCCGACAGGACCTCCGCCTCCGCCATCGACGGGACGTGCGCCACGCCCCAGAAGTCGGTCGAGCTGGAGCCCGGCACCCGCTCGACCACGCGCAAGCTCTCCTCCCCCTTGAACTCGGCAACCAACCCGGCACGCTCGACGACGGGTGCATAGCGCTCGCGGTAGGCATCGAGCTTCTCGATCGCCGCTTCTTCCGACGGGCCCCAGCGGTCGAGCCCGGGCCAGTCGGTGGCAGCCGCCACCACGCGGCGTGGTCCCTTGCCGATTTCCAGGATGACGCGCATGAGAAAGCCTGCACCTCGTGCTTCGGGAGTGCACGATGGTCCCATGGATGAGGACGGCTATTTCGGAGAGGCGATCGCCGCGCGCTACGACGAAGGGACGAATCCGGCTGAGGTCGAGGCCGCCGTCGGGCTGCTGGCGGACCTTGCGGGCGGCGGCCCGGCACTGGAGCTGGCGATCGGCACGGGACGGATCGCCATTCCGCTGGCGGCACGCGGCGTGGAGGTCCACGGGATCGACCTGTCGCGGGCGATGGTGCGTCGGCTGCGCGAGAAGCCGGGCGGCGCCGACATGCCGGTGAAGATCGGCGACATGACCCAGGTCCGCATGGATGCGACCTATCGGCTGGTCTACCTGGTGTTCAACACCATCGGCAACCTGACGAGCCAGGACGCCCAGGTCGCCTGCTTCCAGAACGCCGCGGCGCACCTGGAGCCGGGCGGCCTGTTCCTGATCGAGACCGGCGTTCCGCAACTGCGGCGCCTGCCGCCAGGCGAGACGGCCAGGGTCTTCGGGCACACCGACACGTACTGGGGCATCGACGAGTACGACCCGGCCACCCAGGGCCTGGTCTCGCACCACCTCACGCTGGTCGACGGCAAATACGAGGTCGAGTCGATCCCGTTCCGCTCCGTCTGGCCATCGGAGCTGGATCTCATGGCGCGACTGGCCGGGATGCATCTCCGGGATCGCTGGGCCGACTGGGACCGCAGCCTGTTCACCGGTGAGAGCCGCAAGCACGTATCCGTCTGGGCCAAGCCGACGGAGGCACAATGAGCCGATGGAGGACGACGCGTGACTGAACATGCATCCTGGGCCGACTTCGCCTTCGCGGAGCCGGAGATGGCCGAGAAGGGGCGGGGCCTGCTGTACCAGCGGGGCGACGGCGAGGGCTTCCTGGCCACGGTGGCTGCCAACGGCACGCCGCGCATGCATCCCCTCAACGTGGGCGTGGCCGATGGCCGGCTGCTGGTCTTCGTGCAGGACCGCTCGGCCAAGGCACGCGACCTGGCGGCGAACCCGAACTACGCCCTGCATGCCCACCAGGACCCGGACCATCCGCACGAGTTCCTGGTGCGTGGCCATGCCCGCCTGGTGACCGATGCCGGCGCCCGCGCGGCCGCGGCCGCCGACTGGTTCTTCCGGGTCAACGACGCGTACCCCCTGTACGAGCTGCTGATCGGGCATGCCCTCCTTGGCGAACGCGACAGCGCAAACGACTGGCCGCCACGCTATCGGTCCTGGCGCCCGTCGTGATGCCGTGAGCCGATGACGCCTGCCCGCGCGCTGATCTTCGACCTCGACGGGACGCTGATCGACACCGTCTACGCGCATGTCTTCGCCTGGCAGCGCGCGCTGGCCGAAGCCGGGCTGCCGCTCGAGGGCTGGCGCATCCACCGGCGGATTGGGATGAGCGGCGGCCTGTTCACGCGGGCCGTGGCGCGCGAGGTCGGGCGGCCGCTGAGCGATGACGAGGTCGAGCGCATCCAGGCACGCCACGGGGAGCTGTACCGCGAGCTGTTGCCCGAACGGCGGCCGCTGCCCGGCGCGGTCGAGCTGCTTCGACACCTGCGCGACGCGGGCGTGCCGTTCGGGATCGCCACTTCAGGCCGTCGCCCGGAGATCGACGCCTCGCTCGAGGCGCTGGGCATCGGGCCGGAGGTCACCGTGGTCGAGCGTGGCGACGTGGACCACGCCAAGCCGGCGCCGGACCTCTTCCTGGCGTGCCAGCAGCGCATGGGCGTGGCCCTCGCCGACGTGACGGTGGTGGGCGATGCGGTGTGGGACCTGCTGGCCGCGCGTCGGGCAGGGATGCTGTCAGTCGGCCTGCTGACCGGTGGCTATGGCGAGGACGAGCTGGTCAGCGCGGGCGCGTTCCGTGTCTACCGGGATCCCGAGGAGCTGGACGCGTCGCTCGACGAGCTGGGCATCCTGCCCTAGGCGCCGGCCGGGCCACCGGGTCAGCCACGCGGCCGTAGGATGCGCGCGTGCGGGTCCCGGAGTGGCTCAGTCGCGCGGTCTCGTTCGCCGACGAGCCTGGAGACGACGACGAGACGCGCGTGCGCAAGCGCGTTGGGGTGGTTGCCGGCTGCCTGACGATTGTCTCGCCGCTGCTGCTTCCCTCTCAGACCGGCTTCTCGACCATCAGCCTGCTGCTGAGCATGGCGCTCGCCGCGTTCAGCATCGGCAACCTGGTGGTCCTCGCCCGGACCCGGCAGTTCGATCGCTATGTCATCGCGCTGGTGGCCGCGGGAGCGGTGTTCGTGCCGGTGGTGACAGTCATCGGAGGAGGACTGACCGGCCCGACCGCCGGTCTGGTCTGGGCGTTCCTGGCCCCGGCGTACGCGATCATGGCGCTCGGACCGAAGCGAGCGGTGCCGTGGTTCGTCCTCTTCCTGGTCAGCCTGGCCGTCCTGGCAGTGGTCGATCCGTGGGCGCGCAACACGTTCGGACCGGGCAACTACCAGACCGTCCTCATCGGCACGGTGATGAACGCCGCACTGCCGCTGAGCATCGTCTTCCTGCTCCTGCGCTGGACCGATGGCCGGCGGCGCGACGCAGAGGCCCGGTCGCACGCCCTGCTGACGAACGTCCTGCCCGCCGCAATCGCCGCGCGACTGCGGCAGGGCGAGGAGCGCATCGCGGAGGCTTACCCCGAGACGACGGTACTGTTCGCAGATCTCGTCGGCTTCACACCGTGGGCGAACCGCACGGACCCGGCGACCATTGTCGAGCTGCTCGACGACCTGTTCACACGCTACGACGCGCTGGTGGATGCCGCCGGCGTCGAGAAGGTCAAGACCGTTGGCGACGCCTACATGGCGGTTGCCGGCGCCCCGCAGCCGCGCGACGACCACGCCGCCGTGGCCCTTGAGGTTGCGCGCCAGATGCTGCACACCCTGGCAACGTGGCGCGAGGATCGCGGCGTGGAGATGGAGACCCGCATCGGCCTGGCCAGCGGCCCGGTGGTGGCCGGCGTGATCGGCAGGCGGCGGCTGCTGTTCGACCTGTGGGGCGATACGGTCAACACCGCCTCGCGGATGCAGTCGCACGGGGTGCCGAGTCGGATTCAGCTCGCGGAGGCGACCCGTCTGCGGCTGCCGAACGTCGAGGCCGAGGCGCGGGACGTCGAGGTCAAAGGACTCGGGACGCTGCGGGCGTATCTCGTGCGCTAGCTCAGCCTCGGTGCTTCAGGCGCCGGCTGGACCGCCCCGCGTCGCGCCGGCCGGCCTGGTGCGGCGCGCGCCGACGATGGTGAACACGGCCAGGATGGCGGCGATGATGCCGTAGGCCAGGTGGTCCGGCTGTGGGCCGAGGATGCCGGTGGCCAGCCCGACCGCTGCCGCGCCGACGAAGACCAGGGCTGCGGCGCGCGGGAAGGGAAGCACGGTGCCGGCGCCCACGATCATCAGCACGCCGGTCGCCAGCGCACTCGGATTTGCCGCATCCGAAGCATCGACCGGCCCGGTGCCGGTGGCACCGCCGGGGCCTGGTGCGGCGCCCGAGGTCAAGGCCTGGACGATGACGTACAGGCCGGCCGCGATGCCGGCGAGCAGAACCCCCCAGCGCAGCCACTGCATGCTGGCGCGAACCGTAGCAGGTCGCGGCCCCCAGGTCAGCATCCCCAGGTCAGCACCTCTGCCGGATCGCGTCAGGTCAGCGTGGGACGACCAGGTCTGCCTGCTCCGGATGGCGTGCCAGGTAGGCGCGCACGAACTCGCAGCGCGGCACCATCCGCAAGCCACGCGCGCGGAGGTCGTCGATGGCGCCGCGGATCAGCTGCGTGCCCATCCCCTTGCCCTCGTGCGCGGGCCTGACCTCGGTGTGGACCAGCGTCACGCGATCCGGGCGCGCGCGGTAGGTGAGGGTGCCGATCAGCTCCTCTCCCTCGCGGAGCTCGTAGCGCTGCTCGTCCGGGTTGTCGATGACGCGTGGCATGTCACGACAACTCTGCACGGATCTGGCCGGTGGTGCAGTGAGGAAGCGCCTGGACACGAGACCCTCCCTCCGAGCAAAGGGCGGGCAGCCCGGTCCCGTGCCAGGCGTCTCCTTCCGATTCCGGGCCGGGTCCGCGGGCTGAGGGCACGCAGGCCGCGATCGGGGATCGGCCTCGGCTACTTTACCAAGCGGGAGACAGCGGGTTGGCCGGTTTTTGACCGCAGGTCAAC
>DATBIY010000012.1:0-15888 GCA_036556695.1 Candidatus Limnocylindria bacterium
GGCAGGCCACGCGTCGAGTTGTAGAGGTTCTCCAGCGCGTTGACCACGCCGTCGGCGTCTTCGCCGGGGATGCCCAGCTCGTTCGACTTGTAGCAGCCGATGCCCACGTACACCGCGTCGTAGCCCTGCTCCAGCAGGTCGGCGATGTGGAAGTCGCGTCCCAGCCGCATGTTCGGGCGGAAGGTGGCCCCCAGCTCCCAGACGTGGTTCAGCTCGCGGTCCATCCAGCCCTTCGGCAGGCGGTACTCCGGGATGCCGTAGCGCAGCATGCCGCCCTGCTCCGGCTCGGCCTCGAACACGTCGCAGTGATGGCCACGCAGTTGCAGGTAATAGGCGGCCGCCATGCCTGCCGGGCCGGCGCCGATCA
Organism: Candidatus Limnocylindria bacterium; assembly: GCA_036556695.1. Classification (GTDB taxonomy): domain Bacteria; phylum Chloroflexota; class Limnocylindria; order QHBO01; family QHBO01; genus DASSCW01. Next base: position 368 of record DATBIY010000012.1, read on the forward strand.
CCGCGACGCGGCGGCCGGTGTCCGGATCTTTCGGCCACGGAATGGGCGCCGGGGCGTCGACCTCCAGGACGCGGTCGGCGCAGTAGCGGTGCGAGTCGCGGATGGCGATGGCGGTGTCGACCTCTTCCCGGCGGCAGTGGGACTCGCACGGCGCCGGGCAGACGCGGCCCAGGATGGCGGGGAAGGGCAGCGAGCGCTTCAGGATGCGGGTCGCCTCTTCCCAGTTGCCCAGCGAGTTCTGCTTCAGGTAGCCGGGAATGTCGACCCGGGTGGGGCACTTGAACTGGCAGGGCGGCAGGCAATAGGCGTCGTGGTCGCTGAAGATCAGCTCCAGCACCATGCGGCGGTTCTCGATCAGCCGCTCCGAGTGGGTGGTGATGACCATGCCCTCGGCGACCTGCGTGCCGCAGGAGATAGGCGTCTCGTCCTGCCCCTCGACCTCCACGACGCAGATGCGGCAGGCGCCGTAGGGCGCGAGCTTGGGCTCGTAGCACAGCGTCGGCACGTCGATGCCCAGCACGCGGCAGGCCTGCAGAATGGTCTGGCCCTCCTCGGCCTGGACCTCCTGCCCGTTGATGGTGACGTTGATCTTCCGGGTGCCCGGAACCATCGGCCAGACGGGCGCGTAGTCCTCAGGGCGCAGCACTCCCGCGCCGTTGCCCTTGCCGTTGCCGTTGTGGCCGTTGGTCGAGAAGCTCATCGGGACCCCAATGCTAGCGTTGCGGCTGCTCGGCCGGCTCGACACCCGCCAGCGGCGTGATCAGCGGCGCGACCCGCTCCTCCACCCGGCAGGCACCGGCCAGGCACTCCCCGCGCTCGGCGTGAGCGCGGTACTCCTCCGCGAAGCGCTCCAGGGTGGTGAGCATCGGCCCGGGTGCGCGCGCCTCCAACTTGCAGAGCGCGGTATCGGTCATCTTGCGCGACAGCTCGCGCAGCAGGGTGAAGTCGTTGGGTCGCGGCGTGGCCGCCAGAATGCGGTCCAGGGTCTCGACCAGGCGTTTGGTGCCGATGCGGCAGGGGACCGCCTTGCCACACGCCTCGCGAGACGACCAGTCCAAAAAGAAGCGCGCCGTGTCGACCATGCAGGTGGCGGCATCGGCCACCAGCAGCTGGCCAAGGCCGATGCCCGCGCCCTTTGCGCGCAGCGGTTCCACGTCGTACGGGGTCTGCAGCTCATCGGCCGACAGCGCGCCACCGCCGGCGCCGCCCACGAACACCGCCTTCAGGCTGCCCACCGGGCCTCCCGCCAGGCCGATGACGTCGCGCAGCGGCATGCCCAGCGGCGCCTCCAGCAGGCCGGGCTCGCCGACGCGGCCGTAGATGCTGACCAGCTTGGTGCCGGGGCTGGCCTGGCTGCCCACGCTGGCAAAGGCCTCGGCCGAATGCGACAGGATCCAGGCGGCGTGGGCGATGGTCTCGCCGTTCTGCACCGTGGTCGGCGCGCCCAGCAGGCCGCGCTCGGTGGGGTAGGGCGGCCGGATGACAGGCATGCCGCGATCGCCGGCCAGCGCGGCCAGCAGTGCGGTCTCCTCGCCGGCGACCAGCGCACCGGAGCCCTCCCACACGCTGACCTGGCAGCTGAAGTCGGTGCCCAGCACCAGGTAGCCGGCAAGATGGTTCGCCGTCGCCTCCTCGGCGGCCGCCCGCAGGCGGCCGATGGCGACCGTCCAGTCGCGGCGCACCGCCAGGATCGCCTCCGACGCGCCGGTGGCAAAGGCGGCGATCAGCGCGCCCTCGACCAGCAGGTTCGGGTTGCCCTCGGCCAGCGCCCGGTCGCCCAGGGCAGTGGGATCGGCGCCCATCAGGTTGACCACCACCACCTTGCGCTCGCCGACGGCGTTGCGGGCCGCCTGCCACTTCTCGGCCGTCGGATAGCCGCCGCCGCCGCGACCCCGCAGGCCGGCGTCGCCGATCTCCTTGACCACGCCCTCGGCGCCGAGGTGGGCAACGGCACGCTCCAGGCCGGCGTAGCCCCCGTGCTCGCGGTAGGAGGCCAGGCTGCCCGGATCGATGCGGCCCACGTTGGCAAGCAGCCGCTGCTCGCCGCGGGGCAGGATGCGGATCTGGGCCGAGAGGCCCTGGCCGTCGGCGGTGGTCATCTGCTCAGCCCGCGGCCGCGGCCGCGGTCGCCGTTGCGCGGCGCCGCTCCTGCACCAGGTGGCGCGCCTGGTCGGCGGTGATCGGCCCGTAGACCAGCGTGTCGATGCGGATTGCCGGGGCCATGGCGCCGGCGGCGACCTCCGGGCTGGTCTCCAGCGAGTAGGCGCCGTCCATGGTCGACTCGCCGGGACCGATCCCCAGCTCGTCGCGCAGCGCGGCCAGGAGCTCCTGGCCGCCGGCGAAGCGGCAGGCGGCGCAGGTGCAGACGGTGATGACGTGACCCTCGGCCGGCAGGAGCCGGAAGCCGCCCAGCCCGGCGGCGCCGAAGACCTGCGCCCAGTGGATGGTCATGCGGTCGCTGATGATGCGCATCGCCCGCTCGGGCAGGTAGCCGTAGTGCTCCTGCACGGCGCCGAAGATGGCCACCAGCGACTCCGGTCGCGCGCCGAAGCCGGCGACCACGCCCGATACCCATGGCTCGTCGACCGCCTCTTCCCAGCGCACCGCGTTGCGCATCGGCCGCGCCGGCTGGCCAGCCCGCCGCCAGGCGTTGGGGTCCTTGCGCTCGTCGTAGATCTCCGGCATGCCGTAGCGGATGCGGTTGCCCAGCGAGTCGAAGCCGCTCATGTCGATGGCCTCCACCGGGCACACCTGCGCGCACTGGAAGCAGACCTCGCACTTGTGCTCGCCGAACGGGTCGTAGATCAGGTCCAGCCGCCCGCGCCAGCGCTCCGGCATCTGCGGCCGCTCCTCGGGGTATTGGCGCGTGACCTTGGGCTCGAACAGGTTCTTGAGGGTGACCCACATGCCCTTCGCGATGCCGCCACCCGGAATCATGGCCATGCGCTCAGCCTCCCACCGGCTGCAGGTTGAAGATCAGCACGATGGCGGCGGTCAGGAACAGGTTCACCAGCGCCAGCGGCAGCAGCCATTTCCAGGCCATGCCCATCAGCTGGTCGACGCGCACGCGCGGAAGGGTGGTGCGCATCCAGACCGCCACGAACACGAAGAAGTAGGTCTTGGCCAGGAAGATGACGGCGCCCAGCAAGGTGCCGATGAAGCCATCGGGCAGGTTGAAGAATGGCGGCAGCCATCCACCGAAGAACAGGGTGACGACGACGCTGCTCATGATGAACAGGGCGACGTACTCGGCGAAGAAGAAGAACCCGAAGCGCATGCCCGAGTACTCGGTTGCGAATCCGGCCACGATCTCCGAGTCCGCCTCGACCATGTCGAACGGAGTGCGGTTGATCTCGGCGGTGGCGGCGATGAAGAAGATGGGGAACGCCCAGAACTGCCAGAAGAAGCCCCAGCCGTTGATGCGCTGCCACTCCACGATCTCGGTGAAGCTCAGGCTGCCGGTCAGCACCACGATGCCGACCACCGACAGGGTCAGCGGGATCTCGTAGCTGACCATCTGCGCCGCGCTGCGCAGGCCGCCCAGCAGGGAGTACTTGTTGTAGCTCGCCCAGCCGGCGACCAGCAGGCCCACCACCGACAGGCCCAGCACCGCGAAGAAGTACACGACGCTGATGCTCGAGTCGATGGCCACCAGGCCCGGCGCGAAGGGGATGACCAACAGGCTCATGGCCGCGGCCATGAAGACCATCCACGGGGCCATCGTGAAGGTGGGCCGATCGGCCTGGTCCGGCGTGGTGTCCTCCTTGGCAAGCACCTTGAAGCCGTGGATGGTGCTCTGGAAGATGCCGCGCGGGCCGACGCGGTTCGGCCCGTAGCGCAGCTGCATCAGCGCGATGACCTTCAGCTCGATCTGGATGACGATAAACGCGGTGGGCACCGTCAGCAGCAGGAGCAGGGTCGTCGACAGCACGAAGCGGCCGATGCCCAGCAGCAGTGCGCCGACGTCCATCTACTTGTCCACTCCACCCATGATCGGGTCCAGGCTGGCCATGACCGCCATCGTATCGGCGATGAGGTGTCCGGGCATGAGCACCGGCATCACCTGCAGGCTGATGAACGAGGGATCGCGCATGCGGAACCGATACGGTGTCGGGCCGCCGTCGCTGATGGCGTAGACGCTGTAGAAGCCGCGCGGCGACTCCACCGCCCCGAAGGCGCGGCCCGGGCGCGGTCGGATGATGCCGGGCACCTGGGCCTGTACCGGCCCGTGCGGCATCTTGTCGACGATCTGGTCGATGAGGTGCAGGCTCTGCTTGATCTCGGCGACCCGCTGCAGGTAGCGGGCATAGCTGTCCCCGCCGGGCTGGGTGATGACGTCGAACTCGAGCTCGTTGTAGATCGAGTAGGGATGCGCCTTGCGCACGTCGAACGGCACGCCGCTGGCACGCAGGTTCGGTCCCGACACCCCCAGCGCGATGGCCCGCTCGCCGGAGAGCACGCCCAGGCCCTTGGTGCGCTGCACGAAGATCTCGTTCTGGGTGATGAGCTCCTCGTTGTCGCCGATGCTCTTGGCCTGGTTCACGCGCCAGCGCGACAGGCGGTTGATGAACTCGTCGTTCACGTCCCAGTTCACGCCGCCCACCCGGAAGAAGTTGAACAGCATGCGCTGGCCGGAGATGGCCGACAGCAGGTCGACGGTTTCGTCGCGGTTGATGAAGCTGTAGAGGATGGGCGTGATTCCGCCCATGTCCAGCGCCAGGAAGCCCATCATCAGGCCGTGGCTGAACACGCGGTTCAGCTCCACCACCAGCGCGCGGATGTATTCCGCCCGCTTGGGCGCCTTGATGCCGTACAGCTTCTCGAAGGCGATGGCCGGCGCATGCTCGTTGTGCATGGCCGACATGTAATCCATGGGGTCGACGTAGGTCAGGACCGTGGTGTAGGTCGCGTTCTCGCACAGCTTCTCGATGCCGCGGTGCAGGTATCCCAGCACCACGTCGAGGTCGGTGACCATCTCGCTGCGGATCTTGACCACCAGGCGCATGACGCCGTGGGTCGAGGGGTGCTGCGGCCCCATGTTGAGGAGCATCTCGCCCTCTTCGAGGGTGTACATCTCCTTCTCGCGCTCGGTCTGTGGCGGGCGCTCCGGGATGCCAACCTGCTCGAAGCCGGCGTACTCCGGTTGGCGGCCACCGTCCGGCCGCGCGCCGCTGAACGCGCGGGAGAGGCGCTCCTCCTCGAGCCGGTCGAGCTCGATGGGGTCGGGGATTCGGGTCTCGTGATCGACTGCAGTCATCGCGGCCTGCTCTTGTCAGCTTCGGTCTCGCCGCCCTCGACCGGCGGCGTCTCGCCGGTGCGCTCGGCAGTCGGCGGGTAAGTGGGTGATGTGGTTGCCTGGCCGTCCTCGGAGGTCAGCTGCTCGCGGAACTTCGACAGGTCCCACGTCTCGGGACGCTCCAGCGGGACGACGCCGGCGGCTGGCGAGTCGGCGGCGTCATCGGGCAGGATGAAGTCCTTGCGCTGCGGGAAGCTCTTGTAGTCGGGCGACATGTAGATGCGCCGCAGGTCGCGGTTGCCGTCGAAGACGATGCCCATCATGTCGTACATCTCGCGCTCGTGGAACATGGCACCCTCCCACAGCCCGGTGATGGTGGGGATGTGGGGATCGGCGCGATCCACGCGGCAGCGCAGGCGCAGCCAGGCGGGATGCAGGTCGGAGTAGAGGTGGTACACCACCTCGAAGTGCTCCTTCGGGCCGTAGTCCACCGCGGCCGCGTCGCCCAGCCACCAGAACTTCAGCTCCTCGTCGTCGCGGAGCGCCTGGAGCAGCTCGACGTTGCGAGCGCCGTCGGCCTGGACCTCGACCGTGTCCTCGTCGGTCCAGATGGTCGAGGCCAGCTCGGGAAAGCGGTCGGTCAGCGCGCGGACCAGCGCACCCGCCGCGGCCGGTGCGGTCAGCGCACGTCTCCTTCCCAGGCAAGCCGCTGCGGACCGCGGTCGACGTAGGTCGGCCACTGGCCGCGGCGCTGCTTGACCAGCTCCTGCAGCTTGATGAGGCCGTAGATCAGCCCTTCCGGTCGCGGCGGGCAGCCCGGCACGTAGACGTCCACCGGCATGACCCGGTCGACGCCCTGCACCACCGAGTAGCTGCGCTTGAAGCGGCCGCCGGAGGTTGTGCAGGTGCCCATCGCCACGCACCACTTTGGCTCGGGCATCTGCTCCCACAGCCGAACCAGGGGCCCGGCCATCTTGGTGGTGAGCGTTCCGGCCACGATCAGCACGTCCGCCTGCCGCGGGCTGGCGCGGAACGGGAACATGCCGAAGCGGTCGACGTCGTTCTTGGACGTGGCCGTGCTCATCATCTCGATCGCGCAGCAGCTGAGGCCCGACAGCAGCGGCCACAGCGAGTTGGCGCGGATGAGGTCCAGCAGCCAGTCGGCCTTGGTGGGGATCACCTCGAGGAGGCCGTGGAAGCCGCCGCGCGGATGCTCCTCCATGCCGAACTCGCGCAGCAGCTCGTCGCCGGCCGCCTGGTCCGGGATGACGATGGGCGGGGCGCCGTCGCCGGTCACGGTTTTCGTGCCCGGGTCCGGCTGCTCCTGGGTGTTCAGCGCCATTTGAGGTCTCCCTTCCGCCAGGCATACAGCTCGCCGAACATCAGGATCGCAAGGAAGAGGCCAATCACGATCATCCCCGGCACCTCGACAACGCGGACCGTGATCGCCCACAGGTAGACGAAGATGATCTCGACGTCGAAGGACACGAAGAGGAGCGCGTACAGATAGAAGGCCAGGCCGAAGCGCGACCACGTGTCGCCGATGGTGTCGATGCCGCTCTCGTACGGCAGGCCCTTCTGCGGCCGTGATCGGCGGTGCGTGATCAACCACGAGAACAGGATCGTGCCGAACACGAACGTCGTGGCGGCAAAACCGAACCCGAGGACGTAGATCAAGCCGGTCGGATCCATGTCAGCTCCGAATCAGCCTCTTCCGCTGCGCCCGGTGCTCGCTCCCACAGGCACCCGGCAGTTCTTCACGGTTCTCGCTGTGCGTTCGCCGACGGCGAGCGTCGCCGCGCGTCGTCCGCACGAGAACAGTCTACCAACCTGCACCGAAGGCATCGGGATCCTGGATGGGCGACGTTATTCACCCTGTGACTGAATGAACCAACGAGCGCCTGCCCACGTCCGTGAAACGCGCCTTCCGGCGTCTGTTCATTCGCCCGGTGACTGAATCGACGAAGAAGGACCCTCAAAACGCGTCGACGAGGCCGCTCCTTCGTCGATACAGCCGTGGGGTGAATAGGGAGGCGAAGGGAGGCAGTCAGCGCCCCTGCCACGCGATGTCGGTGATGATGCGCAGCCCGTCGCTGACCAGGGCATGCCCGCCGAGCATGAACGGGACCGATGCCTCCGCCGCCGCGGCCACCAGCTCCGCCAGCCAACCGTCGCCCGAGCGGGCGCGGTCCAGGAAGTCGGAGGCAAAGCGCTCCTCCGCAGGCGGCCAGGCAGCGGCATCCGCGGAGCCGGCGCGCGACGCCATGAGCACCCGGGTATCCAGGATCACCGCGTCGCCCAGTGAGGCGAGCTGGTTGACCAGGTCCGCCGCGCCCTGCCGCTCTGACCAGGCCGCCAGCAGCGAGCGGGGCGTGTGGTCGCGCGCCGAGCGCATGCCCCGCTCCTCGATGAAGCAGCGCACCCGGCAGGCCGTCTCCGTCTCGAGGTAGCTCCAGGCGGACGAGGGGATGCGTCCCGCCACCACCAGCTCGCCGTCGCGGCTGCGCAGCACCTCACCGACGGCAGCCAAATTCGGCACCTCCAGCCCGCCGACCGGCAGCTGCGCCATCTCCAAAAAGGCGGTGACCACGCCGTCCAGCATCCGCGTTTCGGGCAGGCGGGTGGCCAGGCGCAACAGCGCCAGGTCGAGCGGCGTGTCGACATCGAAGCGCGTCCAGCGCTGCGTGGACAGGTCGCGCGAGCGGAACCCGGCCGCCTCGAGGCGGCGAACCGCCGCGTTGTCGGTCGGGCAGTCCGCCAGCGCCATGAGCGCGGCGTCGAGGTCGCCGGCGACCACGAACGCATCGGCGCTGAAGCGGTTGTTGGCCACCACTTCGCCGGCGACGGGGGAGAGCAGCAGGTCCAGCTCCGCGACGTCGAGGAGGGCGGCCGAGCCGGCGCCTGCGTAGCCGATCGCATCCAGCGGCCGCGAGCCCGACTCTGCCTCGCGGCGCGCGGCTCGCGCTGCGGCGGTGAACCAGGCGCCCCAATGGAAGTCGGCGCGCACTGGCTGCTGCGGCAGCCGGGCGACGGCCGCTCCCTGTGCCCCCAGGCGTCGGGACAGTTCGGCAGCGAGCATGCCCTGGCCGGCCGCCGCCACGGCCGAGTAGCTGCCGAATGACGCATCGGCGGGCGCGGGCTCGACGACCAGCAGCAGTGGTGCCGGGCGCTCGGCTGACCCGTCAGGCATGGAAAACCGGATCCATGAGCCGATGCTAGGAGATGAGCCGATGGATCTGCTCCAGGTGCATCAGGTCGTGGACCCCCGCCCACAGCAGCCACTCACCGCAGCGCAGCCGGCCGATGAGCGGATGGTCGAGCGGGCAGTCATCGGCCTCGTGTCCGGCGATTGCCCGGGCAGACTCGCCCATCGAGCGCCGCGACTTGGCGAGGTAGGTCTCCAGCAGCTCGCGTGAGGCGTCAGCCGGGCCTGGAATGCCGGGCGTGACGACCGGCTGTGGGGCAGTCGCTGCCGGCCACTCACTGCGTGCGGCCATGGCGGCGGTGCTCGCCAGCCAGCGCCGCGCGGCGGTGGTATGGGCGAAGGCCTGTGCCACGTTCCAGTCGTCCTCGCCGCCCGGCGCGCGGAGCACCCTCTCCGAGCACGCGGCCAGCGCCTCGGCCAGTGCATCGGCGACAGCCTCCTGCTGGGCCAGGACGGTCGCGGCCGTGCCGGGACCGGCACGCTTCCGGAGCTCGCGGCGCATCGGCCGAAGGCCACCGTCCAGCGCCAGCCAGACGGCCACGACATCCGGTGCCCGCGGCTGCAGGTCCTCCAGCCAGCGGGGCGGAGGCATTGCCCAGTCCGAGGCTAGAGGCGCTCGAAGCGCTCGACGGGGAGCACGAAGACGGTCGCGCCGCCGACCTCCACCTCGACCGGGTAGGGCATGTAGAACTCGCCCGGCTCCATGATCGGCGGCATGGGGTTCACGAACTGCTTGCGCGCGTGACAGTTGGCGCTGATCAGCTCGAGCACGGCATCGACCTGGTCGTCGTCGACGCCCACCAGGATGGTGGCGTTGCCCTGCTTCAGGAATCCGCCCGACGAGTGCAGGCGCGTGGCCCGGTACTCGCGCTCCAACAGCGCGTCGACCAGGTTCGCGGCGTCCTCGTTGTGGACGATGGCGGTGACGAGCTTCACGGAACTCGGCTCATGCGGGCTGAAGCCGATTATGCCGCAGGGAAGCGACCGGGGGCCACCCGCCCCCCGCCCCGCAGCCTCCAACCCTGTCCCGCGCGTCAAGCGCGGGGAGCCGAATCGCAGTCCATTTGCTCGTTGCAGGCGCGTAGACTGCCCGCGCCGATGCTCGAATGCGCCGGCGTGGAGGTAGCAGGAGGGACCATCACATGACCAGCGGACCACCCCCGGACGACCAGTCGACATCGCCATCGCCGGCGCCCGAGACCCCGGCCGCCCCGGCACCGCCCCCGCAGGTCACCCAGCCGCAATACGGCCAGCCGCAGTACGCCGCCCCCGGCTACGCCATGGCGCCGGAACGCCCGGGCATGGTCACCGCCGCCGGGATCGTGATGATCGTGCTGGGCGTGCTGGTGACGCTGTTCGGGCTGCTGTTCCTGATCGCCGGCGCCTTCGTGGGCGGGGCGGGCAATGCCATCGAGACGCAGGTCCCAGGCCTTCCGGCCAACATGGCGGGTGCCGTGGCGGGCGTGATCATCGTGTTCGCCATCATCTTCCTGGCGTTCGGCATCCTGGACATCGTGGCCGGGGCCAACGTGATGGGTGGCAAGGGCTGGGCCCGCATCACCGGCATCGTGCTGGCGGTGATTCTGGGCCTGCTCAGCCTGCTGGGCTTGGGCAACCCTGACCAGGGCGGTGGAATCATCATCACCCTGCTACTGATCGCGGCCAACGTGTTCGTGATCTGGGCGCTGGTGACCACCGGCTCCTGGTTCGCCTCGCGCGCGCTTCGGTAGCCGCCGGGTGTCGCGCGGCGAGCGAGGCGCGCACCGACTTGCGATATGCGCGCCGGAGTAGCGTTACGTCGGTCGAGGACTGTCTAAGTGGCTCGCCGGACGCGAGCTGAGCACAAACCGTCGTACGGCCGCTGCTCCGGGCGCGTCCCGAGTCACTAACGCTACCCGGGATCGCATACCGGCAGTCGCGATCCACTGACCCACGAAATGACGGCCGTGGCCGACATTCCGCATATCGCGATCAGCGCTCGTCGGGAAACAGGAGCGGCTCGACGGCGGCCTTGATCAGCGCATCGGTCTCGGGGACCGAGCCTGAGCCGTCCACCACGCGGAAGCGCTGCGGCTCGGCCGCTGCCAGGTCCAGGTAGGCCTGGCGCACCTTCTCGAAGAAGGCGACGCCCTCGGTGTCCTCGAAGCGGTTCCACTCGCCGGCGCGCTTGCGGCCAAGGCCGATCTCCACTGGCACGTCGATGAGGATCGTCAGGTCGGGCAGCAGGCCGAACGTGGCGAACTCCTGCAGGCGGCGCAGCTCCGCCGGGTCGTTGCCGTAGCCGGCGCCCTGGTAGGCCAGTGACGAGTCCAGGTAGCGGGCGCTGATCACGTGCTCGCCGCGCTCCAGCGCCGGCAGAATGACCCGGGCGGTGTGCTGGGCGCGCGATGCGGCGTAGAGCAGCGCATCGGCTCGCGGGTCGAGGTCGTCGGACACGTCCCGCAGGTGGAGCACCAGGCGCCGCACCTCGTCCCCCAGCGGCGTGCCGCCCGGCTCGCGCGTCACCAGCACCGGCTCGCCGCGCGAACGCAACCACTCGCCGAGGTGTCGCGCGGCTGTGGTCTTGCCGCTGCCCTCCGAGCCCTCGAGCGTGATGAACTTGCCGCGGCGGGTCAGCGCCACGCGCGCCCCTCGTCGGGGAGCAGCTCGACCCGCCGGTTCGGCTCGCTGCCACGGGAGCGGGACATGACGTTGTTGCGCTCCGCCATCTGGTGCTGCAGGCGCCGGATGTAGGCGTTCTGCGGATCCAGCTCCATCGGCCTTCCCGAAGCCTGCACCAGGCCGATGGCCTCTGCCGTCTCGCGCAATGCGGCCTCGGAGGGATCGGCCTCGAGGTCGAACAGGCTGGCCAGCAGGTTCTCCATCTGGAGCATGGTGTTGGTCTTCAGCACGTAGATGGGAATGCCGTTCGTCTCGGCGTCGCGAAGGGCGGACGGCTTGCGGCGGTAGTAGTTGCGCAGGGTGACCACCGCATCGGCCTCGTCCAGCTCGCGCGCGGTGGTGACCGGCACGCCCAGCTCGCGCACCGCCTGCTCCAGCCGCTTGCGGCTCACCCCGAAGGCGAACAGGTTCAGCGGGCGCTGGTTGCGGTAGGCCGATGAGCGCGGCCGGCTGGCGCCCACCGGTCGCTCGACGAGCGCCTGCTCCTCGGCCGTCGTGTCCTGCAGCGCCTGCTCCAGCGCCCGGCGTGGGTCCGATTCCTGGGCCGCCTCGAAGCGGTCGTTCCCGCTGTCAGCCCCGCGCGAGCCCTGGCCGCTGAGCCGCTCGCCCGGCAGCGTGCGCCCGCCACGGCCCTGGCCGCCGCGCCCTGGCAGCGGCCGGAGGCCCGGTCCGTAGGTGCCGCCGGGTCCGGTGCCACGCCCGCGCCCGAAGGCGCCGAAGCCGCCGGTCGGCTCCAGTGGGGCGAAGGCCGGGTTGCCGGCCGCCGTGTCGCTGATGCGGTAGTCGTACTTCGTCTGCGCCCGCACCTCGCCCGACGCGTCGCGCGAGCGAGCCTCGGGCGGCACCATGTGGCCACGCAGGATGGCGTCCACCGTCTCGGCCACGTTGCGGTGCACGATCACGCTGTCGCGCTCCACGATCTCGACCACCACGTCGAAGGTCGGTGGCGCCTTGCGCTCCAGCACGGTCTTCTGGGTGCCGCGCCGGCGCGCCTCCTCGTCGCCCAGGGTGACGGTCTGGATGCCGCCGATCAGGTCCGACAGGGTCGGGTTCAGCATCAGGTTGTCGAGGGTGTTGCCGTGGGCGGTGCCGACCAGCTGCACGCCGCGCTCGGCGATGGTCCGCGCCGCTCCTGCCTCCAGCTCGGTTCCGATCTCGTCGATGACGATGACCTCGGGCATGTGGTTCTCGACGGCCTCGATCATCACGCCGTGCTGGTCGGTGGGAGTGCGGACCTGCATGCGCCGCGCGTCGCCGATGCCGGGATGCGGGATGTCGCCGTCGCCGGCGATCTCGTTGCTCGTATCGACCACGATGACCCGCTTGCCCAGGTCATCGGCCAGGACGCGGGCCACCTCGCGCAGCATGGTCGTCTTGCCCACGCCCGGGCGGCCCAGCAGCAGCACGCTCTGCCCGCCCTCCACGATGTCGCGGATGATGTCGATCGTGCCGAACACCGCACGGCCGATGCGACAGGTCAGGCCCACCACCTTGCCGGCGCGGTTGCGGATGGCGCTGATCCGATGCAGCGTGCGCTCGATCCCGGCGCGGTTGTCGTCGCCGAAGGCGCCGATGTGGTCGATGACGTAGGCGATGTCAGCCTCGCCGATCTCCCGCTCCAGCAGCAGCTCCTCGCCATGGGTGAAGCGTGCCTCCGGCCGGCGGCCGAGGTCCATCACGATCTCCAGCAGGTCGGCGCGGTTCGCGAACGCGCGCACCCGCTCGACGATTTCCGGCGGCAGCGCGGCCAACAGCGCGTCGAGGTCGTCCGTTGTCTCCTGGCGCGTCACCCGTGTGCCTGAAGCCTCCATGTCGCGTCCCCTCAGATGGCCGGTACCAGCGCCGGCTGCCGAACCCTGGCCCGCACGTCGCGGACCAGCAGCGTGACCCGGCCGATGGGCTCGAAGCCAGTGGCGGTAGCAGCCTTCATGCCCGCCGCCTCGTATGTTCGCACCGGCGACAGGATGCCCGCAGCCGGCGCCTCGCTGCCGACCGCATCGAGCACGGCCTCCAGGAACGCGGCTCCGTCGATGCCGTCGCGCACCAGGAAGCGGAGGTAGTGCGGCCCCTCCCGGCAGCTGCCGTGCTGCGCGAAGCCGCCGGCGCGCTGCTCGTAGGGCAGGAACCAGGCATCCACGCTCGAGAAGTGGAGCAGCGGATTGAGGCTGCTGCGCGGCACCACGCCCTCGTGGCCGGCCGACTCCCAGTCGGCGGCGGAGTAGCCCTCGAGGCGGGCAATGGCCGGCGGCGTGGCGTGGGTCCACAGGTCGAACAGGTGCCAGGCGTCCGGCGCGCCGGCGTGCTGCAGCGCCGTCTGCCCGTCACGACCGGCCGCTCCGCGGCGGCCGCTGTCGCGGGCCAGCACGCCACGCAGCCAGGAGCGCGGGCCGCGTTCCGCCTGCGGCGGCCGGTAGAGGATCTCCTCCTGGGCGTAGGCCATGAAGCCCAGCTGCCCGAACAGCTCAAGGTTCTCGCGGACGTCGCTGCAGGCGGCGTGGAAGCGGGCCACGTTGCCGGTCTCGCCCTCGTCGATCACTGCCTGGAGCAGCGCGTGCCGGATCTCGGCGGCCATCGGCCCGTCGGCCGCGTCCAGCTCGATGATGGCCCAGTCCTCGCGGTGCGGCTCCTCGATGGCCCGGCACGAGCCGACCACCTCGCCGTCCGCCTCGGCCACCAGGTGCAGCGACGCCTGGCGCAGCGGCAGCCACGACGGAATCAACGCCGACAGGCTGAGCCGCGGCCGCGCGGCCGACGGCGCGGGCACGCCCAGCGAGCGGCGGTAGCTGTCGTCGGATTCGTGGACCCGTTGCGACAGCTCGGCCAGCGCCTGCCGGTCAGTGATGCGCGCCGGGCGGATGGAGCCGTCGATGACCGTCAAGCGCCGATGAGCTCCAGCAGCAGCCGATGCAGCCGCCTGTCGCCGGTGAGCTCGGGGTGGAAGGAAGTGGCCAGCACGCGGCCCTGGCGCACGGCAATCGGCCGGTCCTGCGCGTCGCGGGCCAGCACCTCGACCTGCGGCCCCGCCTCGGCCACCACCGGCGCGCGGATGAACACGCCGCGCAACGGCTCGTCGCCGAGGGCCGGAACCTTCAGGTCGGCCTCGTACGAGTCCAGCTGCCTGCCGTAGGCGTTGCGCTCCACCGCCACGTCCAGCAGGCGCAGGACCGGCGGCTCGCCGTCCGTCAGGCGGTCGGCCAGCAGGATCATGCCGGCGCAGGTGCCCAGCATCGGCGCCCCTCGACGGGCCATGTCCAGGATCGGCTCACGCAGCCCGTACCTGTCGATCAGCCGCCGCATGGTGGTCGACTCTCCGCCGGGCAGGACCAGCGCGTCGAGGTTCTCCAGGTCCGCCGGCAGGCGGACCATCACCGGCTCGCCGCCCACGTCGCGGATGGCCTCCACGTGCTCGCGAACGGCGCCCTGCAACGCCAGCACCCCGATCCGTGGCGGTCGGGGAGGAATGGCGGACGGCTCGTGTGGCGCGGACGGCGCCGGCTGCGCCATCGGTCTTCTCGTCGCTACCAGCCGCGAACGGCCAGGCGCTCCTCTGAAGGGATCTCGTTGAGGTCGAGCCCGCGCATCGGCTCGCCCAGGCCCGCGCTGACCTCGGCCAGGATCTCCGGGTTGTCGTAGTGGGTGGTGGCCATCACGATCGCCCGCGCGACGCGCTCCGGGTCCTCGGCCTTGAAGATGCCCGAGCCCACGAACACGGCCTGCGCGCCGAGCTGGCGCATCAGGCTGGCGTCGGCCGGAGTGGCCACGCCGCCGGCACTGAAGTTCGGCACCGGCAGCTCACCCAGCTGGGCGGTCTGCTTCACCACGTCCAGCGGGGCGCGAAGCTCCTTGGCAGCCGCGAACAGCTCATCGTCGCGCATGCCGGACAGCTCGCGAATGCCCTTCATCACGGCGCGCATGTGGCGCACCGCCTCGACGATGTTGCCAGTGCCGGCCTCGCCCTTGGTGCGGATCATGGCCGCCCCTTCGCCGATCCTTCTGAGTGCCTCACCAAGGTCGCGGCAGCCGCACACGAATGGCACCGCGAACTGGTGCTTGTCGACGTGATGCTCCTCGTCGGCCGGGGTGAGCACCTCCGACTCGTCGATGAAGTCGACCTCCAGCGCCTGGAGGATCTGCGCCTCGGCGATGTGGCCGATGCGGCACTTGGCCATCACCGGGATACTGACCGCCGCCTTGATCTCGGTGATCAGCTTGGGGTCGCTCATCCGGGCCACGCCGCCGTACTTGCGGATGTCCGACGGCACCCGCTCGAGCGCCATCACGGAGGCGGCGCCGGCGTCCTCCGCGATCTTGGCCTGCTCGGCGTTCGTCACGTCCATGATGACGCCGCCTTTGAGCATCTCGGCCAGGCCGATGTGCTTTCGATCCGCAATCCGCAGTCCGTTCGTCTCTGCCATCACT
>DATBIY010000013.1:0-99763 GCA_036556695.1 Candidatus Limnocylindria bacterium
TCGGCGGTGTCCGGCAGGATCCAGATCTGGATGAAGCGCATCGGCTCCGTCTGCGATGCATTGAGCTCCGAGTGCAGTGCGCCCGAGCCCAGGGTCATGCGCTGCACGCTCCCGGAGGGCAGCGGACCGAATGGGCCACCCACGTTGTCCTGGTGGCCGAACGTGCCCTCGACGACATACGTGAGGCCCTCCACGTCGCGATGCGGGTGCAGCGGCCACACGGCACCGGGGATCAGCCGATCGTCGTTGAAGACGCGCATGGCCCCGAACGAGTCGTTCTCCGGGTCACGGTAGGTGTCGAAGCTGAAATGCCAGCGGGCGCGGAACCAGCCGCCCGAGGTGTCGAAGATATCCCGATCGCGCCGCACGATGATCATGGGGCGATAGCCTACTCCGCAGCGGCGGCACGCCCCATGCATCCCCAGATCCGCATGCCGTACTCCACCATCTCGGACCTGCCGGAAGCGCAGGTCGACCAGTACTCCACCCACCAGAAGCACGCCTTCCTCGAGGCCTTCAACAGCGCCCTCGAGCAGTACGACGGCGACGAGTCGCGCGCCTTCGCCGTGGCGCACAGCGCCGCGAAGAACGCACCGCGGCAGGAGCCGGAGGAGGACTAGAGCCGCCCGGCGTCGATGATCCGCTGCAGGAACTCGCGCGTCCGGGGCTCTCGCGGTGCGCTGAAGATCTGAGCCGGCGGCCCCTCCTCCAGGATGCGGCCGCCGTCCAGGAACA
Organism: Candidatus Limnocylindria bacterium; assembly: GCA_036556695.1. Lineage (GTDB taxonomy): Bacteria > Chloroflexota > Limnocylindria > QHBO01 > QHBO01 > DASSCW01. Next base: position 736 of record DATBIY010000013.1, read on the forward strand.
GCACCCGCGATGCGATATCGCGCGCGAAGCCCATCTCGTGGGTGGCGATGATCATGGTCATGCCGCTGGCCGCCAGCTCACGGATCACGTTCAGCACCTCTGCCACCAGCTCCGGGTCCAGCGCCGACGTCACCTCATCCAACAACAGCAGGTCCGGCTGCATGGCCAGCGCCCGGACGATGGCCACGCGCTGCTGCTGCCCGCCGGACAGCCGATCCGGGTAGTCGTCCCGCTTATCGGCCAGGCCGAAGCGCTCCAGCAGTCCGGTGGCCCGGGCATCGGCGTCGGCGGGGGAGAGCCTCAGCACCCGCCGCGGCGCGAGCGTTACGTTCTGCAGCACCGACATGTGCGGAAACAGGTTGAAGGCCTGGAAGACGATCCCGATCCGCCGCCGGATGCGGTCCACGTCCACGCCCGGCGCGGTGATCTCCTCGCCCTCGACCACGATGCGGCCCGCGTCGATGGGCTCCAGCAGGTTGATGCAGCGCAGCAGCGTGGACTTGCCCGAGCCTGAGGCGCCGATACAGGCCACCACCTCGTGCTCGGCCAGCTGCAGATCGATTCCGCGCAGGACCTCCAGCGAGCCGAACGACTTCCACAGCCCCTTGATGACCAGCGCCGGAGCCGATGCCCTCGCCGGCGTGGCTCTCGTCATCGGCCCAGCCCCAGAAGGCGACCGCGGCGTGCCCGCGAGGCCGTGGCGCCGACGGCTGCCGCGTATCGGCGGTCACGCTCCCGTGCCACCAGCCAGTCGGTGAAACGCGCCAGCGGGATGGTTACCACCAGGAACACCAGCGCGGTGACCAGGTACGGCGTGAAGTTGAAGGTCGCCTGGGTGCGGATCTGCGTCTGGCGGAAGATCTCGACCACGCCGATGAAGGAGACCAGCACCGTGTCCTTCTGCAGGCCGATGAAGTCGTTGAGCAGCGGCGGAATGACGCGCCGCACGGCCTGGGGCACCACCACGAAGCGCAGGGCCTGGAACTGCGACAGGCCCAGCGATCGGGCGGCGGCAGCCTGCGACGGATGGACCGACTCGATGCCGGCCCGATACACCTCCGACACGTAGGCCGAGTAGAGGAGCGTCAGCGCCACGACGCCCCAGAAGAACGGGTCCTGCGCCCAATCCGGCATGCCCGGCAGGCGCAGCCCGGGGACGCCGAAGCCCAGCAGGAAGATCACCAGGATGCCCGGCACGGCCCGAAAGATGTCGACATACGCCGTCGCCAGAAGGCGCACGGGGAAGAAGACAGGCCCGGGCATGCTCCGCAGCACGGCAAGCAGCAGGCCGAAGAGCAGGATCAGGATCTCGGCGATGCCGAAGAGGAGCGCGTTGGTGCCGAACTTCCCGATGATGCCCGGCGCCGACTCCCAGAAGATCTCGCCGTTCAGGAATGCCTCCTGGACGCGCGGCCAGCCGGGCGAGTTGACCACCAGCAGCACCAGCCCGGTGACGACCACCACCGTCGAGATGGCCGCCACCAGCAGGGAACGCAGGCTCACGCGGCGCAACCGCGTGCCTCCGGCGGGCCGGGCGAAAGGCGCGGCAGGACCGCCGGTCAGCTGATCCTGCGGCCCGCTCAAGGCCTGGTGACTACTCGCCGATGAACGGCAGGTCGACGATGTCGGACAGCCACTCGGCCGCGATCGAGTCCAGCTCGCCGTTCTCGCCCATGGTCAGCAGCGCCTGGTCCACGCAATCGGTCAGCGGGCTGTCCTTGTCCAGCACGAAGCTGAAGTGCTCCTGCTCGCCGGGATCAGAGGGCAGCTGTCCCACCAGGACGCCGTTCGCCATCTCGACATTGACGATGTAGTAGGCCGTCGCCGCGTCGAAGACCACGCCCTGCACCTGTCCGGCCTCCAGCCCCAGCTTCGCGCCCGTGTTGTCGTCATACACGCGCGGCTCCTGGCTGGGCTGGATCTTGTCGGTGATGTAGGTCAGGCTGGTCGTGTTGCCCGCCGCGCCAAGCTTGGCGGCCGCGACATCGGCCAGGCTGGTGGCATCAGCCAGTGGCGAGTCCGCGGTGGTGACCAGTGCCTGGTTGCTGAAGAAGTAGCCCTCGCTGAGGTCGACGGCCTGGGTCCGCTCCTCGGTGAACGACACCTGGGCCAGGTAGACGTCGAAGTCCTTGGGACCCGGGGCGATCGAGTTGTTGAACGGCACCTGGATCCACTGCACCTGGTCCTCCGTGAAGCCAAGCTCCTCGGCCAGCGCGTAGGCCATGGCGCTCTCGAAGCCGCGGCCGTTGTATGGGTTGCCCACGCCGTCGCTCCACGGCTCGGGAACGTCTTCTCCCTCCTCGGGCTCGGCGAAGTACGGCGGGAAGGCGGGGTTGTCAGTCCCGACCGTCAAGGTGCCCGGGGTCTTGGTCTGCATCGTCTCCGGCGTACAGGCCGCCGCCTCACTGGCCGATGCAGACTCCGAGGCGGCCGTTGACTGGCTGGCACTCGCGGACGTGCTGGGCGTGGTGCTCGTGCCTGGCGCGCAGGCCATCAGCAGCAGCGCGATGGAGGATACGAGCGCGAGGCTGGTGGCTCGGGGAGAACGGCGCATCGTGGAGGAGCTCCTGGAGATCATGCTGTCGAGACGGCGTGAGTGTAGCGCAGCGGATACTGGCTGCCAGAAGGAGGCCTGATGCTCAGTGACGCGCTGTTGGTGACCACGATCGCGGTGGACGACCTCGAAGTTGCGCGGCGGTTCTATGCCGACCAGCTCGGGCTGCCACTGCTGGATGAGACGCCCTTTGCCCTGCGGTTCGGAGCCGGCCACGGCTCGCAGGTGTCCGTGCGGCGCGGACAGCCGAACGTGGGGCAGACCGTCGGCCACTTCGAGGTCAGCGACCTGGAGGGTGAGATGCGTGCGCTGCGGGAGCGTGGCGTGGTCTTCGAGGAGTACGAGCAGCCGAAGACGGAGAACGGCGTGGCCCAGATCGGGCCGGCTCGCGGGGCGTGGATGCGCGATCCGTCGGGCAATGTCATCGGCCTGCGCGAGGGGCCGGTTCCCGGGCGCTAGCCCAGTTGCCGCCAAGGAGCGCCGCTCTCAGGGCGCCCCTTGGCTTGGCAGGGGTCACGGGCCTACATCAGGCCGACGACGTGGCCCTCCGGGTCGGCGAACAGTGCGATGGTCGTCTCCGGCGCCACCTCGGTGAGCGGCATCAGGACGCGGCCGCCGGCCGCCTCGACCTTCTGCAGCGTGGCCTGCGGATCCTCGGCGCTGACGTAGAAGGTCACGTGTCCCGTGCCGCCGTCCGAGGCGGCGCCGATCCCGGCGCTCAGCTCATCCTGGCGCAGCATCCCGTACCCGCCGGGATTGTTCGTGTCCAGGCTCCAGCCGAACACGTCGCTGTAGAACTTCTGCAGCGCCGCCCCGTCCTTGCCGACCACTTCGACGTGGATGATCTTGTTCCCCATGGTTGCGTCCTCCGCGTGCTTTGCGCGTTTCTCCGCGCTTCACCTGTGTGACGCGCGGCACACTGGGGAATCGACATCGCGCGCCGACGTATCGCTAGGGGTTCGCAAGCAGCTCGCTGCCGGTGACCGCATAGCGTGGATCCGTCACGATCTCGCGCCACGCCTGGAGCGCACTCGGCGAGGAGTCAACGCGCCAATCCGCGTGCTCGGGCCGATCCTCGTGGAACCACACGACGGCGCGGATCTCCGGGTAGCGTGGAATGGCGTGCAGGAAGGCGTCCCGCAGCCAGCCGGCCTTGTCACCGCCGCGCTGCGCGCAGCCGATCTCGGCCAGCATCACCGGCAGGCCCGGCGCCAGCCGGTCGAGGGTGGCGAGGCTCGGCGCAAAGATGCGGTCGAAGCTGGCCCAGCGGTTCCTCCAGCGGCGGCGGCCCCAGTTGTAGCCATCCAGCGCGAGCCAGTCGACGGCCTCGCGGCCCGGGAACCATGCATCGAGACTCATGTCTCCCGGCTCGTCGATGTACGGGCTCCACACCCATCGCACGTTGTCCGCGCCGGCCTCGTCGAACAGGCGGCGAACATGGAGCCAGGCCGCGCGGAATTCATCCGGCGGCCCGAACCACGGGATGCCTGGCAGGTTCATCTCGTGCGCGAAACGCAGGAGCAGCGGCCGGCCGTCATCCGCCAGCGTGGCTGCCGCGGCGCGAACAAATGCATCCCAGGCGCCGTCGGCGATGGCGCGGAGGCTAGGTCCGGGCTGCCAGCTGATCATCGGCGCCGCGCCGATCTCGGCCGCAGCCGCGGCTGCTGTGAGGTCGAACGGGCGGCTGGCCTGCCAGTTCTGGAATGCGTGGGCGATGGCCGGCGGTCGGCCAGCCAGGTCGATGTACCGAGGCATGGCCGACGAATCGACCGGGAAGCCGTACACCCAGGCGCCGAGCGCCACGCGCCGCGCGGCCGGGAACCCCGTATCAGCGTGCGGGGTAGCTGACCGGGCTACGGCCGGAACCACTCGCACAGGCGCGAGGGCTACGACCGCACCACCGTCATCTAAGGCGAGGCGCACACCTGGACCGGGTCGCTCCTGCGGCCCGGTCCCTTTGCTAAAGATCGGCGTTGAAGGTGTCGCACTGGTTCGGGTCACCCGACTGCCAGCCGATCTTGAACCACTGCTGCCGCTGCTCCGATGAGCCGTGCGTCCACGAATCGCGGTCCACACGGCCTTGCGTCTGCTCCTGGATGCGATCGTCTCCCACCGCCGCGGCCGCATCGAGCGCCTGGTCGATCTGCTCCTCGGTCAGGGGCTCCAGGAACTCCTCCTCGGCGTGGTTCGCCCAGGCGCCGGCGAAGCAGTCGGCCTGCAGCTCGGTCCGCACCGCGCGGGATTCGGCACCGGTGTCGCCGCCGGGCTGCAGCAGGTTCAGCAGGTTCTGCACGTGGTGGCCGTACTCATGCGCGATGACGTAGCCCTCAGCCAATGGGCCGCCCTCCGCGCCGAACCGCGTCTGCAGCTGGTCGAAGAAGCCCAGGTCGATGTACACGCCCTTGTCAGGCGGACAGTAGAAGGGGCCGACTGCGCTGCTGGCCTGCCCGCAGCCGGTGCTGACCGCGCCCTTGAAGAAGGTCGTCGGTGCCAACTGGTAGCCCTGCAGGCGCTCCTGCCAGTAATCCTGCACCGAGTTGACGAAGCCGACGATGCGGCAGTCCTCCTTGGTATTGGCATCCTGCCCGGTCTGGCACTTCTGCTCGATCTCGGTGTTGTCGCCGGTGCCGACCCTGGTGCCGTCGCCCAGCAGCTCAGACGGGATCTGCGACGGATCGCCGCCGAGCAGCAGCACGGCCACCAGCAGCACGACGCCGCCGAGGCCTCCGCCGATGGCAAGGCCGCCCCCGCTGCCCCGCAGGTCGCGGACCTGCCCGGGATTGAGTCGCGCGTTGCGACGGAACGTCATGTCGTGGGGAATCCTCTACGAGCTGGCAAGCGCCTGCACACCGCAAGTCGCGGGCCAGTCTGGCACGCGGCTTGGTGTTCGGCCAAGGGGTATGGCGCGCGTACGCGAGACTCGATCCGCCGCGACGGACGCGGAAGTGCTGGCCTGGCTGCTGGACAACAGCGTGCCGATCCCCGGGACGGGGCGGCGCATTGGCCTGGACGCGGTGATCGGCCTGGTGCCTGGCCTGGGCGACGTTCTATCGGGCGGCCTGGGGCTGTTCATCGTCGCGCGCGGCGTGCAGCGCGGCCTGCCCGGCGTGGTGCTGGCCCGCATGCTGGCGAACGTGGCGCTCGACTTCGTCATCGGTGCGGTGCCGGTCATCGGCGACGCGTTCGACCTCTGGTACAAGTCCAACGCCCGCAACGTCGGCCTGCTGCGCCGCTACGGCGAGGATCCGGGAGCCAGCACCGCGCCGCAGTGGGGGTTCTTCGTCGGCCTGCTGGCAATCATCGGCGCCGTCGCCATCGGCTGCGTCTGGCTGATCTGGACCCTGCTGTCGGCGCTGTTCAGCTAGGGACGGCGTGGCTATTCCGCGGGCGCGGGCTGCGCGCCGGCGTACTGCGTCAGCAGGGCAGCCAGCTCGCGCGCGTTGGTGGTGCCGTAGTTGGCGTAGCAGTTGTTCATCAGCACGTGGACGTTGCGAGCCGCCTCGGCCGCCTGCCGGACACGCGGCACCCATTCGCCCAGCTCGTCCCTGTCGTAGAGGTAGCGGAAGCGCTCGACCACCGGGATGTTCTTCGCCTCCCAGGTCTCGGTGCGGCGGCCGTGGAAGCGGACCACCGCCAGGTCAGGCGACGTGACCGCGTAGATCGGCGGCAGCGCGGTCTTGGTCTGGGGCTCGTCGACCATCACGAACGGGATCTGGTATTTCTCCAGGAAGCGAAGCGTGCGATCCGCGTTCTTCTCGTTGAACCAGGTGCCGCTGCGGAACTCGACCGCCATCGGCACGTCGCCCAGCCGCCGCCGCGCGTCGACAATGGCGTCGCGCGACTCGTTCGACGGGTAGAACCAGCGCGGGTACTGGAGGAACACCGCACCCAGCTTTCCGGCAGAGTAGAGCGGCTTCAGCGCGTCAAGGAATGTGTCCCAGACGGCGTCGTACAGCTCCGCCGGCAGGTCGCGGCCGTAGATGCGCTTCTTGTCGACCAGCTCGATGGGGATCTCCTCGCGGATCTCCTTCGGCAGCCGCTTCACTTCCGACGGCTGGCCGGTCATCAGGGCATGCGCCTTGATATCGAACGTGAAGTCGGGCGGGGTGCGCTCCAGCCACAGCTCGCCCATCTGCCGGCTCGGCAGGGCGTAGTAGGTGGCGTCGACCTCGACGATGGGGAACTGGTCGGCGTAGTAGCGCAGCCGTCCCTCGGCGTTCGTGGCGTCCGGCGGATAGAAGACGCCCGGTGCCACCATGGTGGGATCGGTCCACGAGGCGGTGCCGATGCGCACGGTGCCTTCGCCCAGCGTTAGCGGATGGCGCGGAGCCTCGGCATGGGATTCCCCGCGCTGAGCCGATGCATCCGGGCCGGGATCGTGGTCGACTGCCTCGACGGTGCTCTTCGCTGCCATGCCATGCAGTGTAGGCGCGCAGCCGCGAGGCGGCCGGGTACTGAACTTGCAGCCGTTGGGCGGGCATGTGTTTGACATGTGGCTGCATGCAGGCCCATCTCGAGATGGGTCCCCAGGACATCCGCTACGAGGATGTCAAGGCGGCGGCGGACGCCAACGGGCGTTCGGTTGCCGAGACGATCGACATCATGGAGCGGACCATCGCCAAGGATCGCGGCGATCACGCCGACGAGTTCGCGGGCTAGCCTCCCGGTTGACCTCCGCCAGGGAGGGCAGCACGCCTGCGCGGAAGGCGGCCGCCGCCGCCGCGTGCGTCGGTGCCCCGCGCCAGACTGCGGTCCGGCCGCGACCGCGCATGTCGACTGGAAGACCGCAGTTCCGTCGGCAGGGTGACATCTGTCAACACAACGTGCCTGGTACCCTGCCACACGGTCAATTTGTGCGGTGTGCTGCACCCAGGAGCGGACTGGAATGGGTCCGCGGTACTAGTCGCCAGCACCAGCGCGCGGATAGACTGGGGCCGCTCCGGCTCGCGGAGAGAAGCTGCGACTCAGGCAGCTCGCCGGGCATCATCCGAGACTGAGGGCTGTTTCAAACCATGATGCGAATCCGAGCATTCCGCGGACCCGTCGCGCTGGCGCTGACGCTGGCCCTTACCCTGATGCTGGCGGCACCGGCGCTGGTTTCGGCGAAGCCAGCGGCGCTGGCCTTCGGCTTCGGGCCAATCGTCGGCGGCAGCCTGCCCAGCGGTGCGTTGCCTGCAGCGGCCTCGCCCGGCAGCAAGGTCGCCTTCGACATCTGGGCTCGCAACGGCGGCAAGAGCAACATCTCGAAACTGTTCCTGACTGCCACAACAACCGGCACCTTCCATTCGGTGACGGTCACGAACTTCAATGGCGCCAAAGGCTCCTGCGGCCCGGGTCCGGGCAACGGTGTCGAGCTCAGCTGCAGCTGGAAGCCACTAAGCAAGGGCGGAGCGGTCCAGGTGAGAGTCGTCTTCACCACGCCGTCAACCGGCGACAGCATGCCCGTGCTGTTCGAGTGGAGCAGCAGCGGGTACGTTCCTGGCAGTAACAACAGCCACGGCGACCTGTTCGTTCAGACAGACAGCGTGGCGCTCAACGGTGACGCCAACTCGTTCGCCGGCGGCTTCCTCACCACCGGCGACGACCCGGTGGTCCAGACCAACCCGGCGCTGAGCGAGGGCAACCCGCAGTCCACGAAGATCACGTCGCCCGCCTTCAACATCCCGGTCACCGCCGGTGAGAACAACGACATCTCCGATTGCGAGGAGGTGTTCGAGGAGTGCTTCGGCCAGGCGTCGATCATCAGCGTGAACAACGGCCAGACCTTCCCCGGCGGCTTCACGGTGCACATCGTGTACAACGCCAAGCACTACTACGCCCAGTTCGTCCACTTTTTCGACGACGGGACGTACGAGGAGCTCGAGGAGTGCTACGGCGAGCCGGTGGCGCCCTGCGTAGAGGTCTCGATCTACGCCCACAAGACGTTCGTGACGGCCTACCTGACCGAGAACGGCAAGATCATCGGCCACTGAACCTCGAGAGCCGTTCGCGAGCAGATGCCGGGGCACGCGCCCCGGCATCACCCTTTCAGGCGGGCTTCCAGCCTTCCGGCCGAGACCAGGTCGCCCTTGGCCCGATAGAGCTCCAGGGCCTCACGCAGGGTGGCCGCTGAGCCATCCGCATCGCCGTGCTGCTCCTGCACGTCGGCCAGCGTGACCAGGGCGCCGGCCAGCAGCAGCGGAGCCTGCGCGGTCCGTGCCAGATCCACCGCCGCGGTCGCCAGCTCCGCTGCTTCGGTCGCCGACCCCTGGTGGGCCAGAGCCGCGGCCCGCAGCGAGCGCCATTCGGTCTGCGCGTCGATGTCATCGGCATCGGCCAGGCTTTCGATGGTGCGGCTCAGCACGGCGACCTCGTCCAGGCGATTCTGGCCGTGGGCCACCTTGCCGAGCAGCCCGGCGATGCCGGTCTGCAGGAAGGCGCCGCCCATCTCCTGGACCGCGGCGTAGCCACGGGTGAGCACCTCGCGCGCCTCCTCCAGGTTCCCGGCCAACAGCTGCACTTGGCCGACGCTGATCGACAGGGCTGCGGCCAGCAGTCCGGCGCCCAAGTCGTCGTAGATGTGCTGCGCCCGCGCGCCCGCCTGGCGCGCCTTGTCGAACTCGCCCTGCATGGCATAGAGCTGGGTGAGGTGGTGGAGGATGAGGGCCTCGGTGCGCCGGTCGCCACCGGTCGCCGCGGCCAGCTCCTCGCATCGCGCCACGGCCTCGTTCACCGGAGTCGGACCGTACAGCGCGGCCTGGGTATAGCCGATTGAGCCGCGCCGTTCGAGCCGTGGGTCGCCAGCCTCGCGGGCGTAGCGGATGACGTCCTCCGCCGCCACCACCGACTCGGCGAATCGGTTCGCGGTGCCGTAGATGCCCACCTTGAGCCGCGATGCCAGGCCCAGGCCGGCGGCATTGCCGGCCATGATGAAGATGGGCTCGATGCGCTCCACCGCCTGCAGCGCCTGCTCCGTCCAGCCGCCCTCCTCCGACGAGTACTGCTGCACCAGCAGCCGCACCAACTCGGCCTGGCCGGCCAGGACCAGGTCGCCATGCTGCCGCCCGCCCTCGATCGCCTCACCCAGGACCTGCTCCGCCTCCTCGAAGGCGGGGAGCTCCATCAGCGCCTCCGCCAGGTCGGGGAGCAGGCGCAGGCGTTCGATCGACTCGGTGGGCAGGCAGCCGGAGGCGCGGCGCAGCAGGTTGGCGGCGGCGGGCATGTCGCCGCGGGCCATGGCGCGCCGCCCGGCGGAAGCCAGCTTCTCCGCCGCCCGCTGGCCGATGCCGCGCGCGTGCTCATCGAGCGTGCCCAGCTCGGTTAGGTAGCGGTACGCCTGCTCGAAGTGGTACCCCAGGATCTCCTCGAACTCCTGGGAGCGTCCCTGGCGGCGGTTCAGGTCCTCGGCCCAGGTTGCGAAGCGCTCGTGGAAGCTGGCGCGTGCGCGTTTCAGCAGGCCGTTGTAGGCCGCGTCGCGGATGAGGATGTGCTGGAAGCGGAATCCCAGCTCCTCGGGCGACGCGACGTGGTTGGAGCGGACCAGCTGCTTGCGGGTCATTGCCTCCAGGTGGTCCGGCACGTTGGGCCGCACCGGCTCCGGGGCGAGCTCAGTGACCGCCGCCTCGGCGAACGACAGCCCGATGACCGAGGCCGGCTCGATGACCGCTCGCTCTTCGCGGGCCAGCAGGTCCAGCCGCGCGGCCAGCAGGGCCTGGATGGTTGGGGGCACGTCGCTGTCCGACAGGTCGCCAGTCGGCTCCCAGCGGTTGCCCGAGAAGTGCAGCGCGCCGTTGTCGATCATCATCGACAGCAGCTGCTCGACGAACAGCGGGTTGCCCTCGGCGGCCCGCACGATCCGCTCCTGGACTTCGCCGGCGATGCCGGCGTCACCCAGCAGCCCGGCAACGACCTGTCCGGCATCGGCATCAGTCAGTGGCTGGAGGACCAGGCGCACGGCCTCCGCCTCGGTGGCCCATTCGGGATGGCGCTCCAGCAGGTCGGGGCGCGACGTGCACAGCAGCAGGACCTGCGCGCCCTCGATCGTCTCGACCAGGTGGCCGATGAGCTCCAGGAAGGTCTGCTCCGCCCAGTGGATGTCGTCGACCACCACGGTCACGGGCCGATCGCGCGCCAGGATCTCCAGGAAGTGGCGCGCCGCCCAGAAGGTCTCCGCCACCGGGAACTGTTCGGCGCCAAGGCCGATGGCGGCGGCCAGCCGCTCCGTGATGCGCTCGTCGCCGGTCAGCGCGGCCAGCTTGGCCCGGGCCTCGTCCGGGGGGTCGTCCTGCTCGATCACCGCGGCCTCGCGCGCTGCCTCGACCAGCGGCCAGAAGGTGATGCCTTCGCCATACGGCAGGCATCGGCCGTGGACCACGGTGGCGCGGTCGGCCAGCGATCCGGTGAACTCCCGGACCAGGCGCGACTTGCCCACGCCGGCATCGGCGATGATGGTGGCCACCCGGCAGCGGCGCTCGTCCACCGCCCGCTGGAACGTCTCTGAAAGCGCGGCCATCTCGCGCTCGCGGCCGACCATGGGCGCGTCCTGGCGGCGCTCGAATCCCTCGGTCGCGTCCGACACGGCCAACAGCCGGTAGGCGCGGACGCGCTCGGCCTTGCCCTTCAGCTCGAGCGGCTCGACGTCCTCGACCTCGACCGCACCGCGCACCAGGCGGTAGGTCAGGTCGCCGATCAGGATCTCGCCCGCGGGCGCCGCCTGCTCCAGCCGGGCGGCCACGTTGACCGTGTCGCCAGTGACCAGCCGCTGGCCGGCAGTGGGATCGCCGGCCACCACCTCGCCGGTGTTGACGCCGGTGCGCACCGTCAGCTGGACGCCGTAGCGACGCTGCAGCTCGTCATTCAGCTCGGCAATGGCGCCCTGGGTCTCCTTCGCGGCACGCACGGCGCGCAGGGCGTCGTCCTCGTGCAGCTTCGGCAGCCCGAAGACGGCCATGATCGCGTCGCCGATGAACTTCTCGATGGTGGCGCCGTGCCGGCGCAGCACCCGCGTCATCGAGTCGAAGTAGGTGGTCATCACCTCGCGCAGGCTCTCCGGGTCGAGCGCCTCGCCGAGGTTGGTGGAGCCCTTCAGGTCGCTGAAGAAGACGGTGACCGTCTTGCGTTCCTCCTGGGGAGGCAGGGCCGGCGCCAGGGGCGTCCCGCAGAACCCGCACAGCCGGAACCTGGCGGGGTTCTGCTCGCCGCAGTTGGGGCAGGTGACGGTCTCCATAGCCACGCATGGAGTGTACGGTCCTTCGCTCGCCCCTCAGCCGAGCTCGCGGACGAAGGCCGCGATGCGGTCAAGTGCATCCGGCAGGACGGGCTTCAGCGCGTGGCCAACCCCCGGGTAGAGGTGCAGCGTGGCCTGCGGCAGGCGCTCCACCGCGCGGCGCAGGAGGTCGGCCCTGGCGCGCGGATCCTGATCGCCGGACAGCAGCAGGACGGGGCAGGCCACCTGCGGGAAGTGCGCGGTGCGCTCCTCCCACATGTCCGGCCTGCCGGGAAGGTGCAGCGGGAAACAGGTCAGCACCAGGGCTCGTACCGGCTGCTCGGCGGCGAGCAGTGTGGCCACGCGGCCGCCGAACGACTGCCCGCCGAGCACCGCGTCCCGATGCTGTGCTGCCACCTTCCGGTACGCGGGTACGGCCCGCTCGGCCCTGCCGTTGGGCAGGTGCAGGCTGCGTGCGAGCAGCCCGCGCTGCTTCAGGCCGTCGACGTAGGCGCGCATCGATGCAGGCCCGCCGGAGGCGCCGGGAGCCAGCAGGATGTCCACGCGCAGGTCGTCAGCGGCCATCGCCGCAAGCGTACCGATCGTTGCCGCCTTCGTACGAACGTCATGCGCCTGGCACACAATCGACGCTGACCATGCAAGCATCACGACCGGTCCCCTCCCGGCTCACCGCTGCCGCCGCGGGCATCGCGGCTGGCGGCCTGGGGCTGGGCCTGGCCGAGCTTCTGGCCGGCCTGCTGCCCGGCGCCCCCTCGCCAATCCTGGCGATCGGGACGCTGCTGATCGCGCTGCAGCCACCGAACGCGAAGCAGATCGTGGTCGACCTGTTCGGCACCAACGACAAGGCGGTGCTCAGCGTTGCCGTGCTCATCGGCGCCCTGGCGCTGGCCGCCGCCCTGGGGCTGGTGGAACGCCGCTGGCCCAACTGGGGTCGCATCGGCTTCGCCGTCCTGGGGGTGCTGGTCCTGCTGGCGGCGATCCGGGACCCACTGGTGGACCTGCTCCTGGCAGCGGTCGCTGCGGCACTGGCGACAGCGGCCTCGGTCCTGGCGCTGCCGCGCCTGATGGGGCTTGCCACGCCACGCCAGAAAGAGCCGCGGATGCTGGACTTCGAGCGGCGCAGGTTCCTGGGCACCAGCCTGGCCGTGGCCGGGGCCGCGGCCGTGTCAGGCGGCGTCGGGCGCTTCCTGCTGGAGCGGCGCGCGGCGGAGGTGGCCAGCATTCCGCAGGTGCCGGCGCCCGCCTCAGCGGCGCCGTCGCCGCCCGCCGGCTCGAGCCTCAACGTGCCGGGCATCACGCCGCTGGTCATCCCCAACGACCAGTTCTACCGCATCGACACCAGCCTGCTGGTCCCGCACCTCGACGCCACGACCTGGAGCCTGAGCGTCGAGGGCATGGTCGACCGCCCGTTCACGATCGACTACGCCGAGCTGCTGGCCATGCCGCTGTTCGAGCAGTACGTGACCATCGCCTGCGTCAGCAACGAGGTCGGCGGGCGGCTGGTGGGCAACGCGCTGTGGCGCGGCGTCCGGCTGCGGGAGCTGCTGGACCGCGCCGGGGTGCAGGACGGCGCCACGCAGGTAGTGGGGGAGTCATTCGACGGATGGACTGCCGGCTTCCCGACGGCCTGGCTGGATGCGCCGGACCGCGAGGCGATGGTGGCGGTCGCCATGAACGGCGAGGCGCTGCCGCCGCAGCACGGCTTCCCAGCGCGGCTGATCGTTCCCGGCCTGTACGGCTACGTGTCGGCAACCAAGTGGCTGACCCGCATCCGGCTCACCAGGCTGGAGGACTTTGACGGCTACTGGGTGCCGCTGGGCTGGGCCAAGGAGGCGCCGATCCTGACGCAGTCGCGCATCGACGTGCCGAACTACGGGGCACAGCTGAACGCCGGCATGCAGCCCATTGCCGGCGTGGCCTGGGCGCCGGACCGCGGCATCCAGGCGGTGGAGGTGCAGGTCGACGACGGCGAATGGATGCCGGCGAAGCTCTCCGAGCCGATCTCCGAAGCCACCTGGGTGCAATGGCTCGTCTCCTGGCAGGCCACGGCCGGCCCGCACACCATCCGCGTGCGCGCCACCGACGGCACCGGTGAGACGCAGACCGACCAGGTCACCCGTCCTGCGCCGGATGGGGCGCGCGGCTGGCACACCATCCAGGTCAACATCGGCTAGCCCGCTGCGGCCTTGACGGCACGCGCAGAATCGGCGACGTGCCTGCGCCCGCCTCGCCGCTCGTCATCGTCAACCCGGCCGCCAACATGGGCCGCGCCAGGCAGCTCGAGGCGCGCGTCCGCGCCACGCTGGGCGCGAACGGGATTGCCGCGCGGGTGGTCGAGACCAGGGCCGCCGGCCACGCCGAGGAGCTGGCCGCCGATGCCGCTGCGCAGGGCCACGACCGGGTGGTGGCGGTCGGCGGTGACGGGACGATGCAGGAGGTGGTCAACGGCCTGATGGCCGAACCGCCGCCCGGCATGCCGCGGCCGACGCTGGGCGTCGTGGCGGCCGGCAGCGGCAACGACCTGGCGCGCAGCCTGGAGCTGCCGCTCGCTCCGCTGGATGCGCTGGCGGTCGCACTCGGACCGCAGGTCCGACCGCTCGACCTGGGTACCGCTCGCGTCGGAACGCGGCAGCGCTTCTTCGTGGCGGCCGGCGGCACCGGCTTCGACGCCGACGTGGCACACACCATGGCCCCGCCGCGTGCCGCGTGGCAGCGCGGGCGCGCCGGATACTTCCTGTCGACGCTCAACGTGCTGCGCCGCCACGCCAACCGGCCGCTCACCGTCAGCCTGCAGGAGGCGGATGGCGCGACGCGGACGGTCGAGGGCCGCTTCCTGTTCATCGCCTTCGCCAACGGGAAGTACTACGGCGGCGGCATGCAGATCTGCCCCGATGCCTCGAACGGAGACGGCGTGCTGGACGTGTGCCTGGTGGGCGACATCTCGCGGCTGGGCGCGCTGCAGCAGCTGCCCGGCATCTATCGGGCCAAGCACGTGAACCATCCGCTGGTCGAGCTGCTGCGCATCACCTCCATGACCATCGAGGGCCCGGCAGACACACGCGTGCACCTGGACGGCGAGCCGCTTGGGACGCTGCCGGTGGAGGTGGGCGTCCGAGCTGCTGCGCTGCAAGTCGCGGTGAGCGGCTAGGGTATCGGCCGTGGACGGAACCGCGGGCATCGAGATCAAGCGAGGCAGCGTGCTGCGTGGCGCGGGTGGGCAGCGCATCGGCACGGTCGACGCGGTGTTCGCCGACTACCTGCTGGTGCGCACGCCCGGCCTGCTGCCGGTGGACCTCTACGTGCCGCGCGCCCAGGTCACGACTGACGACCAGGGCCGACCCACTGTCTCGCAGGATCGCCGGGCCGCGTATGACGCCTGGCACCGCCCGCTGAAGCGCGCTCCGCATGACTGAGCGGCTGCCGGCCGACGTGCTGGCCGTCCTGCGCGACATCCAGGAAGTGGACATCGAGACGCGGCCGGCG
This sequence comes from Candidatus Limnocylindria bacterium, assembly GCA_036556695.1. Taxonomy (GTDB): domain Bacteria; phylum Chloroflexota; class Limnocylindria; order QHBO01; family QHBO01; genus DASSCW01. The sequence continues at coordinate 15,978 of DATBIY010000013.1, forward strand.
CCGGATGTGCCGCCGCACCGCACCACCATCTGGGTGGTCGTCGACGAACGGGATCGGGCCTTCATCCGGACCTACCTCGGACCGAACAGCCGCTGGTATCGCGAGGCCACCTCCGCCGGCGAGGCAGCGCTGTTGGCGGACGGCCAGCGCATCGAGGTGCGGCTCGAGCCTGCAGATGACGAGGAGCGCGTGGCTGCCTGCTCGGAGGTGCTGCGTCGCAAGTACGCGTACGCATCGGGCCTGCGCGGCATGCTGGCAGACAAGGTCCTGCCGACCACCCTGGAGCTGCTGCCACACGGCTGAGATGCCGCCATGGCATCGGTGATGCGGTACCCTTGAAGCATGGCGGAGAGCACGCAACCGACCCCAGATCCGCGCGCTGACGCGTTCTACGCACACGTCATGGGCGGCGGCAAGGTCGAAGCCGATGACTGGATGCCGGACGACTACCGCGCGGCGATCCTGAAGTTCGTGGAGATGCACGCCAACAGCGAGCTGATGGGCGTGCTGCCGGAGCGGGAGTGGATCCTGCGGGCGCCCACCCTGCGCCGCAAGCTGGCACTCACCAGCAAGATCCAGGACGAGGTGGGGCACGCCCAGCTGCTGTACCGCGTGGCGGAGGACCTTGGTAAGCCGCGGGAGCAGATGCTGGCCGACTTGCTGGCCGGCAAGACCAAGTTCCACAACGTCTTCCACTACCCGACGGAGTCGTGGGCGGACGTGGGGATCATCGCCTGGCTGGTGGATGCCGCCGCGATCGTCTCGCAGCAGGCGCTGCGCGACTCCTCCTACGCGCCGTACGCGCGGACCATGAAGAAGATCTGCTGGGAGGAGTCCGTGCACATCATGCACGGACGTGACGTGGTCCTGACGATGATGAACGGGACCGATGCGCAGCGCGCCCTGGTCCAGGACGCCCTGAACCGCTGGTGGGGCCCGCTGATGCAGATGCACGGCCCGCCTACCGACCCAGCCACCGACCGCGACCTCATCTGGAAAATCAAGGCCAAGGGCAACGAGCAGCTGCGCCAGGAGTTCCTGTCGATCTACGTGCCGCGCATCTGGGAGCTGGGGCTGACCATTCCCGATCCCGAGCTGCGCCACGACGAGGCCGCAGGACGCTGGCACTACACCGAGCCGGACTGGAACGAGCTGCGCTCGGTGGTAACCGGACACGGGCCGAAGTCACAGGAGCGGCTGCAGTTCCGGCGTGACGCCCGCGACGCCACCCAATGGGTGCGCGACGCAATCCTGGGCCAAGCCGCGGGAACCGCCGTCGCGTAACCGCGCACGCCGCGCTAGGCTTCGAGCATGGCGTCCGGTGATCGCGTGTGGGAGGTTTTCCAGCAGGAGTCGGAGGGGGATCCGATGGTCCATGGCGGGAACGTGCGCGCGCCGGACGAGGAACTGGCGCTGCACTACGCGCGCGAGTTCTACGGCCGGCGGCAGGAGAGCCATCGGCTGTGGGTGGTGCCCCGCGACGCCATCATCGAACTCGACGATCCGGACCTGCTGCAGCCGCCGTTCGATCGCTCCCACAAGCGGCCGGGCGGCTACATCATCAAGCACAAGCTGGAGGCCGCCAAGGCGCGCGCCGCGCAGGACGGCGGCGGGTCATGAGCGACTGGGACCTGGACGCCGCGCAGCGCGACGCGCTGGCCGCGCTGCTGCTGACGCTGGCCGACGACGAGTTCGTGCTCGGCTTCTGGGACTCCGAGTGGACCGGCATCGCGCCCATGCTGGAGGAGGACGTGGCCACCAGCAGCATCAGCCAGGACGAGATCGGGCACGCCAGGGCGTGGTACGAGCTGCTGGCCTCCCTGACCGATGACAACGCCGACCGGCTGGCCTTCGGCCGCGCACCGGAGGAATACCGGCACGCGGCGCTCCTCAATCACGCGCGAACCGACTGGGCCTTCACCGTGGCACGCCGCTTCCTGTACGAGCAGGCCGATGCCACTCGCCTCGAGGCGCTGAGCCGCTCCTCTCAGGCCCCGGTTGCCGAACTGGCGGCCAAGATGCGCCGCGAGGAGACGTACCACCTCATGCACTTCGAGGTATGGCTGCGGCGCATGGCCGAGGCCGGCGGCGAGGCGCGGCGGCGCCTGGCCGAGGCACTGCAGCGGCTCTGGCCGGAGGCCCAGGCCGTCCTCGCGCCGCTGTTCGGCGAGGAGGCGCTGCTGGCGGCAGGCATCCTTCCGGAGCCGATGGAATCCCTGCGCGCACGCTGGGTGGAGCGCATCCAGGCCACGCTGGCGGCCAACGGGCTACCGCAACTGCCGGCGGTCGAGCCGGACCCGCAGGGGCGGACGCACCGCACCGATGACTTCGCCTGGCTGCACGGCCAGTTCACCATGGTGGCCCGCTCCGACGAGGCAGCAACGTGGTAGTGCAGGCCGCAGTACGCGATCCGCGGGAGCTGGCGGTGCGGGCGGCGCTGGACGAGATTCCGGACCCGGAGATCCCGGCCATCAGCGTGGTCGAGCTGGGCGTCATCGGTGAGGTGGCCTTTGAGCCGCGGCGCGAGGGCGGGGAGCGGCTCAGCGTGGAGCTGCTGCCCACCTTCGTGGGCTGCCCGGCGATCGACGTCATGCGGCAGCAGATCGGGGAGCGGCTCACCGCGCTGAACGTGGCGGACGAGGTGGAGGTGCGGCTGACCTTCGCGCCCCCTTGGACATCGGACCGGATCAGCCCGGAGGGACGCGAGAAGCTGCGAGGCAGCGGGTTCGCGCCACCGCTCCGCATTGGTCCATCCTTCGACGGCCAGGAGCTGCAGATGTACCTGGCCCAGGCCACCTGCCCGTATTGCGGATCGCAGAACACCACCCTGGACAACCCATTCGGGCCGACGCTGTGCCGGGCCATCTACCACTGCGACAACTGCCGCCAGCCGTTCGAGCAGTTCAAATCCGTCTGAAGGCGCTACCCTTCGGCCCATGGCGATTGACTCGGACGAGATTCGTTCCGACGCTGCCGACCTGCTGGATGCCGGCGCCCACGACCGGCTCGACACCATGCGTCATTCGGCGGCGCACATCATGGCCGCGGCGGTGCTGGAGCTGTTCCCGGAGGCCAAGCTGGGCATCGGCCCGGCGATTCGGGACGGCTTCTACTACGACTTCGACCTGCCCCGCGCGCTGACCCCGGCCGACCTCGAGGCCATCGAGGAGCGGATGCGCGCCCAGGTGGGGGCCAACCTGCCGTTCGAACGTTCCGAGCTCGACCGCGAGGCCGCACTGAACCAGCTGGAGAACGAGGGACAGGACTACAAGGTCGAGATCGTCCGCGAGCTCCCCGAGGCCAACGCCCAGATCGTCAGCTTTTACCGCCATGGCTCGTTCAACGACCTGTGCCGCGGGCCGCACGTCGCGACCACCGGCGACCTTGGCCCGTTCAAGCTGCTGAACTCGGCCGGCGCCTACTGGCGCGGCGACGAGAAGCGGCCAATGCTGCAGCGCATCTACGGCACGGTCTGGGAGTCGCAGGCCGACCTGGACCGCTACCTGTGGCGCCTGGAAGAGGCGAAGAAGCGCGACCACCGCAAGCTCGGCCGCGACCTGGAGCTGTTCACCTTCCATCCCGAGTCGCCGGCGGCGCCGTTCTTCCATCCGCGCGGCATGGCCATGTGGCGCGCACTGGAGGACTGGTCGCGCGAGGTGCGACGTTCCGGCGGCTTCGTCGAGGTGCGCACGCCAAGCCTGGTCCGCAAGGAGATGTGGGAGACCTCCGGCCACTGGGAGCTCTACCAGGACAACATGTTCGTGCTGGACGACTACGGCCACCTGTCGGGCTTGAAGCCGATGAACTGCCCCCAGGAGATCCTGGTCTACAAGACCCGCGCGCACTCGTACCGCGAGCTGCCCATCCGCTTCGCCGACTACTCCGTCCTGTTCCGCAAGGAGCTGACCGGCGCGCTGTCTGGCATGTTCCGGGTGCGACAGCTGGTCCAGGACGACTCGCACGTCTTCTGCCGCGACGACCAGGTCATCGAGGAGATCAACCTGGCGCTGGACCTGGTGCGCAGGCAGTTCGCGCCGTTCGGCATCACGCCCACCTTCAAGCTCGCCACCCGGCCCGAGAAGCGGCTCGGCTCCGACGAGTTCTGGGACATGGCCGAGGGCAAGCTGAAGACGGCGCTCGAGGAGTCCGGCACGCCGTACACCCTAGACCCGGGCGGCGCGGCCTTCTCCGCGCCGAAGATCGACATCTTCTTCGAGGACGCGCTCGGGCGAGAGTGGCAGAACGCGACCGTGCAGCTGGACTACCAGCTGCCCCAGCGCTTCGACCTGGAGTACCGCGCGGCCGACGGCGGCTTCGAGCGGCCGGCGATCATCCACTACGCCATCTACGGTTCGTTCGAGCGGTTCATGGCGGTGATCACCGAGCACTTCGCCGGCGCCTTCCCGCTGTGGATGGCGCCCGTGCAGGTGATGGTCATCCCCATCGCCGACCGTCACCTGGAGTACGCCGCTCGCGTGCGACAGGCCCTGGCCGATGCGGGGCTGCGGGTCGAGGTGGACGACCGCTCGGAGCGCATGCAGGCCAAGGTCCGCGACGCGCAGGAGCAGAAGATCCCGGTGATGCTGGTGGTGGGGGATCGGGATGCCGAGGCCGGGGCCGTCTCCCCACGGCTGCGCACCGGCGAGTCGTCGCAGGGCGTGCCGCTGGACGAGTTCGTGTCCGACATCGCCGGTCGCGCGCAGCGACGTGAGCTGTGGCCCTACGCCGAGGACGCCGGGGAGGCGGCTGCCAGCGCATGAGGAAGATGCGGGGGGTGGGGCAGCTGGCCCTGGCATCGGGTGATCCACATCGCGCCGCCGAGTTCTACGAGTCGGCGTTCGGCTTCGTGCGCCGCGCCGCCGACGAGTCAGGTGTGGACCTGGAGCTGGCCGGCTTCGAGCTGAGCTTCCGCCGTTCCGAGCGACCGAGCCGCGAGGGGCTGCAGATCGGCTTCCGGCTAGAGACGGCCGGCGAGGTGGATGCCTGGGCGCAGGAGCTGGCCCAGCGCGGCTTCGCGCTGGCCGCACCGCCCTCCGGAGACAGGTGGGAAGGGATGCGCTCATTCCGCCTGGCCGATCCCGAAGGACGGCAGGTCGCGGTCTTCTACGCGTATCCGGACTGACCACGCGACGGTCCACGCTCGTTGACCGGCCCTCCCGGAGCGGGTAGAATCCTGCGGCGTTTGCGTGGAAGTCGGCCACCCGTCTGTATCGGCTCGGGTGGCCTGTTTGTTGAAGGAGTCGCGGCATAGCAAGGGACCTGCGAGTCAACGAAATGATCCGGATCCGCGAGGTGCGGGTCATCGATGACGAAAACCAGCAGCTGGGTGTGATGCCCACCTTCAGGGCACTCGCGCTGGCGCAGGAGAAGGGGCTCGATCTCGTCGAGGTCGCGCCCACCGCGGTCCCGCCGGTGTGCCGCATCCTCGACTACGGCCAGTACAAGTACGAGCTGCAGAAGCGCGAGCGCGAGGCCAAGAAGAAGCAGAAGTCGCAGACCTTCAAGGAGATCCGGCTTCGGGTCAAGATCGACGTCAACGATCTGCGGACCAAGCTTCGACGGGCGGGGCAGTTCCTGGACGAGGGAGACCGCGTCAAGGTGACCGTCCAGTTCCGAGGCCGCGAGATGAGCCACGCCAATTTGGGGCGTGACCTCCTCGACCGGGCCGCCGAGCTCCTGACGGAGCACGGCACGGTGGAGCGACCGCCGCTCCTGGAGGGCCGGAACATGTACATCGTGATGGCCCCGCTGGAGAAGCGGGCGGAGAAGCAACCGAAGAGCGAGGGCGAGGCGGCGCAGGCGCCGGCCGCCCAGGCCGCGGCCCCGGCGAACGGGGGAGAGACGATCGGCGACGCGCTCGCCGCCAAGGGCAAGGCACCGGCCGCCACGGCCGAGCCACCGGCCCCGGCAGACGAAGCGCAGCAGCCGGCAGAACAGGGATAGCAGTGCCGAAGATCAAGACCCACAAGGGGACAGCCAAGCGCTACAAGAAGACCGGATCCGGGAAGTGGGTCCGGCCGAAGGCGTGGCGTGGCCATCACCTGGAGATCAAGTCCAGCCGCCGCACGCGCCGCTACGCGGGCAAGGCGGTCGTCTCCAAGGCGCACAAGGAGCAGCTCGAGCGGCTGCTCCCGTACGCGTAGGGCCGGCTGATGGCACGCGTCAAGCGCGGCGTCGCCGCTCACCGTCGCCACAAGCGCCTGCTGGCACAGGCCTCCGGCCGCCGTGGCACCCGCTCCACGCTGGTGCGCCCCGCGCGCGAGGCCCTGTTCCACGCGCTGGTCTACGCCTACCGCGACCGCAAGGCACGGAAGCGCGACATGCGCCGCCTGTGGATCGAGCGCATCAATGCCGCCTCCCGGCAGCACGGCCTGCCGTACGGGCGCTTCATCGCCGGCCTGAAGCAGGCCGGCGTGGAAGTGGATCGCAAGGTGCTGGCCGACCTGGCGGTCCGCGAGCCGGCGGCATTCGCCACCATGGTCGAAACCGCAAAGTCCTCGTTTACCAGCTAGCCGGCGTCGCGCACGCCGGCACCACGGCCCTGCTCCGAATGCGGAGCGGGGTCGTTCGTTTATGGCCGATGATCCACATGGACCGATGAACGACCTTCAGCAGCGGCTCGAACAGCTCAGGACCGATGCCACCGCCCGCCTCTCGGCAGCCGCCGATGCCGCGGCGGTGGAGGAGGTGCGCCACGAACTGCTCGGCCGCTCCGGCGAGCTGACGGGCCTGATGCGCAGCCTGGGCCAGGCACCGCCAGATGTGCGGCCCGCGCTGGGCCGGCTGGCCAACGAGGTGCGCGGCCAGCTCGACGAGGCGATCCGTCGACGGCTGGCTGACGTATCGGCCGGTGCGCTGGAGGCTCGCCTGGAGGCCGAGCGGCTGGATATGAGCGCGCCGGGCCGCCCGGTCCGCATCGGCCACCTGCATCCCACGCTCACCGCGGAGCGCGACTTCCGCGAGATCTTCCACGCCTTCGGCTTCGAGGTGTTCGAAGGGCCGGAGATCGAGACCGACTGGTGGAACTTCGAGGCGCTCAACATCCCGCCCGACCACCCGGCCCGCGACCTGTGGGACACGCTGTACGTGGCGGAGCCGGGAAGCGATCCGCCGCGCCCCGCCGAGGACGGCACCATCCTGCGCACCCACACCTCGCCGGGGCAGGTGCGCGCGATGCGGACGCTGACCCCGCCCATCCGGGTGATCATCCCCGGGCGCTGCTTCCGCTACGAGAACGTGGCCGCCGACCGCAACTTCGAGTTCTTCCAGATCGAGGGGCTGGTCATCGACCATGACACCAGCCTGGCCGATCTGAAGGGCCTGCTTGAGGAGTTCGCCCGCGCGCTGTACGGGAACGAGACGCGGACCCGCTTCCGCCCGGGCTACTACCCCTTCACCGAGCCGAGCGTGGCGTTCGACATCAGCTGCCAGGTGTGCGGCGGCGTGGGATGCCCGGTCTGCAAGAAGACCGGCTGGGTGACGATCCTGGGCGCCGGCATGGTGCATCCCACGGTGATCCGCCACGGCGGACTGGATCCCGACGAGTACCAGGGCTACGCCATCGGCTTCGGCCTGGACCGGGTCGCCATGAACCGCCACGGCATCCGCGACATGCGCCAGCTGATGCGTGCCGACCTGCGCTTCATCGAGCAGTTCCCGGGAGGCCGCTAGGTGCTGGTTCCGCTTTCGTGGCTGCGCGAGTACGTCGACGTCGAGCTCACCCCCGAGCAGCTCGCCGAGCAGCTGACCCTGCGCGGCATGGAGGTGCAGGGCATCAGCGTCAGCGGCGCGGACTGGACCGATGTGGTCGTCGGGCGGCTGCTCAGCGTCGAGCGGCATCCGAACGCGGACAAGCTGTGGCTGACCACGGTCGACGTCGGGGCCGATGCGCCGCTGCAGGTGGTGTGCGGCGCGGACAACATCTCGCCCGGCGACCTGGTACCGGTGGCGAAGGTCGGCGCTGTGCTGCCCGGCGATCGGCGCATCGAGCGCTCGAAGATTCGCGGCGTCGAGTCGCAGGGCATGCTGTGCTCGGCCATCGAGCTGGGGCTGGGCGACGACGCCGATGGCATCCACCTGCTCGGCGGAACGCAGGACGAGCTGCCGCTGGGGGCCGACCTGGGGCCGATCGTGGGCGAGGTGGTGCTGGACGTGGACGTGAAGCCCAACCGCGGCGACGCGCTGTCGATGGTCGGGCTGGCGCGCGAAGTGGCGGCCATCACGGGTGGCCCGCTACGGCTGCCGGATGCCACCGTTCACGAGGACGAGGGACTGCAGACGGCCGATCACGTCAGCGTCGAGATCGCCGACGAGGCCTGCACGCGCTTCACCGCGCGCTGGTTCTCCGACGTGCACAACGGCCCGTCGCCGGCCTGGATGCAGCAGCGCCTGCTGGCGGCCGGCATGCGGCCGATCTCGGCCGTGGTGGACGTCACCAACTACGTCATGCACGAGCTGGGACAGCCGATGCACGCGTATGACGCCGACACGCTGCCCGGCGGCCGGATCGTGGTGCGCCGCGGCCGAGCGGGCGAGCAGCTGGAGACGATCGACCACGAGACCCGACAGCTCGACGAGCGGATGCTGCTGATCGCCGATGAAGCGAAGCCCATCGGCCTGGCCGGCATCATGGGCGGGGCCGGCACGGAGGTCACCGAGATGACGAACCGCGTCATCCTGGAGTCGGCCATCTTCCACGGCCCCACCATCCGTAACACCGCTCGGCGGCTGGCCCTGCGCTCCGAGGCGAGCATGCGCCACGAGAAGGGGATTGGCCACGACCTGCCGCGCTTCGCCGCTGACCGCGCTGCGGGGCTGATCGCGGAGATCACTGGCGCGCGCGTGGCATCGGGCATCGTCGACAACGACCCCCAGCCCAAGCCGCCGCGCGTGGTGCCGCTCGACCTGGCGCGCGCCGAGCGCCTGCTGGGCATTCCGCTGGACGAGGGCACCGTCCGCGATTTGCTGGCGCCACTGGGCTTCGAGGTGCGAGGCGGCAGCCCGCCGGAGGTGGTCGTGCCGAGCCACCGGCTCGACGTGCTCGCGGCAGAGGACGTGGCTGAGGAGATCGCCCGCAGCCACGGCTATGACCGCATCCCTGGCACTCTGCCGCGTCCCGCGCTGCCGCCCTACCGGTCCGATCCGTCGGATGCGCGGCACCGGGTGCGGCGCATCCTGGCCGGACTGGGGATGGACGAGGTGGTCACGCACGCGCTCATCGGCCCCGACGACCTCCAGCGCTCGGGCTTCGACCCGCAGGACGCCGCGCTGGTCAGGCTGGCGAACCCAATGGGCGAGCAGCACAGCATCCTGCGGCCGGCCATGTACCCCTCGCTGCTCGCCGCGCTGGCCGAGAATGTCCGCCAGCGCCGCGGCGACCCGTGGCTGTTCGAAGTGGGAAAGACCTACTGGATGTCGTCCGGCAAGGGCCCGGCCGGCGCCGAGACGGCGGGCAGCGGGCGCTGGGAGGCGTGGCACATCGGCATCGCGCTGCTGGGACCGGAGCTGCCGCCGCTGCCCGGCGCCAGCATGCCGCCGGCCGACGTGGCCACGCTGAAGGGCCTGGTGGACGCCCTGCACGAGGCTTTGGGCGCGCGCCCACCCTCCTACCGTGAGGAAACCCCTGAGGAGCTGCACCCGCACCTGCATCCCGGCCGTGCGGCACGCATGACCGACGGCAGCGGCCACGCCTACGGCAGCGTCGGCGAGGTGCACCCGCGCGTGGCCGAAGCGTGGGGCCTGCCCGGCCGGCCGGTCGTCGCGGCCATCAACCTGCCGCAGCTGCTGGCCCTGATCCCGGCCGAGGTGACGGTGCAGGCGGTGCCCGCCGCGCAACCGGTCGACCGCGACCTGGCCGTCTCGGTGGGCGAGGAGACGCCGCTGGGCGAGCTGCTGCGCGTGCTGCGGGCGAGCGCCGGACCGGGCCTGGTGCGCGCACACGTGTTCGACGTGTATCGCGGCGAGCAGATAGGCGAGGGGCGCGTGTCGTACGCCATCGCGCTGCGCTTCCAGCCCGAGGCCGCGGGCGACGAGAAGGCCGTCGAGCGCGCCATGAATCGGGTGCGTGGCAGCCTGCAGCATCACCTGGGCGCGCAGATCCGCTGAGCGCGCCGTTGCCTTGTGCCGCGTTCTGCGCGGCTGCTACCCTTCGCCAGCCCGTGCCGGGGCTGCCTCGGCCGGCCAAGAGGCACAACAGGAGGAAGCGGTCGTGGAGTTCTTCTCCCGCCTGAGCCCGATCGACCTGTTCATCGTCGCCTGCCTGGCGGGCGGCGTGTTCGCCGGCTTCACGCAGGGCCTGATCCGCTACGCGCTGAACGCTTTGGTGGTGGTCATCGCCTTCATCATCGCCTCGCAGCTCCGCGGACCTATGTTCGAGCTGCTCAGCTTCTGGAACGCGTTCACCCCGGATGGCCGTGAGCTGCTCATCTTCCTGGTGCTGTTCGTGGGGCTGGTGGTGGCGGGCTGGTTCATCGTGCGGACGTTCTATCGGCGCACCAGGCTGCCCATCATCAAGCAGCTCGACGAGCTTGGCGGCGCTGTCGTCGGCCTGCTGTTCGCCGCCCTGTCGATCACCTTCCTGCTGCTGGTGCTGGACAGCTTCTTCCTGAACGTTTCCGACGCCGATGCCTCGAACGCCGGCTTCCTCAACGGCTTCTACCAGGCCATGGATCGCTCCGTGCTGGTCGAGTTCTTCCGCTCGACCCTGATCCCGACGTTCGGCCTGCTGGCCAGGCCATTCGTGCCGAGCGAGATCGCCCAGCTGCTCGAACCGCGATGACCGCAGCCGCGGGCCGCATCCCGACCCCCGGCCCGCGCCGCATCCGCGACCGCGCCTGGTTCGACCGTCCGTCGGCAGAGGTGGCGCCGGACCTGCTGGGCAGGGTGCTGGTCCACGACGGCCCGCAGGGTCGCGTCGCCGGTCGCATCGTGGAGGTGGAGGCCTACCAGGGGCCGGAGGACCTGGCCGCGCACTCGTCGCGCGGGCGGACGCCGCGCAACGCGGTGATGTTCGGCCCGGCGGGCCACCTGTACGTGTACCTCGTCTACGGCCTCCACCACTGCGCCAACGTGGTCTGCGGGCCGGGCGACAAGCCGGAAGCCGTCCTGTTGCGGGCGGCGGAGGTGACCGACGGGCTGGCGCTGGCCCGCCAGCGCCGCGGCCCGGTGCCCGACGAGCGACTGGCCGCCGGACCCGGCAACCTGGGCGCCGCCTTCGGCTTCGACCGCCGGCACAACGGCCTGGACCTGCTTCACGGGCCGGCCTGGATTGCCGATGGGCCGAGGCCGCTGGCCGCCATCGAGCGTTCACCGCGCATCGGGGTCGCCTATGCCGGCAGCTGGGCGGCCGAGCCGCTGCGCTTCTCGATCGCGAATGACCCGTACCGCTCCGGCCGCTGAGGGCGACCAGGGCCAGCCGCTGGCCGGCAGCGCGGCCGATGCCGGGACGCTCCGCGCGCTGGAGTTCGGCACCGTCATCGAACAGCTGGCAGAGCTGACCTCCTTCGCACCGTCGCGCGAGCTGGCGCTCGACCTGCAGCCCGTGGCCAACGGCGAGCACGTGAGCCTGCTCCAGGACCAGACCGACGAGGCGGCCCAGCTGTTGCGCGAGCAGGCACAGACCAGCATCGGCGGAGCGCGCGACATCCGCGAGGCGCTGGGCCGGGCGCGGCGCGGAGGCCGCCTCACCGCCCAGGAGCTGCTGGACGTGGCCGAGACGGCGCGCGCCGCCGGTCTCTTCGCCGAGCGCCTCTCGGGCTGGGAGGGTGAACAGCTCGGGGCGGTGCGCGCGGAGCTCGACGCGGCGCCGGAGCTGCGGGCGCGGATCGAGCGCAGCGTGGACGAGAGCGGCGAGGTGCTCGATTCCGCCTCACCGGCGCTGGCCGCCATCCGCAAGCGGCTGCGCACCGCACAGGACCGGGTGCGCGAGCGGCTCAACGCCATGCTCCACTCCGCCGACCTGGCCGGGATCATCGGCGAGCCGATCGTCACCGTCCGCAGCGGCCGCTACGTGATCCCGGTGCGCGCAGAAGCCAAGGGACGGCTGAAGGGCATCGTCCACGACCAGAGCGCGTCCGGCGCCACCCTGTTCATCGAGCCGATGGGGGTCGTCGAGCTGAACAACACCTGGACCCAGGCGACCATCGAGGCCGCGCGCGAGGAGGAGCGCATCCTGGACGAGCTGTCGCGCGCGGTCGAGGCGCGCGCCGAGAGCCTGGCTGCCTCACTGCAGGCGCTGGCCCGTGCCGACCTGTGGCTGGCCCGGGCCCGCCTGGGCGAGCAGCAGGACGCCGTTCGCCCGCGGCTGGCCGATGACGCCATCGAGCTGCTGAGCGCCCGTCACCCGCTGCTGGGTCCGAAGGCGGTGCCCATCGACGTGCGCCTGGGCGAGCGCTTCGGGTACCGGGCGCTGGTGGTCACCGGGCCGAACACCGGCGGCAAGACGGTGTCGCTGAAGACCATCGGCCTGCTGGCCCTCATGTACCAGGCCGGCCTGCGGGTGCCGGCCGCCGGAGGAGCCCGCCTGCCGGTCTTCAGCCGGGTGATGGCCGACATCGGCGACGAACAGAGCATCGCGCAGTCGCTATCCACCTTCTCCAGCCACCTGCGCAACGTGGTGCGCTTCGCCGGCGCAGCCGGTCCGGGGACGCTGGTGCTCCTCGACGAGATCGGTGCCGGCACCGATCCAACGGAGGGATCGGCTTTGGCCATGGCGGTGGTCGAGGCGCTGCTGGCGTCCGGCGCCACCGTGGCCGCCACCACGCACTACGCCGAGCTCAAGACGTTCGCGCAGGACCACCCGATGGTTTCCAACGCATCCGTGGCCTTCGACGTGAAGACGCTGCGGCCCACGTATCGGCTGGAGATCGGCCTGCCGGGCAAGTCACAGGCCTTTGCCATCGCCGAGCGGCTGGGCCTGCCTCCCGAGATCCTGGCCGATGCGCGCTCGCGCCTGGCCGCAGAGCACGTGACCATGGAGGAGACGCTGGCCGCCATTGCCCGAGCGCGCGAGGAGCGCGAGCGCGAGCTGGCCGAGGCCGAAACCGAGCGTGCCGCCGCCAGCCGCGAGCGCGAGCGCGCACGCAGCGGGGTCGGGCGGGCCCGGCAGGAGGCGGCCGCCATCCTGGGCGACGCACGGCGCGCGGCCGACGAGCTGCTGGCCCGCGCCGAGCGCGAGGTTGCCGAGGTGCGGCGCGAGCTGGTCCGGCAGCGCAACCTGGCGCGCGGACGCAGCGCTGCCGAGCGCTCGGCAGCCGCCGAATCGTTCGATCGCCTGGCGAGTCGCACTACGGAAGCGCGCAAGGCGGCACAGCGCGCTGCTCCGGCGTCGGAAGGTGAGGCAGGGAAGCCTGACGCCGCCACGGCAGAGGAAACCGTCCAGCCGCGCGTCGGGCTGCACGGGCGCAGTCGCACGCTGGGCAGCGTGGGACGCATCATCGAGGTCAGCGGCCGCACCGGCCGCGTCACGTTGCAGACTGACGACGCACGGGTCGTGATACCGGCCGACGACGTGGAAATCGTCCCGGAGCCGATCCGCGGACCTGCACCGCGCGACCTCGAGGCGGAGGATCTGCGTCGCCGGGCGGCGAGCCGCATCAGCCCGCAGCTCGACCTGCGCGGCGAGCGCGTCGAGGCGGCGCTCGAGCAGCTGGCTCAATACCTGGACGAGGCGCTGCTGGCCGGCCTGGACCAGGCGATCATCGTCCACGGCGCGGGAACGGGCGCACTGCGCCGCTCAATCCGGGAGTTCCTTGCCGAGCACCCGCGCGTGCGCTCGACGCGCAGCGGGCGGCGCGAGGAGGGCGGCGACGGGGCGACCGTCGCCGAGCTCTAGCGCGGGACGCTAGCCGCCATTCCGACCGTCCTGAGCTCCCTCAGGGGTGGGGCTCGACGTCGGTCCCGGCGTGCCCGGGCCACCCGACGGGGTCGCCGGAGGCGGCGTGGGTATCGGCGTCGCCTCGGGCGTGGCGGACGGCGTTGGGGTGGGGGATGGAGACGGCGTGGACGTGGGGATCTCGCCAGGCGTGCACCGCTCGGTGGGCGCCAGCGGATAGCGCATCGAGGGCGCCGGAGCGCGCCTCAAGCCGCTTTCCCGGCCTCTCCACTCGGCGATCCACTCATGGTTGGCCTGTTCCCACGTTTCGTGATGTGACTCCCAGCCGGCCAGGTCGATGTAGATCCGTCCCTGGTTCGTGCTGTTCGGGTCGCCGCAGCCCTCCTGCCAGATCTTCCCGGTCTCCGCCTCGAGGCGCATGCGCTGATGCACCGTGTCCTCGTCATTCGGCACGTTGGACTCGGCGAAGATCTCGTTCACCGTCTGGTCGGTCAGCGGCCCGGGCAGCATGCCGCTGATGGCGTCCACCTCCCGCTCCACGATGCCGTCCGGTCGCGGGAATTCGCGTACCGGGAGGTCCAGGGTATCGGTCACCTCGGCCATGTAGTCGTGCCAGATGAACGTCGGACCGTCGGCAGCGAAGACATCGGCGATGCGGGAGAAGTCGCTGTTGCCGACCCACACGCCTGTCACCAGGGCGCCCTCCGCCTGCGTGGGGTCAGAGTCAGGTGCCAGGTAGCCGAACGCCTGGAGGTCGCGGAAGTCGTTGGTGGTGCCGGTCTTCAGCGTGGCCGGTCGGCGACCATCGGAGGTCAGCAGCTGGAAGCGCTGGCCCCAGATCGAGTTCTGGGCGGGATCCGTGTTGTCGGCCAGGATGTCGGTGACCAGGTAGGCGGCCTGCTCCGACATCACGCGCTGCGGCTGCGGCGCGTCCTGGCTGTGGTCGTAGATCACCGTTCCGCTGCGGTCGGTGATCTTTTCGATCAGATACGTGGGCGCCAGCACGCCGCCGTTGGCAAGGGCGCCATAGGCAGCAGCCAGGTCCAGCTGGTGCACGCCGATCGTCCCGAGCGTGAGGGACGGCACCGCCACGCCGCCCGCCTGCCTTTCCTGGCGCGGGTCCCATTCCAGGCCCAGGCGCTCGGCCATCTCGACCACGTTCTCAGTCCCGATGAGCTGCTGCGCCTTCGCAACCGGGATGTTCCACGAGTACTTCAGGGCGTCGCGCACCCGGACCGGGCCACGCTCGCCGCCGTCGGCGTTGGGCACGGAGTAGCCGTCCACGATCTCGCCGCGCACGTCCATGAACATGGTGGCCGGCGTGATGACCCCGCGCTCGAATCCGGTGGCATACGTGATGGGCTTGAAGGCCGAGCCGGACTGGCGGTAGCCCTGCCCTACGACGTCGAACGCCGGCTGGTGCGCGTCGGTCGAGCGACCGTAGTAGTTCGACGAGCCAACATAGGCCACCACCGCGCCGCTGCGGTAGTTCAGCGTCACCAGGGCGTCGTTGTTGATGTTGCGGCCCTGCAGCTGCTTGATCCAGCCCAGCGCGGCGGGTCCGTACTTGTCGGCCAGCCGCTCGTCGCTCAGGCGATCCATGTCGTACGCGACGCCGGCCCACTTCTCGGCCGAGCGCTGAAAGTCGCGATATTGCAGCGTGGTGTCGATCACCAGCCCGCCGCGGTCGAGCAGGTCTTCGTTGCCCAGCAGCTCGGCTGCCTCACGTCGCACGGCGTAGACGAAATGCGGGGCCCGATAGCGTCGCTCGCGCTGTGGCGCCAGGACGATCTCCTCGCGCGCCGCCTCGTCCGCCTCCTGCTGGGTGACGTAGTCGGCGTCGACCATGTTGCGCAGCACCAGTCCCTGGGTCAGCTTCGCGCCTGCGCTGTCCGGCACGACCAGCACCATGCGGCCATTTCGCCGCTCCTCCGCGGCCTCCTTCGTCGGGTCCAGCCGCGATGGCGCGCGGACGAGGGACACGAGCATGGAGGCCTCGCCCAAAGTGAGCTCGTCGTCCGGGTCGTCGGAGGTGATGTCCTTGCCGAAGTAGGCTCGCGCGGCGGCCTTGATGCCGTACGCGTTGTTGCCGTAGTAGACCTGGTTCATGTACATCGCCAGGATCTGTTCCTTGCCCTCCTGGCCGGCGTAGTGGTCGCCGACCCGCAGAGCCAGGATCGCCTCCTTGATCTTCCGTTCCAAGATCCGGTCCGGATCGGCCATGAGGTCGGCGTCGAAGAGGCGGATGCGCACCAGCTGCTGGCAGATGGTCGATGCGCCCGACACGATGTCGTCGGCGGTGAAGTTCTGGTAGGCAGCGCGCAGGATGCCGCGGAAGTCGATGCACGGGTTGGTCCAGAAGGTCTTGTCTTCGGCCGCAACCTGCGCGTCGATCAGAAGCTGCGGGATCTGGTCGAAGTCGACGGACTCGCGCTGCTCGGCGGCGAAGCTGGCGAGCTCCACGCCATCGGCCGACATGACCCGGGAGCCCTCGTCGAGGTTGAAGGTCTCGAGATCGGTGACTTGCGGCAGGCCGGTGGTGTAGGCGGCGTAGACGCCCAGCAGGCCGATGAACAGGGCCGCACCCATGGCAGCGAACGCCGCCAGGATGACGGCCGGCAGCACGGCGAACCCACCGGAGCCTGCGCGGGCACCCGGAGACGATCGGGCGGCGGGTCGGGAGGGGTAGGCGCCACGCGGCGCGCGACGGGACGTGGGTCGGGGCATCGGTTGGCGACGATAGCACGGACCGTGCCCGCCCCTATACTCGCAAGCCCATGACTGCCGCCATCCTGGAGGACCTCCGCTGGCGCGGATTGCTGGCCCTCACCACCGACGAGGCTGCCCTGGACGCCGCCCTGTCCTCCGGGCCGATCACCTTCTACTGCGGCTTCGACCCCACGGCTGAATCGCTCCATTTCGGCAACCTGGTGCAGCTCGTCACCATGCGCCGGTTCCAGGAGGCAGGCCACCACCCCATTGCCGTGGTCGGAGGGGCGACCGGGCTGGTCGGCGACCCGAGCGGCAAGTCGGCCGAGCGCGTGCTGAACGAGGTCGACGTGGTCGAGGCCTGGGTGGAGCGCATCCGCTCGCAGATCGTGCACCTGCTGCCCATGGAGGGCGACAACCCGGTCCGCGTGGTGAACAACCTGGACTGGACCGGAGGGATGACCGCGCTGGGTTTCCTGCGCGACATCGGCAAGCACTTCAGCGTGGCGCGGATGCTGTCCAAGGAGGCGGTCAGCGCCCGCATGAGCGACGAGGGCATCAGCTACACCGAGTTCAGTTACCAGATCCTGCAGGCGCTCGACTACCTCGAGCTCTACCGACGCCACGGCACCACCCTCCAGACCGGCGGCTCGGACCAATGGGGCAACCTGACGGCCGGGGTGGATCTCATCCGGCGGGTTGAGGGCGCATCGGTCCATGCGCTGGCGACGCCGCTGATCACGCGTGCCGATGGCACGAAGTACGGCAAGACGGAGACGGATGCCATCTGGCTGGACCCGGCCATGACCTCGCCGTACGCCTTCTACCAGTACTTCCTCAACCAGGCCGATGACGACGTCGGCTCACTGTTGCGCACCTTCAGCTTCCGCTCACGCGAGGAGATCCTGTCGCTCGAGACGGCCGCCCGGGAGCGCCCCCAGGCGCGGGAGGCGCAGCAGGTCCTGGCCCAGGATCTAACCGCGCTGTTGCACGGGGAGGAGGAGGCCCGACGCGCGATCGCCGCCAGCCAAGCGATCTTCGGCCAGGGCGAGCTGCGCGACCTGGACGCGGCGACCCTGTCCGGCGTGGCCGAGTCGCTGCCACGCGGGACCGTGGACGCCGGCGCTTCGGTCATCGACCTGCTGCTCGCCACCGGGCAGGTACGGAGCCGCTCCGACGCGCGCCGCCTGGCGGCCGACGGCGGGGTCTACGTCAACAACCAGCGCGTGACCGATCCCGAGGCGCGGGTGGCGGCGTCAGACCTCCTGCACGGCCGCTGGGTGGTGATTCGTCGCGGCCGGCGCAGCGTGGCGGTGGCCGAGGTGGCCGGCGCCTAGTGCTTCTCGCCGGCCCCCACCTTGCTGGCGTGCTCGGCGATCACCTTCTCCGCCACGTTGTGCGGAACCTCCGCGTAGTGGTCCAGCGTCCAGCTGAAGCGGCCGCGGCCCTGGGTGATGGACCGCAGCTCGGTGGCGTAGTGGAACATCTCCGCCTGCGGGACCTGCGCACGCAGCTGCTGCATCCCGTTGTTCGAGTCCATGCCCAGCACGTGGCCGCGCTTGGCGGTGATCTGGCCCATCACGTCGCCCATGTACTCGTCCGGGACGGTGACCTCCACCTCCAGGATCGGCTCCAGCAGGACGGGGTTGGCCTCGGGGAACGCACGCTTCAGCGCCTGCGAGGCGGCCACCTTGAAGGCCATCTCCGACGAGTCGACAGTGTGGTAGCTGCCGTCAACCAGCGTGGCCTTCATGTCGACCACAGGGAAGCCGGCCAGCACGCCCTCGGCCATCGCCTCGCGCAGGCCCTTCTCCACGGCCGGGATGTACTGCTTCGGAACTACGCCGCCCACGATTCGGTCGCCGAACTGGAAGCCGGAGCCTGATTCGAGCGGCTCGAACTCGATGACCACGTGCCCGAACTGGCCATGGCCGCCGGTCTGGCGCTTGAAGCGGTTGTCGATCTTGGTGGGCTTGCGAATGGTCTCCCGATACGGCACCCGCGGCGTGCCGGTCTTCACCGCCGCACCGAACTTGCGCTTCAGCCGCTCGATGATGACGTCGACATGGGCGTCGCCCATGGCGGTCAGGATCGTCTCGCCGGTGCTCTCCTCGCGGTGCACGCGCATCATCGGCTCCTCCTCGAGCATGCGCTGCAGCGCCTGGCCCAGCTTGTCGAGATCGGCCTTCGACTCCGGCTCGATGCTGACCTGCAGCGTCGGCTCCGGGAAGCTGAGCTTGGGGAGCTCGAGCGCGTGGGCGCGGTCGGAGACCAGGGTGTCGCCGATCTGGGTGCTGGCCAGCTTGGCGACCGCAGCGATGTCGCCCGGTCCTGCGCTGGGCATGTTCGTCTGCTCCTTGCCCAGCAGCCCCAGGATGTTGCCGATGCGCTCCTCTTCCCTGCGCGTGGCGTTCCACAGGTGGTCCTGCGGGCGCAGCGTGCCGGAGACCACGCGGAAGTAGGTGAGCCGTCCGACGAACGGGTCGGCAATGGTCTTGAAGACCTGCGCCACGAGCGGCTGTGACGGATCGGGCGTGAGCTCCTTGCCGTCGGCGGTGGCGCGCGCGCCGACTTCGGCGGCCGACGGCACGTGCTTGGCGATCATGTTCGTCAGCTCGCGCACGCCAATGTTCTTCAGCGCGCTGCCCACGAAGACCGGCACCACGCTGCCCTCGCGCGTGCCTTTGTGCAGCGCCGCCTCGATCTCCTCGTCGGAGATCTCCTCGCCCTCGAGGTACTTGTTCATCAGCTCGTCCGACGCCTCGGCCGCCGCCTCGACCAGGGCCTCGCGCCGCTGCTCCTCGCCCGACTGCATTTCGTCGGGGATCGGCGCCTCCTTCGGCGTGCCGCCCTCGTAGACGTTGGCGTGCTGCTCGATGACGTCCACGTAGCCGCGAAAACTCTCGGCGGAGCCGATGGGCAGGTACACCGGCGCGATCTTCGGGCCGAAGCGCGCCTTCAGTTGATCCAGGACCGCGTCGAAGTTCGCGTTCTCGCGATCCATCTTGTTGATGAAGATGAAGCGCGGCAGCTTCCGCTCCTCGGCCATGCGCCACACGGCCTCGGTGCCGACCTCGACGCCAGCGCTGGCGTCGATGACCACGATCGCGGCATCAACCGCGGCCAGCGCCTCGATGACATCGGCCTGAAAGTCGGCGTAGCCCGGTGTGTCGACCAGGGTGATGCGGGCGTTGCCGGCCTCGAGCGTGCCAACGGCCAGGTTGATGCTCTGCTTGCGCTTCTCCTCGTCAGGGTCGTGGTCCAGCGTGGCCGTGCCGGCGTCCACGCTGCCGAGTCGCTGGATGGCGCCGGCATCGAAGAGCATCGCCTCTGCGAGGCTGGTCTTGCCGGCGCCACCGTGGGAGATGAGGGCGACGTTCCGAATCCTGTCAGGGGTGGTCGGCTTCATCGGAGCTCCTTATCGCGCGCTGGAACGCAGCGAGACGCCGAGGCCGATCCGCCTCGAGCGGTCACGGGCCAATTCAGGGAGCGCCATTATAGGGAGCCTCCGCCGGCCTTTCGACCACGCGAACCAGGCCTTGCCCGAGGTCTGGCCAAGGGGCCGGTCGGCGATGCATCATCACCGCCCATGGCCCAGCATCCGATCGAGCTGATCCTCACCCGCCAGCTGGCGAGCTACCTCGCCACGCCCATGTTCCTGGTGGGCCCGGAGGGGGAGCTGCTCTTCTACAACGAGCCGGCGGAGGCGCTGCTGGGCTTCAGCTTCGACGAGGCGCTCGAGATTCCGCTTGACGAGTGGGCCACTGCCTACGAGCTGTACGACACCCAAACCGGCGAGCCGCTGGGGCAGGATCGCTTCCCGGTGGTAACGGCGCTGCGCGAGCGGCGGCCGCACCACACCTCGCTGATCTACGGCCGCCCGGACGGCGGCCGGGTGCCCATCGTGGTGACCAGCACGCCGCTCATCGGCGGCGGCGGCGAGCTGCTGGGGGCGCTCGCCCTCTTCTGGCAGGACGGGCCGGCGTGAGGGTCGCGGTGTGGGGCACGCGCGGGTCCCTGGCCGCGCCCGGCACCGAGACGATTCGGTATGGCGGCAACACCTCGTCGGTGCTGGTGGTCGGCTCGGAGGGCGAGCACGTCATCCTGGACGCCGGCACCGGCATCCGACCGCTGGGACTGGCGCTGCCTGAAGACGTGACGCGCATCGACGTCCTGGTCACCCACCTGCACATGGACCACGTACAGGGCCTCGGCTTCTTCGGGCCGCTCTTCAATCCAGACGTGGAGATTCACATCTGGGGCCCACCCTCCACCACCATGTCGCTTCACAGCCGCCTGAGCCGATACCTGTCGCCGCCGCTCTTCCCGGTGAGACTGCGCGACATGCCACGGCTGCCCGAGCTGCACGACGCGCGGCACTACTTCCGCATCGGCAGCCTGCGGGTGCGGGCGGACCGGATCTGCCATCCGGGCTCGACGATCGGCTACCGGGTCACGGATCCCAACGGCTCGTGCCTGGCCTATCTGCCCGACCACGAGCCGGCACTCGGACACCGGCACTTTCCGGGGTCGGGCGACTGGACGTCGGGCTTCGACCTGGTGCGGCACGCCGACCTGCTGATCCACGACGCGCAGTACACCGATGCGGAGTACCCCGACCACGTGGGGTGGGGCCACTCGTCGCTGAGCCATCTCGCGGCGCTGGCATCGCTGGCGGGCGTGCGCCAGCTCATGCCCTTCCACCACGACCCCAGTCACGGCGACGAACAGCTGGACGCCATGCTGGCCGAGGTGGGCGAGCGGGCGTCGACCGTGGAGGTCGTGGCGGGACGCGAGGGCGCGAGCTTCGAGGTGGCGCGAGGTTAGGCCTGGCGGCGACGCAGCTCCGTACCCAGCCAGATGTAGAACGCCGGGCTCAGAACCAGGCCCGTCAGGCCGGCCGCCGCGGCGACCACCGGATTGGTGGGCGTCAGGATGATGAGCCGTCCCAGGTAGACGACCAGCAGCATCAGCCCGACCACCATGCCCAGCGTCGCAAGGTTACGCGGCAGGATCCCGTTGCCACGCGCCAGCCCGGAGAGCACCATCAGTCCCAGGCCGCTGGCGCCGAAGGTCATCAGGCCGCGGGGGTCGACGGGGTTGGGGAGGCCGGCATCGCCCAACACGTCCGCTGTCGGCGGGTGCAGCAGGTTGGCGAGGTCGTAGCCACCGTGTGCCATGGCGCCGGCAGCGCCGATGACCACCAGCACCAGGCCGACCATCCCCACCACCCGGGCATCACCGGCAAGGCGCTGGTAGACGGCGATCAGCACGGCGATGCTGAACAAAGCCCCGAAGATGAGCGCAATCGACGCCACGGCGAGCCCGAAGCCCGGCGCCCAGCCGAGAACCACGCCGCCAAGGAAGGCGATCGAATACACGATCCCCAGCAGGCCGGCAACGATGGCGGTGCTGCCAGCGTCGCGCTCGTAGGTGCGTGGGGGCGTCGCGGACGGCTCGGACGTCTGCATCGGCGGGAGCATGCCACGGACGGCATCGGCTCCACAAGACTCTTTGTTGAACCCCGGTCCATGGGCCGGCCGTTGCTACAATCGGCGCCGCACAAATCCAGGGGAGTTCCTATGTCAGGCCACAGCAAGTGGTCACAGATCAAACGCCAGAAGGGCGCCAACGACGCGAAGCGCGGGGCGCTGTTCACCAAGCTGACCCGCGAGATCATCACCGCCGCACGCCAGGGCGGGGGAGACGTCGACGGCAACTACCGCCTGCGCATGGCAGTCGACAAGGCGCGCGCCAACTCGATGCCGGCCGAGAACATCAAGCGCGCCATCGAGCGCGCCACCGGCAGCGGGGCCGATGCGGAGCAGTACGAGGAGATCACCTACGAGGGCTTCGGCCCGTCGAACGTGGCGGTGATCGTGGCGGCGATGACCGACAACCGCAACCGCACGGCCGCCGAGATCCGCTCGATCTTCACCAAGGCCGGCGGCTCGCTGACGCCCGTCGCCTGGCAGTTCGAGCAGCGCGGCATCATCAGCGTCCCACTCAACGGCCAGGATCCGGACGAGGTCACGTTGGCGGCGATCGATGCGGGGGCTTCCGACGTCGGCTCACCGGAGGGCGGCGCCATCCTGGTGACCACCGAGGCGGCCGACCTGGAGCGCGTCCGCGTGGCGCTGGCCGATGCCGGCTACTCGCCGGATTCGGCCGAGCTGTCGATGGAACCGACCACGCGCGTCGAGATCGCCGACGAGAAGGGCGCGCGGAACGTGCTCACCTTCGTCGAGCGCCTCGAGGACCTCGACGACGTGCAGAACGTCTACGCCAACTTCGACATCCCCGATGCCCTGATGGAGCAGCTCGAAGCCTCCGTCGTGTGACTCGTGGGGTGCTGGCCATCGACGCGGTATCACTCACCAGTCATAGAAGCGACCGGATTCGCCCCAAATGCGCTGCTGGCAAGCCCCCGGGTCATAGGCACGACGCAATACCGGCGGGATCGGTCATTTCCATAACGGCGCAGTAATAGTCAGCCCAGACAGCGGGGATCGGAGATTCAGGCACAGGCCGGCCGGTACGATACGTCGGTGATCGCGCTGGGCATCGATCCGGGCACCGCCACCTGCGGCTTCGGGCTGGTCGAGCTGGAGGGCGGCCGTCTGCGGATGGTTGACGCCGGCGTGATCCGCACCTCGCCGGACGAGACCGATGCCTTCCGCCTGCGGCAGCTGCACGCCGCGCTGGCGGCGCTGGTGGCCGAGCATCGGCCCCAGCGGGTCGGGGTGGAGCGGCTCTTCTTCCAGCGGAACGTGCAGACCGCCATGGCCGTTGGCCAGGCACGCGGCGTGGCGCTGCTGGTTGCCGCCGCGGCGGAGCTGCCAGTCGACGAGCCCACGCCCAACGAGGTGAAGCAGGTGGTCTGCGGCAACGGGGCCGCCGACAAGCAGCAGGTGGCCGCCATGGTCGCGCGGCTGTTGGCCGTCTCGCTGGAGGGCGTGCCGGACGACGCGACCGATGCGCTGGCCGTGGCCATCGGCTGTGCCTATGGTGCCGCGACGCAACAACGGGTCGCCGAGGCCTCCGCTCGATGATCGGCACCCTGCGCGGTCCGGTAACGCATATCGGCACCGACTACGTCGTGGTCGAGCTGGGTGGCGTCGGCTACCGCGTGCAGGTGGCGCCCAAGATCATGGCCCGCATGCGCCCCGAGCGCGAGGCGCACTTCTTCATCCATCACCTGGTGCGCGAGGACCAGCAGGCGCTGTTCGGCTTCACCTCGCCGGAGGAACTGGCCTTCTTCGAGCTGCTGATGACGGTCAGCGGGGTCGGGCCGCGGCTGGCGCTGGCGATCGTTGGCGCGCACGCCGTCACACGGCTGCAGCTGGCGATCGTGACGGGCGACCTGGACCTGCTGACCAGCGTCAGCGGCGTGGGGCGCAAGACCGCCCAACGCATCGCACTGGAGCTCAAGGAGAAGATCCACTCCGCCGGCGTGGCGGTAGGCCCGGGCGACTCCAGCGACTCGGACGTGGTGGCCGCGCTCGAGTCGCTGGGGTACACGCAGACCGAGGCGCGCCGGGCAGCGGGCAGCGTGGCGGGAGCGGATGGTGGCCTCGACTCGCGGATCAAGGCCGCGCTCCAGGAGCTGGCCCGCTCGCGATAAGCGGCTCACCGTCACAATGGCGCCGTGCTGGAGCAACGCGAGCGCTGGTCGGACGCCGAGGTGGCGCGTCGGATTCTGACTGAGTTCCACGTCTGGGCGGTGGTGGGCTGTTCGCCTGACCCGATGCGCGCCAGCCACGGCGTGTCGCGCACGCTGATGCGCCACGGCTACGAGATGATCCCGATCTACCCGCGCGACGTCGAGATCCACGGCATCCGGACCGTGCCGGACCTGGCGACCGCAGCTGCGCAGCGCCCTACCGACAGCCCGATCGAGGTGGTCGACATCTTCCGCGCCTCGCACCGCGCCGGCGCGCACGTCGACGAGGCCATCGCCATCGGGGCAAAGGCAGTCTGGATGCAGCTCGCCGTCTGGGACGAGGCCGCCGCCCAGCGCGCGGCCGCCGCCGGGCTGCTGGTTGTCATGGACCGCTGCCCGGCCATCGACCTGCCGATGCTGCTGGCCGGTTAGCCCGGCCGCGCCAAGCAGGCCGCGCCAAGCAGGCCGCGTCAGCGCGGCAGCCGGAAGACGTAGATCCCGAAGCCCAGCTGGTCGCGGCCGCCGCCCAGGAAGCGATCCCTGCCCGCCCGCGCACGCTCCAGAAAGACCTCGCGCTGCGGGTCGGCGGGATGCTCATCCGCCCAGCGCTCGACGGTCGCCGCGTAGCGCCATTCGTAGCGGTCCCAGTCGCGCGTGGTCGCGGTCGCCGCCCACAGCGGGGTGAGCCCGAAGTGGATGGCCGCCTGCAGGTTCTGGGTGTGGGTGCCCATCTCGTCGCGGGCGACGCCCAGCAGGGCCATGTACTCGTCGGTCGGATCGGTGCGCCAGCAGGCGTCGGCCACCATCATCAGCCCGCCTGGCACGACCAGGCCGTACAGCTGGCGGACGAGGGTGGCGAAGCTGTCGTGCTCCCAGCCAGGACCCAGCGCCATGACCAGGTCGAACGGCTCGTCGGCGCGAAACTCGAGCGCATCGCCCTCGAGCAACTCCAATGTCCCGTGCCGCAGCTCCATGGACGAGGCGCGGGCGAGCGCCACTGCGTAGGGTGAGATGTCCACCCCCACGCCGTGCGCGTCGTAGCGCTCCACCACGCGGCGCAGCGCCTCGGCCCTGCCGCACCCCAGGTCCAGCACGCGCGCGCCGGACGGCAGCCGCAGCTCGCCGATGGCCTCATTCAGCGTCGAGCCAGACAGCGGGTTCCAGATGACCATCTCCCCGTGGGCGATGGCCGAGAAGCGAAAGCGCTGCTCCTCCTCGAGTGAGAGCGGCATCAGCGGCGCATCAGCAGGCCGATGCGGCCGAACGGCGGCCGCGGATCGGCGTAGGTCTTGATCCGCTCGTCCTCCGCGCTGGTCGCACCGCTGTCCCACAGCCGGTTCGTGGCCTCGAAGCTCACCTCACCGAGCTGCGGCCAGCGCTCCAGCATGCGGCCGCCGATCTCATGGACCAGGTGCTGGATCGAGAGGCTGACGAACTGGTGGAAGACGGACGCCGCCAGGTCGGCCACCTGGTCGCCGTCCACGTAGCGCGCCGGATCGGCGCCCAGCGCATCGGCATCGTCGGTATAGCGCCAGCCGATGTCGGTCCAGATGTAGAGCGGCCGGTCGCGGCGCTCGGGGAGGGTGGTGTGCTCGTCGCGCGCGAAATCGGCGAAGGCGCTGCCGGTGATCTTGATGAGCTGGATCTCCTCCCGTCCGCTGGCGTGGCCGGTGATCAGCACGCCGCCCCCGCCATCGCGCTCCAGGTCCAGCCGCGCCGTCGAGCGGTCGTTGCGATCGCGCGCGAACAGCCGATCGGACGCGGCAAAGCCATCGCCGTCGTCGGCTGGCACCACGGCGGCGGGGAAGGGGAGCCATCGGCCGATCATGGTCAACCGCTCCATGTGCGGGTACGTCTCCAGAAAGCGGCTGCCGACGTGGTGCAGCCAGCCTTCAAGAGTCGCGGACTGGCAGTCCAGCGACGCGGCATGGATGAAGTTCTTCATCGTGTCGGTGGCCACCACCAGCCGGTTGTCCCCCCGGGTGTAGGCATCCAGGAAGACCTCGCCCCGCACCACCACCTCGATCTCGGCCGCCATCAGCGTGTTCTCGCGGCCCCCGAAGGGCGATTCGGGAATGGGCGTGATGCCGGTCAGTGGCGTGCCGTAGGTGCGGTAGACCTTGACGTCCGCCTTGCCGTAGTGGATCTCGTAGTCCATGGAACCCTCCGTGTCGCCCATTCTCAGAGCTCGTTACAGCTCGTTGCCCAGGCCACGCAGGCGGCGCAGCCGATCACCAGCGATGTAGATCGCGTCGTCCACCGCGCGCCGCAGCTCCGCCTCGCGATCGTTGCGCAGCGCGCGCTCCAGCAGCGGCACAATCTCCGTCTTGGGGCGGCCGGCCACGAAGATCACGTACCGAAAACCGAAACGCTGCTCGTACAGCTCGTTGAGCATGGCCAGCTCCTCGTAGGCAAGCTGCGTGCGGCGTACCTCCTCGGCAGCCGCATCCTCGGCCTCTTCGGCGTCGTATCCCTGCTCGACGAACGACATGACCGATACCGTCGCCGGATCCGCACCGATCGGCGGGTGCGCCTGCACCAGCTCTACCTTCGCCTCCTCGTCCAGGCCGTGTGCCGCCTCGAAGGCGGCGGACAGCATGGCCTCCTCCGTCTCGAAGGGGCGCAGCTCCGCCAGGTGCTGCAGGAATGCCTCGCCGCCCTCGAACAGCGGCGCCATCTCGTGCACGAATGTCTCGATCGGCAGGCGATCCAGGTCCTCCACCAGCGGGAAGCCGCGGGTCTGCAGTGGCTGCTGGAGATCGTCGCCAGCCAGCTCGAACTCGAGCAGGTCGCGGATGGGCAGTCCGTTGCCGGGGTTGCGCTCGGGGATCAGCGGCTTCAGCGCCCGATCGGCGGCCACCGCGTCATGGTGGATGCGTGCCAGCCGCAGGCCGCGCCGCAGGTAGAAATGGATGGCGTCCAGGTTGTCGTTGGTGGTCACCAGCCAGAGCCGATGGTGGCCACTGGCCGCGGCCACCTGCCGCACCGTTTCGAGCAGCGCGCTGCCAGCTCCGGCACCCCGCGGCTCGGCGAACAGCCCCACTACCTCCAGTCCCGAGCCGGGGGTCTCCTGCACCGCGGCCACGCCCGCCGGTGTGCCGTCCAGCTCGGCCACCAGGCCGTCGAGCTGCAGCGGGTCCAGCTTTTCGCCCAGGCGGGCGAGCTCGTGCGTGCCGCCCTGTGCGCCGGCGATCATCTCGCGCTCCCACTGGCGGTCGTCGGGCCGCAGATCGCGGACGCGGACCTCAGGCACGGGCGTAGCGGAACTCGTCACCGGTTTCGCGCGGCTGAGCGGCCGTCTCGAACCAGGCGTACAGCTCGCCGGACGGCTGGAGCTCATAGACCATCCAGCGCTCCTCGCCGCGCTTCAGGAAGGTGACGCGGCGTTCATCGACCGCCACGAGGTCGAGGGTCACCGCCTCGTCCTTCTCCTCCCAGCCCTTCAGCCCCGGCGCGAAGTGCTTGATGCGGAAGACAATGTGATCGCCCTCGGGCTCCATCGAGCACAGCTCATAGAAGCGCGGCTGGCCGTCGCGATGCCAGCGGAACATGCCCAGCATCATTCCGGCGTAGGGCTCGCTCCACCATTCCTCGATGCGGTCAGCGGCGTGCTCGCCGACCCAGCGGCCCGCCATCCAGGCCACCTGGTCCACGGTGGCGGCCAGCGGCTGCGTGGGGTGCATCGGTGCCAACCCTAGCTGCCGCGGTACGTCGCCAGGCTGAACGGCGAGAGCAGCAGCGGCACGTGGTAGCCGCGCTCGGCGTCGTCGATGTGGAAGCCAATGGCCACGTTCTCGAAGAACTCGGCGTCTTCCTGCAGGTAGGCACCCACGTCGAAGACCAGCTGGTAGCTGCCGACCTCCAGCGGTGAGGTGAGCAGCGACCGGATGCGGCCGTCGTCGTCGGTCTCCATCTCGGCCAGCAGCTCGGGTTTGCCGTCGGGCTCGAGCCGGAAGAGCGCCACCGGCACGCCAATCGCCGGGTCGCCGGTTCCGAGGTCAAGGACGTGGGTGCTGATCGTCGGGGGTCC
Organism: Candidatus Limnocylindria bacterium; assembly: GCA_036556695.1. Taxonomy (GTDB): domain Bacteria; phylum Chloroflexota; class Limnocylindria; order QHBO01; family QHBO01; genus DASSCW01. The sequence goes on from DATBIY010000013.1 coordinate 44,211, forward strand.
GACCACTTGCTATCCTCCGCGCATGGGTGACCTACGCATCAGCGTCGGCGATCTGCACTTTACCGCCCGCTGGCATCCGGACGCCCCTGCCACGCGGCGGGCGCTGGAGGCATGGCTGCCGATCGACTCGAAGCTGATCCACTGCCGCTGGAGCGGCGAGTCGACCTGGATCCCGTTCGGCGACTCCCGTCCGACGGTGGGCTACGAGAACGCGACGTCGCATCCGGCGCCAGGCGACCTGCTCATCTACGTCGGCGACATCTCCGAGTGCGAGATCCTGTTCCCGTACGGCGCCTGCTCCTTCTCGTCGAAGGTGGGACAGCTGGCCGGGAATCACTTCGCCACGCTGGAGCCGGACGATGGGTGGCGCGACAGGCTGCGCGAGGTCGGCCGCCGGGTGCTGTGGGAGGGCGCCCAGCCGATCCGCATCGAGCCAACGTCGTGATCCCGCTCGCGCTGATCGCGTTGGTGGTCGTGGCCTTCGTGCTGGCCGGCAACGGCATCGTCCCGCTGTGGGTGGCCATCGCGGCCATCCTGGCGGGGCTGCTGGTCGCTGCCTGGCAACTGGACCGCAAGGCGGGTCCGGGCGGCCACAGAACCATGCCCAAGCGCAAGTACGCCGCCCTGCTGGGCATCGGCGCTGCGGAGCCGAGCAACCACCCGGTCATCGTCATCGACCGCGGCGACCGCGCCGGCGAGCCGCCCGGGGTGAACCGCGGCGACGATTCGCAGCCCCGCCGCTAGCCGGCCTGCGCGGCCATGAGCGATCTGGTGATCCGCGGCGGCACGGTGGTCACCGCCCAGCGCTCGTTCGGCGCCGACGTGGCGATCACTCACGGTCGCATCACGGCCGTGGGACCGGATCTCGCGACGCAGCACCCGAACGCGGAAAAGCTGGACGCCAGCGGCCTATTGGTGCTGCCGGGCTGCGTGGACGTGCATACCCACACCCGCCTGCCGATCGACGAGGAGCCGGATCGCTTCTTCCAGGACTCGGTGGCCGCAGCCTTCGGCGGCACGACCACCTTCCTGGCCTTCAACAACCCCGGGACCGGGATCAGCCAGCAGGGGAGCGCCTCGCTGCTGGCCGGGCTGGACGAGTTCAGGCAGCGGACCGAGGGGGAGGCGGCGGTCGATTTCGGCCTGGCGGCGGTGATCACCGGGCAGCAGGACGGCGCGCTGGACGAGCTGCCGGAGCTGATCCGGCGCGGCGTGCCGACCGTCAAGGCCTTCATGGTCTACGAGTTCCGCCTGCCCGATGAGCAGCTCTTTGCGGCCTTGCAGGTCATGAGCCGCCACGGCGGGATGCTGCAGGTCCACTGCGAGAACGCCACGATCATCGACGCGCTGGTGTCCGGGGCGGTGGACGCCGGCCACACCACGTGCCGTCACCACGCGGCCTGCCGCCCGACCTACGCCGAGGCGGAGGCCACGCACCGGGCCATCGCGCTGGCGCGCGCCGCGGACGCATCGGTCTATGTCGTCCACCTTTCGTGCGCCGATGCACTGGCCGAGGTGGTCGCCGCCAAGGCGCGCGGCTGGCCGGTGTACGCCGAGACTTGCCCCCACTACCTGACCCGCACCGAGGCGGCCTACGAGGCCGATGACGAGGCCGAGGTCATCAAGTCGGTCATCTCGCCCCCGCTGCGTGCCGAGAGCGACCGCCAGGCCCTGTGGCTGGGTCTGGCGCGCGGCGGCCTGGACCTCGTGGCCACCGACCACGTGCCGGACCGCCTGGCGGTCGAGAAGACGGTGCCGGCCCCGCCCTTCCCGCAGATCAGCAATGGGGCACCTGGCATCGAGACCCTGCTGAGCGTGGTCTATTCGGCGGGCGTGGGGGCAGGGCATCTCTCGCTGGAGCGCATGGTCGATGTGCTGGCCACCACGCCGGCGCGCCTCTTCGGGATGTCGAGCAAGGGCGCGATCGAGGTGGGACGCGACGCCGACGTGGTGCTGTTCGACACCGCCGCGCGGCGCACCCTGCGCCAGGCTGACCTGCATCACACCAGCGATTTCACGCCGTACGAGGGCATGGGTCTGCGCGGCGCGGTGCACTCCGTGTTCCTGCGCGGTGAGCCAGTCATCAAGGATGGGGCGTTCGTTGGCCGGCGCGGGGCGGGACGCTTCGTGGAGCGCGCGCTCGAGGAGGCCTGAGCGCGCGCTCGAGGAGGCCTGAGCGCTCGCCATCGGTCCGGTTGCTAGGATGCCCGCATGGCCGCGCTGATCGCCGTCGCCGTTGCCTTGAGCACGACCCTCAGCGTGCCCAGCGGCACGCCGCTGCCCGCATCGCCGGCGACCACCACGCACCTGGCGACCACGTACGTGCTGAACGCCTCGCTCGACGTCAGCGCGGGGCGGCTGCGAGTCGGCGAGCGGGTGACCATCACCAACCGGGCGTCATACCCCATCGACCATGTCAACCTCTCCGTGCTGCCACGCGCGTTCGGGTACTTCAGGTTCGCCGGGCAGGTTCGCGTCGACGGGGAGGAGGCGGACATCAGCTGGACCAGCGGCACCAACCTGCGCGTCGCGCTGGGGCGCTGGCTGCAGCCCGGTGTGCAGGTGGCCATCCGCATCCCGTTTCGCCTGCGCGTCGGGTCCAGCGGCGGCGCCTTCACGGCACGCACCAGCCGCGACCGCGGGGTGCTGAGCCTGGGCGAGTGGTTCCCGATCATCTCGCGCAAGCACGACAGCTACGCGGTGGGCGATCCACAGGTCACGCGCACCGCTGACTTGATCACGCTCAACCTGACCACCGACGTGCGCTTGCTGCGCCAGGCGGTTGCCTGCGCGGGCCTGCAGCAGGCACCGGCCGTTCGCGGGCGCCATTGGACCTGCGTGGCCCGGAACGTTCGCGACTTCTCGGTGGTGGTGAATCCCCGGTTCCACGTCATGACCCGCACCACCGACGGCGTCACCGTTCGCGTCTACACGGAGACGGTCGATGGCTCGACCACGATGAGGAAGGCGAGGTTCGCGCTGCGCTCGCTGAACGACCTCTACGGTCGCTATCCGTGGACCGACCTGGTGCTGGCCGAGGTCGGCGCCGATGGCGGCTTCAGCATGGAATATCCGCGCACCATCCACCTGACGCGCACGAAGGTGACCGATACCTACGTGCTCTACCACGAGGTCGCGCACCAGTGGTTCTACGCGCAGCTGGGCAACGACCAGATGCGCGTGCCGTGGCTGGACGAGGCCTTCGCCGACTTCACCGCACGCTGGCTGATGGGCATCGGCCGCAGCCAGTGCTCGACCCGCGACGTGGACAGCTCGGTCTTCGCCTGGCCGGCCGGCAAGACGAGCGGCGGGGACTGGCTGAGCTGCGACGGCTACTTCCACGCGGTGTTCTACAAGGGAAGCGAATTCTTGACCAGGGTCCGCCAGTCGATGGGCACGACGCGGTTCTTCGCAAGCCTGCGCACCTTCATCGCCGACAACCGCTATGGCATGACCACGACGCGTGGGCTACTGGACTTCCTGCAGTCGCGCAGCCAGACGAACCTCCTGCCGATCTATCGGCGCTACCTGCACGCTTACGACTGATACGGTGCCAGCCGGTGCGCCGACCACGGCGGCGGCAACAGGCAACGTCGCCCTCCTGGTGACCCGCGTGGGCCTATTGGGCAGTTGCGTTTGGGACCGGTACTGTCGCTAGCCTGTAGAGCGCCGTGTCAGATGCAGAACAGCGCGACCCGTACGCGATCCTGCAGGTGCACACCAACGCCGTGCCCGAGGTCATCGACGCCGCGTATCGAGCACTGGCGCTTATCCATCATCCGGATCGCAGTGGCGAGCCGACTGCGGACGCGATCATGGCGGATCTCAACTGGGCCTATGCCGTCTTGCGCGAGCCCGATCTGCGCGCCTCGTATGACAGCAGTCAGGTGGCAATCGAGGTCGAGCCGCCCGCCGCCGACGTCACGAACGCCACCCTGCGCGAGCGGGTCGCCGTAGCCGCGGACGCGGCGGTGGAGCGCGACACCTCGAATCCGGCGAACACCGTAATCGACTTCGGCCGCTTTGCCGGCATGACGCTTCGGCAGATCGCGCGCACTGACCCGACCTACCTGGAATGGCTGCGCCGTCACTCGTCGGGGATTCGGTACCGCGCGCAGATCGACGCCGTGCTGAGCGCGATGGCAGGCAGTCGCTCGGCTCAGCCCAGCAGCGGGTAGGCGTCCAGCGTCAGGAACTCGGCGAACTCGTCGGAAAGGACGAGTGCGTCGAGCAGGGCGGAGGCATCGGCCCAGCGGTGGTCCGGCGCCGACGACTGCAGCCGGCTGAGCTCATCGTCGCGAATCACGCCGTACAGCTCGGGAGTCATCGGCCTTCCGTCCGCCATTGTCGCGCGGTGGATCCGCCACTGCCACAGCTGCGAGCGGCTGATCTCGGCGGTGGCCGCGTCCTCCATCAGGTTGTTGATGGCCGCCGCCCCGTTGCCGGCCAGCCAGGAGGCCAGGTACTGGAGCGCCACCGACACGTTGGTGCGCACGCCCGCCTCGGTGATGGCGCCGCCCGGCACGCTCACGTCCAGCAGTTGAGCGGCCGAGGGCGCGACGTCCGGGGAGCGGTCCTTCTGGTTGGGACGCTCGCCCAGCGCCACGTCGAAGATCTCGCCGGCCACCGGCACCAGGTCAGGGTGCGCCACCCAGGTGCCGTCCGACCCGTCGCCGGCCTCGCGCTGCTTGTCCTCGCGCACTGCGGCCAGCGCGCGCTCGGTAACCTCCGGCTCGCGGCGGTTGGGGATGAAGGCGCTCATGCCCCCGATGGCGTGCGCCTCGCGGCGGTGGCAGGTCGCGACCAGGAGCTGCTGGTAGGCGCGCATGAAGGGCACCGCCATGGTGACCTGGGCACGGTCCGGCAGGACGCGATCGGGCCGGCTGCGCAGCTTCTTGATGAAGCTGAAGATGTAGTCCCAGCGCCCCGCGTTCAGGCCGGCGGCGTGCTCACGCAGCTCGTAGAGGATCTCCTCCATCTCGAAGGCCGCCAGAATGGTCTCGATCAACACGGTGGCGCGGATGGTGCCGCGCGGCACGTCCAGCGCCTCCTGGGCGGCCAGGAAGACGTCGTTCCAGAGCTGCGCCTCGAGGTGCGACTCCAGCTTCGGCAGGTAGAAGTACGGGCCCGAGGCGCGGGCCAACTGCTCGCGGGCGTTGTGGAAGAAGGTCAGCCCGAAATCGAAGAGGCTGGCCGAGATGGGGGAGCCGTCCACCAGCACGTGCGCCTCGTCCAGGTGCCAGCCGCGTGGCCGCACCACCAGCGTGGCCAGCTGTCCGGACCCGAGCTCGTAGGTCTTCTCCTCGGTGCGATGCGTGAGCGTGCGCCGCACGGCGTGCTGCATCGCCCATTGACCGGTGACCGCGTTCTGCCAGGTGGGGGAGAGCGCGTCCTCGAAATCGGCCATGAACACGCGCGCGCCGGAGTTCAACGCGTTGATCATCATCTTCGGCTCGGCGGGGCCGGTGATCTCGACCCGGCGATCGTCCAGGTCCGGCGGGGCGGGCGCCACCCGCCACTCGGGGTCGTCGCGGACCGGATGCGTATTCGGCAGGAAGTCCGGCAGCTCGCCGGCGTCGAAGCGCGCCTGGCGTTCGCGCCGCTCCCCGAGCAACCGCAGCCTCCGCTGGTTGAAGGACCGATGCAGCTGCGCGACGAAGCCGAGCGCCTCGGGGGTCAGGACCTCGTCGGCATGTTCGGCGGATGCGGTGACGTCGACGCCGGGCGCGGTGACCGACATGCGCTCAGTACCCGAACCGCATGAGGATCATGCAGGTGAAGATGACGAAGAACAGCGCCAAGTCGATTCGCGTCACGACGTTCAGCCGTGCGACCGCGGCACCGAAGTCGGGAGCGTCCTTGACCGCCGTGTATGCGGGGCCGATGTTGATCGCGCCGTTCACGAACAGGCCGATGGTCGCCACCAGGGCCAGCAGCCACGTCAGGCCGTAGGCCGTGGTGAAGACGTACTCGAACGAGTTGATGGGACCCAGCAGCGTTCCGCGGACGATGCCCAGCAGCAGGACCAGGATGCCCACCACCGGAAACACGCGCTGCCCCGTGGCCGACAGTCGGCCGTACATCTCGCGCAGCGTTCCCTCCGGCATCGTCCGCAGCGGCGGCGCGATGAGGAAGTAGGCCGACAACGCGTATCCGAACCACAGGATGCCGAGCAGGACGTGGACCCATTGGACGGCGAACTGCAGCCAGTTCACGTGGGTGGACTCCTGAGTGCAGATTGGTCCGCCGATTGTGGCAGACCCTACCAGCCGATCCTAGCGCTCGCCTCGCTCGACGATGAAGGCCTTCGGCCGCGTGCCGGCGCGCAACGTGGCCAGCAGCTCGGCGAAGCGACGCTCCCGGGTCTCGGGCCGCTTGGCGGAGGCCACCCAGTAGGACGCGGTGCGACGGAATGACGGCTGTTCTGCCGTCCAGCGGGCTGCGGCGGCGGAATCGGCCTCCAGGCGGGCGAGCATCTCCGGCTCCAGCTCCAGCTGCGGCCGTTCGTACGAGTAGCTGGCGTCCCTGCGGTGGTCACGCTCCTCGAAGACTCGCAGCCCAGCGGGGTGCATCCGTCCGGCGGCCTTCAGCTCGGCGACCTTGGCGAGGTTGATGGCGCTCCAATTGCTGCCACTGCGCCGGGGTGTGAAGCGGGTGGCCGTCACCTCGTCGTCGATGCGGAAGGTGATGCCGTCGATCCAGCCGTGGCACAGCGCCTCCTCGACGGCCTGCGGGTAGGTCATCGCGACCTTGCCGGCGCCCTTCTTGTAGAAGCCCACGAACAGGGCCGTCCCGGTCGCGTGGTGCTCCTGCAGCCAATCACGGAAGGCAGCCTGGTCGGTGAAGATGCGGACCTCGTCTCGCGTTGGCCTGCTGATGGGCACGGGCTACCAGTCGCCCTCGTCACGGATGAGCCGATGGAGGACGCGCCCGGCCACCGCGCGACGATAGTCGGCGGTCGATCGCACGTCGTCGATGGGGGTCAGCTCCTCCGCCAGGGCCGCCACCGCCGCGTCGGCCACCTCCGGCGACGGATCGTGGCCTTCGAGCGTTGCCTCGGTGCGGAGAGCGCGCACGGGAGTCGCGGCCATTGAACCCAGCGCCAGGCGAACGTTGCGCCACGCCGCGCTGCCATCGCTCTGCTCCCAAGCCAGGGCCATCACCACCTTGGAGATGGCCTGCGCGCAGCGCGTGCCCACTTTGCGGAAGCGCACCTGGCGAGCGTCGACCAGGGGGAAGCGAATGCGCACGATCAGCTCGTCGGGTGCCAGGGCGGTGCGCCGATAGGCCGGCCAGAACTCACTGGCCGGCACGGTTCGCTCGCCGCGCGGCCCGCCCAGCACCAGCTCCGCGTCCGTGGCCAGCAGGATGGGCAGCGTGTCGCCGGCGGGCGAAGCGTTCGCCGCGTTGCCGCCAAGCGTGCCGCGATTCTGGATCTGCGCGGCGCCGATCGTGGCTGCGGCATCCGCCAGCGCGGGCAGGTGCGTCTGGACCTCCGGCGCGCGCCGAATCTGGGTGTACGTGGTCAGGGCGCCGATCACCAGCGCGCCGTCCTGCAGGCTGATGCCCCGCAGCTCATCGAGGCCCCAGATGTCGATGACGCGCTCCGGCGGCTCGCCGATCTCGCCGGTGATCTGCACCAGCAGGTCAGTGCCGCCGGCCACGGGGCGGTGCGGCGCCTCGGCCAGGGCGGCAAAGGCCTCGTCCAGGGTGCGCGGGCTGACGACCGGCGGCTCGACGGGCATCGGCTCAGGCTCCGTCGTTCGCTGGGGCGCTGCGCTCGGCAGCCAGCGCGATGGCCTCCACGATCTTGGTGTAGCCGGTGCAGCGGCACAGGTTGCCGGCGATCGCCTCGCGGATCGTCTCGTCGACCGGCTGCGCGCCGGAGGCCAGGAACGCCTGTCCGGCCATCAGCATTCCCGGAGTGCAGATGCCGCACTGCGCGCCGCCTGTCTCCAGGAAGGCGGCCTGCAGGACGTTCAGCCGGCCATCGTCGGCCAGCCCCTCGACCGTCTGGACCGCGGCGCCCTCGACCTGGCACAGTGGGACCAGGCAGGCGTCGACCACCTGCCCATCGACCAGCACCGAGCAGGCGCCGCATTCACCCTCGCCGCAGCCCTCCTTGGTGCCGGTCAGCCCCAGGTCCTCGCGCAGCGCGTCGAGCAGGCGGCGCATGCCCGGCGCATCGATCTCGACCGGTGAGCCGTTGACGGAGAGGCGGTAGCTCATGGCTTGAGGTCCTGCGGCGGATCAGTGGGAGCTCGGAAGGGCATCTCGTCGCCGCCGGCGGGCAGATCCTCGACCGGCGGGGTCCGCGGCTCGGGCGCCTCGAGCGAGACGCCGGGAGCGGGCGGCATCGGTCCATTGGTCATGGCGGCCAGGATGCGCTCCGGCGTGGCGGGCAGGTCGTGGATCCAGGCACCGGTGGCGTCGTGGATGGCCGCCACCACCGCCGGCGCCCCGACGTCCATGGGCAGCTCGCCCACGCCCTTGGCGCCGTGTGGCGCGCCGGAGTACGGCTTCTCGACCAAGATGCTGCGAATCGTCGGCGCATCAAGCGCGGTGGGGATGAGGTAGGTGGCCAGGCGGTCGTTCTGGTAGCGGCCGTCCAGCAGCTTCATCTCCTCGATGGTGGCGTAGCCGATGGCCTGCAGCGAGCCGCCCTCCACCTGTCCCTCGGCCAGCACCGGGTGGATGACATGACCGATATCGTCGGCGGCCACGAAGTCGCGCACCGCGACCTCACAGGTGTCCAGGTCGACCTCCACGCGGGCCACGGCGGCCGCCCAGCCGAACGCCGGATAGGCGTCGCCGGTGTAGTTCCTGTCGTCGAACGGCACGCCCGGGTACGGCGTGAACTGCTCGTCGACGCGGCGTGGCCGGGCCGCGCGGTACGAGTCGGCGAACGGGCGGCCCGTCTCGTCCTCCACCAGCGCCCTCAGGTTCCTTGCCGCGCGGATGAGCAGGCCGCCGACCACCATGGCCGTGCGGCTGGCGACCGTGGGGCCGGAGTCCGGGACGATGGAGGTGTCCTGTGGCGCGATCTCGACCTCGTCGTACTCGACGCCCAGCGCATCGGCCACCAGCTGCGGGAAGATCGTCTTGGTGCCCTGGCCCATCTCGGTCGAGGCGGTCAGGATGCGGATGCGGTGGTCGTCGGTGAGCTCGACGCTCGCGACCGACGCCAGTTTCACCTCGCCCGAGCCGGTGAAGCCGGCCCCGTGCCAGGCCAGCGCCAGCCCCACGCCGGACGCGATGCGCGCGCCGGATCCGCGCCGCTGACGCGCCTCCCGGGTTCGCTGGCGATGGGTCTCGAACGCCGATGCCTCCGCCGCCGCCTCCAGCACCGCCTCGCCGCCGACGCTCTCGCGCAGCACCTGGCCGGTGGGTGTCACATCGCCCTCTCGATACACCCAGCGACGCCGGAGCTCGAGCGGCGACTCGCCGAGCGCATCGGCAATGCGGTTGACCTGCATCTCGGCAGCGAACTCGGTCTGCGGCGCTCCGAAGCCGCGGAAGGCGCCGTTGGGCGGCGTGTTGGTGGCCATGGCGCGCCCCACGATGCGCACGTTCTCGCAGCGGTACGGGCCGCCGGCGTGCAGCGTTCCGCGGCTGAGCACCACCGGCGTCAGGGTGCAGTACGCGCCGCCGTCCATTATGACCTCGATCTCCTGCGCCACCAGGTCGCCGTCATGCGTCACGCCGGAGCGGTAGCGGATCACTGCCGGGTGGCGCTTGGTGGTGGCGCTGATGTCCTCGTGGCGGTCGTAGATCATGCGTACCGGCTTCTCGCACTTCCTGGCGAGCAGCGCGGCATGCAGCGCGATCATGGAGGGATATTCCTCCTTGCCGCCGAAGCCGCCGCCGGTCTCTGCCTGGACCACGACCGCCAGCTCGTCGCCCATGTCCAGCGCCCGCTTCATGGCCTTGTGGATGTAGTACGGGCACTGCAGCGAGCCATGGACCGTCATGCCACCGTCTTCGCGTGGCACGGCGATCATCGCCTGGTTCTCGATGTAGAGCTGCTCCTGGTGCCCGACCCGGTACGTGCCCTCGATCACCCGGTCGGCCTTCGCCATGGCGGCCGCCGCGTCGCCGCGCTCGACCACGTAGCGGGCGAACTGCCGGTCGCTCTCCAGGGGGTCGAAGACAGCCGACAGGCGCTCGGTGCGCAGCCGGACGTGCTTCCGCGCCTCACGCACGGTGGAGCGATCCGCCGCCGCGACCAGCGCCACCGGCTCGGCCTGATGGCGAATCTCGCCGCCAACGGGCACCAGCACCGGCTGGTCGTCGTCGATGAGGCTCACGATGTTCTCGCCGGGGATGTCGTCGGCGGTGACGACCACCACGCGGCTCCAGTCGAACGCGTCGTCCAGCTCGATGCCCAGCAGCCGCGCATGTGGCTCGGTGGAGCGGATGGTGGAGCCGTACCAGGCGCCGGGGAACACCAGGTCATCGGCGTACTTCGCCAGCCCGGTGAGCTTCTCCGGCCCCTCGCGGCGTGGGGGCGCGGTCCGGATGCGGCCACGCGCGGGCGCATCGGCCGGAATGACCACCGCCGAGGAGGCAGTCGGTGGGGGCATCCGGGTCATGCGAGTCCGGGGCTCCATCGGCGCATGCTAGCGCGACGGCTTACTGGCGCGCCTCCGAGATTTCGAGCAGGTGCCCATCCGGGTCGCGGAAGAAGGCGCGCACCTCCCACTCGGAGCTGAGCGGCGGGGCGAGGAAGGTTGCGCCGCGAGCCCGCAGCTCCTGGTACGCGGCCTGGCAGTCGGCAACGCGCATGGTGAACGCATGGTCCACACGGCTGGGATCGGTGGCCGGCGCAAAAGTGACGTCCGGCTTGTCCTCGGTCGGCGGCCCGCCCGTCACCAGCAGGATCCAGGCTCCGGCCAGGCGCAGCACGCACGACGTGCCGCCGTATTCGCGGTACACCTCGGCGCCAACCACGTCGCGCCAGAAGTCGCGCGCCCGATCGACGTCGGTCACGACCAGGATGGTGGTCAGCTCGACCTCGGGACCGGGGAAGCCGCCCATGCCGCAGTCCTCCTCAGTCCCGAGCGTGCCGCATCGCGCGGCCCGGTGTCGCACCGGTGTGCGAGCCGCCATCCACCACCAGCGTGCCGTTCACCAGCACGTGCTCGATGCCATCCGGGAATTGTCGCGGCTCGTCATACGTGGCGTTGGCGCGCACGCGCTGCGCGTCGAAGACGACCACGTCCGCTGCGTATCCGTCGCGCAGCAGCCCGCGGCTCCTGAGGCCAAGCCGCGCGGCCGGCGCGCCGGTCATGCGGTGCACGGCTTCCTCCAGGCTGAGCAGCGCCTCCTCGCGCACGAACTGCCCCAGGATCCGCGGGAAGGAGCCGTAGGTGCGCGGCGACGGCTTCTCGCCCAGGAACGTCGAGTCGGTGCCGATCATGGCCGAGGGGTGCTGCAGGAAGCGGCGCAGTCCGTCGGTGTGCGGCCCGCTGGTGACCTGCGCCACCCGCAGGTCCTCGGACAGCAGCAGGTCGCAGATCACGTCGACCGCGTCACGGCCGGTGTCATCCATCACGTCCGCCAGGCTTCGCGACTCCCAAGGAACGTTCTCCGGTCGCGTGAAGGCGCCCAGGCGCACGTCCGCCCAACCTGCCGCGCCGGCGTAGGCCGCCCCGCGGGCGGCCAGCTCCTGGCGAATCCGGTCACGCATTCCGGCGTCCGCCAGGCGTTCTTTCAGCGGCGCGGGGCCCCCGGCCTGGACCCACTGCGGCAGCTGGATGAGCAGCCGGGTCGACGCCCACTCGTAGGGGTAGGTGTCGAAGCTGACGTCCTGCCCGGCGGCCTGCGCATCGTCGACCAGCGCCAGCAGCTGCTCCGGCGTCCCCGGATAGGTGAGGCGGTGATAGAAGTGGGTGATGTGCGCCGGCCCTTCGCCACGGCGCCCGATCTCGACCGCCTCGCGAAACGGGTCCATGAAGCGATCGCCAAGCGGGTAGCGGACGTGGGTGTGGTAGATGCCGCCGTGGCGCGCCGCCTCCGCCGTCAGCGCGGCCAGCTCATCGGTCGAGGCATACGAGCCCGGCGGGTAGTCCAGGCCGCTGGAGATGCCGAAGGCGCCTTCCTCCATGGCCTCGCGCAGCATGGCGCGCATGCTGGCCAGCGCCCGCTCATCGGCCGGTGCATCGTCCCAGCCGATGGCGCCGATGCGCAGCGCGCTGTTCCCGACCAGCACCCCGACGTTGATGGCCTGCCCGCGGTCGTATCGGTCCAGGTAGGAAGCGACCGTGTCCCAGTCGTAGTCAAGCGGCGGGTCGCCGTCCAGGCCGGCGTTCAGGCGGACGAAGGCCTCCAGGTCGTCGCGATGGGCGAAGGGCGCGTAGCCGTTGCCGTCGACGCCGATGATCTCCGTGGTGACACCCTGGCGCACCTTCGGCTCATGCCGCGGATCGGCCAGGATCACCAGCCCGCCGTGCGAGTGCAGGTCGATGAACCCCGGCGCCACCACCATGCCCGTCGCGTCAAGGACGCGTCGCGCCTCCGGCTGCCACCCAGCCGGTCCCAGCTGCAGGCGACCGTCCCGCACGCCAACTGTTCCCGGCGCAGTGGCTGCGCCACTGCCATCCACCAGGCTGCCACCGCTGATGAGCAGCTCGACCCGCTGAGGGAGAGCCTTGTCGTGCTCGTCGCGACCGGCCATCTCCACGGGCGCAGTATATGGACCGATGGAGAGGCCGCAGCACGTCGCGGCGGTGGTCCTGGCGGCGGGCGAGTCCCGCCGCTTCGGGTCGCCGAAGCAGCTCGCCCAGCTGGATGGACGCACGTTGCTGGAGCACGTCCTGGAGCTGGCGCGGGCTGCCGAGCTCGACCCGGTGGTGGCGGTCGTGCCGGTATGGCTCAGCCGCCCCGCCTCGATGGACGACGAGCGGCTGCGCTGGGTGCGCAACCCGCACCCGGAGCGAGGGATGAGCCACTCGCTGCGGCTCGGCTTCGCCGCGCTGCCACGGGACGTCGAGGCGGCGGTGATCCTGCTCGGCGACCAGCCGAGCGTTGGCCTGGCGACCATCGGCAGGCTGCTGCTGGCACGTGGCGAGCGCCCGCTGATTGCCACGCGAGCGGAGGGACGGATGGCGGCGCCTGTCCTGGTCGATCGCAGCCATTTCGGCGTGGTGGAGCAGCCGAGCGGTGACATCGGCCTGCGGGAGGTGCTTGCAAGCCATCCCGAATGGGTTTTGGCAGTGGATGTCGAGCGCGCGCCGTCGGACGTCGACACGCCCGATGACCTCGCTAGAATCGGTCACATGTTCGATTCCGAGGCTGGCAAGCGGCGCTGATGACCATCGAGCGGGTGACCAGCCCGGAGATCGCCGAGGACGAGCTGGTCCTGGAGGCCAGCGTCCGGCCGCGACGGCTGGATGAGTTCGCCGGGCAGGATCGGGTCAAGCAGAACCTGGCGATCCTGATCGACGCGGCGCGGCAGCGCGATGAGCCGGTCGACCACGTCCTGCTCTACGGCCCGCCGGGGCTGGGCAAGACGACGCTGGCCAACATCGTGGCCGCCGAGATGGGGGCGCAGATCCGCACCACCTCCGGTCCGGCCATCGAGCGCGCCGGCGACCTGGCCGCGGTGCTCACCGCACTGGGCAAGGGCGACGTGCTGTTCATCGACGAGATCCACCGGCTGAGCCACGCGGTGGAGGAGATCCTGTACCCGGCCATGGAGGACTTCGCGCTGGACGTGGTGCTGGGCAAGGGTCCCGGCGCGCGCACGGTGCGGCTGCAGATCGAGCACGTGACGGTGATCGGCGCCACGACCCGGGTGGGGAGCATCACCGGCCCCCTGCGCGACCGGTTCGGCGCGACCTACCGGCTGGACTACTACTCGCAGGAGGACCTGGAGCGGATCCTGCGCCGCAGCGCCGACATCCTGGAGGTTTCCCTGCCCGATGACGCCGCTCGCCTGGTCGCCGGTCGCTCCCGCGGCACGCCGCGCATCGCCAACCGGCTGCTCAAGCGGGTAAGAGACTACGCGCAGGTGCGCGGCGATGGCGACGTGACCGAGGCGCTGGCGGCCGATGCGCTCGCCCTGCTGGACATCGACGAACGCGGCCTGGATGCCATGGATCGCCAGCTGCTGACCGCCATGGCCGAGCATCACGCCGGCGGGCCGGTGGGGCTGGCCACCATGGCGGCCACCGTCTCGGAGCCGATCGAGACCATCGAGGACGTGGTGGAGCCGTACCTGATGCAGATCGGCCTGCTGGCTCGCACGTCGCGCGGCCGGTTGCTGACGGAGTCCGGCTGGCGCCACCTGGGCCTGATACCGCCGGCGGGGGCATCGGCTCCGAACCAGCAACCCGGGCTGTTCGACTAGCCCGGTGTCCGTCCGCGACGCCTGGGAAGAGGAGGCCGCCAACTGGCTGGCCTGGGCACGGACTCCCGGGCACGACAGCTATTGGCGATTCCACCGCGACCGCTTCCTGGCGCTGCTGTCGCCGCCACCGACGCGACTCCTGGACGTCGGCTGTGGCGAGGGTCGCCTGCCGCGCGACCTGAAGAGCGCCGGCTACGAGGTGGTCGGCATCGACGGCTCGTCGACGTTGGTCCAGCACGCACTGGCCGCGGACCCGGGCGGCGACTACAGGGTGGCCGATGCGGCCGCGCTGCCCTTCGAGGACGGCACGTTCCCGCTCGTCACGGCCTTCATGTCGCTGCATGACATCGATGACGCCGCGGGAGCGCTCGCCGAGATGGCGCGTGTCCTGCAACCGGGCGGCAGCCTGTGCATGGCGATGGTGCACCCCATCAACTCAGCGGGCGCCTTTGAGGACGACGAAGCGGATGCGCCATTCGTCATCCGTGACTCGTACTTCGAGGAGCGCCGGTATGCCGATTCGGTCGAGCGCGACGGCCTGCAGATGACCTTCACCAGCTACCACCGACCGCTGCAGGCTTACACCGCCTGGCTGGAAGCGGCCGGCATGACCATCCGACAGATCGTGGAGGTCGAGGACAGCACCGCGCCAGCCGGTTCGCGGTGGCAGCGCATTCCGCTCTTCATCCACCTGCGAGCAACGAAGGACGCGGGGTGAGCCCGGAGATCGGGCGGGTGCTGCTGCTCATCGGCGTCGTGCTGGTGGTCGTCGGCGGCCTGGCCGCGCTGGGGGTGAAGCTGCCGTTCGGGCGGCTGCCTGGCGACATCGCCATTGAAGGCGAGCGCGGCGGCATCTACATCCCGCTGGGCACGATGCTCGTCATCTCGCTCGTGCTGACCATCCTGGCCAACTTCTTCCTGCGACGCTGACGCGCCCGGCGAGCCTTTCCTGACGAAGATTCCCGCCCTACGGGACTACCGACGAAGAAGGGCCGAATTCGGGCCTAAGACGGCTGCAACCTGGTCGAATTTCCCGTCCCGCGAGAATCGGCAATGAGAAGGGCCGGCTTCCTGTTCGTTGCTTCCACCCCACGGGAATCGGCGGCAGCGAAGCGGGCACGAGAGCCCCGCGCGCGAAAGACCTAGCCCAGCGCGTCTTCTCCGGGGTAGGATCGCGCCGACCGCGTCCCCCCAAGGCATAGGCGCGGGGGACGGGTCCGGAGGATGGAGGGCTTGTCAATCGTGGAGGAATTCTTCCACCTGCGCGAACGGGGGACGACCGTCGGCACCGAGATCAAGGCCGGCGTAACCACCTTCATGGTGATGGTCTACATCGTCGCCGTGAACCCGCTGATCCTGAGCGCCGCGGGGATCGACGTCGGCGCTGCCGCTGCGGCCACCGCCCTGACCGCGGGCGTGATGACCATCCTGATGGGAGTGATCGGCAACGTGCCGATCGCCATCGCCGCGGGGCTGGGCATCAACGGCATCGTCGCCTTCGGCCTGGTGATCGGGGCGGGGCTGACGCCGGCTGGTGCCATGGCCGTCATCGTGATGGAAGGCGTGGTCATCACCCTGCTGGTCCTGATCGGCCTGCGGGAGGCGGTGATGAACGCGGTGCCGCTCAGCCTGAAACGAGCCATCGCCGTCGGCATCGGCCTGTTCATCCTGTTCATCGGCTTCTTCGATGGCAGCCTGATCACCGCCGGCCAGGGGACGCCGGTCCAGTTCGTATTCCCGAATTCGCCAGAGGCTTCGGTCACGATCATCGGCCTGGCGATCACCATCATCCTGTTCGTGCGCAAGGTGCCGGCGGCGCTGCTGATCAGCATCGTGCTGACCAGCGTGGTTGCCTTCATCCTGGGCGTCGGCAAGTTCCCCGAGCAGGGGCTGTCGGTCGCGCCGGACTTCAGCACCATCGGCAACCTGGACTTCTCGAACGTCTTCAGCCACCTCGGCCTGGTGGCCGCGCTGCTGACGATCTTCACCATCATGCTGGCCGACTTCTTCGACACGATGGGCACGGCCACGGCCATCACCGAGCAGGCCGGGCTGACAACCGAGAAGGGCGAGGTGCCGGGCATCGGCCGCATCCTGTTGGTCGACTCGGTCGCTGCCGTGGCCGGCGGAGCAGCCGGCATCAGCTCGAACACCAGCTACATCGAGAGCGCCGCCGGCGTCGCGGAGGGCGGCCGCACCGGCCTGACTTCGGTCGTCGTGGGCCTGCTCTTCCTGGTGATGGTGTTCCTGTCACCGCTGGTCGAGCTCATCCCGCTGCAGGCCACGGCCCCGGTGCTCATCGTGGTCGGCTACCTCATGGCCACCCTGATCAAGGACATCGACTTCACCGACGTCGAGGAAGGCCTGCCGGCACTCTTCGGCGTGATCCTGATGCCGATCACCTTCAGCATCACGGTGGGCATCGGCGCCGCCTTCATCAGCTACGTGCTCATCAAGGTAGTGCGCGGCAAGATCGATGAGATCCACCTGCTGATGTGGGTCACCGCCATCGCCTTTGCCGTGTATTTCGCGCAGACCTGGCTGAACCAGGTCCTGTAGCGCCGATATCTCTCATGGCGCCCGGCCGGATCCGTCCGGCCGGGCGCTAGTCTTGCCGGCATCCATGAGCGATCCACCGTCCTCGCCGCGCCTGCGCGTCGGCGACTTCGACTACCGGCTGCCGGAATCTGCCATTGCCCAGGTCCCCGCCGAGCCGCGGGATGCCTCGCGCCTGCTGGTGCTCGATCGGGCACGCTCACGTCCGGGCAGGCCGCACCTGACGCACCGCATCTTCCGGGAGCTGGGGGAGGAGCTGCGCAGCGGCGACCTGCTGGTCACGAACGACTCGAAGGTCATCGCCGCGCGGCTGCCGGCGCGACGCGATACCGGCGGGACCGCCGAGGTGCTGGTCCTGCGCCCGACGGCCCAGGACGCCGGCCGCTGGGAGGCGCTGCTGCGGCCATCGCGACGGATCGAGGTGGGCGACCGGCTGACCCTGCGCTCCGGCGACGTGCTCGAGGTGGGGGAGCGGCTGGGCTCCGGCACCCGCGCGGTGCGCTTCGCCCGCGACCCGCTGGCCGTGATCGCGGCGGCGGGCGAGATGCCGCTGCCGCCCTACATCCGCAGCCGATCCAGCGCCGCCGAGCGCTACCAGACCGTCTATGCCGAGCCGCCGGGCTCCGCCGCCGCGCCGACTGCCGGGCTGCACTTCACCCCGGAGCTGCTCCACGCGCTCCTGCAGCAGGGCGTGCGCCGCGCGGCGGTCACCCTGCACGTCGGGCTCGACACCTTCCGT
Source organism: Candidatus Limnocylindria bacterium (assembly GCA_036556695.1). Lineage (GTDB taxonomy): Bacteria > Chloroflexota > Limnocylindria > QHBO01 > QHBO01 > DASSCW01. Next base: position 61,856 of record DATBIY010000013.1, read on the forward strand.
CCGCTGGAAGGCGAGTTCGTCGAGGAGCACGCGATCCACCGCGAGTGGTACGACATCCCGTTGTCGACGCGTCGCGCCATGGCGTCGACGCGCCGGCGTGGCGGCCGGGTGGTGGCCGTCGGCACGACGACGGTGCGCACCCTCGAGACCCGAGCGCACGGCGGTCCGGCGGCTGGCTGGAGCGGCCTGTACATCACGCCGCCGTACCCATTCGCGGCCATCGATGCGCTGGTGACCAACTTCCACCTGCCGCGCAGCTCATTGCTGCTGCTGGTCACCGCCTGGGTGCAGCACGGCATGCGCGGCGCGGACGCGTACGCGGCGCGCGACACGCTGCTGGCCGCGTACCGCACGGCGTTGGACGAGGGCTATCGGTTCTTCAGCTTCGGCGACGCGATGCTGATCGTCTGAGCCGGCTCAGGCGGATGGGCTCAGGCTTCCGGCTCGCGGAGGCCAAGCCGCCGTTCCACCGCGGCGAGCGTCTCCTCGGGTCGGCGGCCGACCGGCGCCGGCTGGCGTGGCTCGACGGGAGGCGCATCGCTGTTGGTGCCGGAGGTGGCCGGTGCCGTGGGCTGAGCCGGCGGCGCAGGCTGCGGCGGTCGCGCCACCGGGCGGTTGGCACGGGCTGCCTCGGCCGCCGCGGAGGAGCGTCCCAGGAACGCCGGAACCGGGTCGTCGGACTGGTGCTGCGCCTGGGCGGCCGCGGAGGGCTCGGCCATCACCGAGCAGGCGGCGGCGAACTCGGCCAGCGCACGGCCCAGTTCGGGGGTATCGGCCATGGTATCCAGTGCGGGACGAGCGAGGCGGAGGCGCCATCGGCTCTGGTGCTCATGCGCCCACAGGCGGAAGGTCTCGCCGCGCAGATCCACGCCGCGAACCGAGGTCCAGGGGTAGAGCCGCACGCTCAGCGAGAAGCGGGCCGTGGAGCCGTGCGGGGCGTACCAGGAGTCGAGCAGCCCGACCTCGCTGGCCACCAGGATGCGGCGCTCGTCGTCCTGGCCACTGGCCGCCATGGCGTAGACCGCGAAGTCGTCTGCACCCAGCGTCTCGAGGTGCAGACGCACCCACTCGCGGACCTCGTCATTGAGATAGGGGTTTCGCGGCCAGTCCGCCAGTCGCAATGCCGGTCCTCCTCCGTGCAGCACTGCGTAGCCTATCCTCTCGCGATGCCGACGGCCAGAGGGCGCTAGAAATTGGGCGCAATCTCGTTCACCGCGCGCGCCACGCGGATCGGCTCCGCGCGGCTGGGGCGGCTGGAGACCCCGCACGGACCGGTCGACACGCCGCAGTTCATGCCGGTCGGCACCCAGGCCACGGTCAAGTCGCTGACCCCCGGCGACCTGCGCGCGGCGGGCACGCAGATGATCCTGGGCAACACCTACCATCTCTCCCTGCGGCCCGGGCACGAGCGCATCGCGCGGCTGGGCGGGCTGCACCGCTTCATGGCCTGGGATGGACCGATCCTGACCGATTCCGGCGGCTTCCAGGTCTTCAGCCTGGCCCACATGACCCGTGTCGACGATGACGGCGTGACCTTCGCCAGTCACCTGGACGGCTCACCGCAGCGCTTGACACCGGAGCGCTCGATGGAGATTCAGGCCGCGCTGGGCAGCGACGTGGCCATGGCGTTCGACCAGCTCGTGGATCCCACCCTGCCCGCCGAGAAGGTCCGCGAGGCGATGGAGCGCACCCACCTGTGGGCCGAGCGCTCGCTGGCCGCTCACCGTGGCAGCGGCCAGGCTGGGAGTCAGGCGCTGTTCGGCATCATCCAGGGCGGGATCGACCCCGAGCTGCGCCGCGAGAGCACGACCCGCATCGTTGGCCTCGGCTTCGACGGCATCGCGGTCGGGGGCCTGTCGGTGGGGGAGTCGAAGGCCGAGATGGCGGCCACCCTGGACGTCGTCGCGGAGGCGCTGGGCGATGATCCGCGGCCGCGTTACCTGATGGGCGTCGGCTCGCCGCTTGACTTCTTCACGGCGGTGGAGCGCGGAATCGACCTGTTCGACTGCGTCCTGCCCACCCGCGTGGCCCGCAACGGCCAGGTCTGGACCGATGAGGGGCGCCTCAACCTGCGCAACGCGCGCTTTCTGGACGACCCTGCGCCGCTCGACGCCCGGTGCCACTGCGAGACCTGCCAGAACCATTCGCGCGCCTACCTGGCTCACCTGTTTCGGGCGGAGGAGCTGCTGGCGTATCGGCTCTCCTCACTGCACAACGTCACCTATACTCTGGACCTGATGGCGCGCATCCGCGGCGCCCTTGCCGACGGGTCGTTTGCGTCGCTGCGGGAGGTCGTCGCGGCACAGTTCTCAACGCCGGTCGCCGGTCCGATAAGCCACAGCTAATGAGCCGATAAGGCCCAGTTCGGCAGGCTTGCGGAGACCACCCACGACCGGCCGGATTGGAGGTCAGCTCGAGATGGCGAAGGGCAGAGACCGTCCACGCCACCAGGAGAAGCGAAAGCCGAAGGCCAAGGCGCCCAAGGTTCCGCCTGTTTCGGCCTTCGAGCCGCCGGCATCGGTCGAGGTGATCAAGCCAAGGCGCAAGCCGCGCACCGAACCCGGCGACGAGGAGTGACCCGCACCGCCGCCGGGCACCAAGCACAAGGAGCCGAGCAGACCATGGACGCCCCGGTGGCCCCAGCCCAGGCCCAGACCACTCCGGAGAAGAATGGCGAGCGCAGCCGCGCCGTCGATGCTGCGATCCTGCAGATCGAGAAGCAGTTCGGTCGCGGCGCCATCATGCGCCTCGGCGACCGCGGCGCCCAGCAGGTGGAGGTCATCCCCACCGGCTCGGTGGCCCTGGACCTCGCCCTCGGCGTCGGTGGCGTGCCGCGCGGCCGCATCACCGAGATCTTCGGCCCGGAGTCCAGTGGCAAGACGACGCTCTGCTACCACGTGGTCGCGAACGCGCAGCGCGCGGGCGGCGTGGCCGCCTTCATCGATGCCGAGCACGCGCTCGATCCCAGCTATGCGCGCAACGTGGGCGTCAACGTCGACGAGCTGCTGGTCAGCCAGCCGGACACCGGCGAGCAGGCGCTGGAGATCGCCGAGACCCTGATCCGCAGCAACGGCGTGGACGTGGTGGTCATCGACTCGGTGGCGGCGCTTGTGCCGCGCGCCGAGATCGAGGGCGAGATGGGCGACAGCTTCGTCGGCCTGCAGGCCCGTCTGATGAGCCAGGCGCTTCGCAAGCTCACCGGCGCAATCAACCGCAGCAAGACCGCCCTCGTCTTCACGAACCAGCTGCGCGAGAAGATCGGCGTCATGTTCGGCAACCCGGAGACCACTCCCGGCGGCCGAGCGCTGAAGTTCTACTCCAGCGTGCGCCTGGACATCCGTCGCATCGAGACGCTGAAGACCGGGACCGACGCGGTCGGCTCGCGGACGCGCGTCAAGGTGGTGAAGAACAAGGTCGCCTCGCCCTTCAGGCTGGCAGAGTTCGACATCATGTACAACGAGGGCATCAGCCGCGAGGGCGGGCTGCTGGACGTGGGCATCGCGGCCGGCGTGCTCACAAAGACCGGCGCCTGGTTCAACTACGGCGACACGCGCCTCGGCCAGGGCCGTGAGAACGCGCGGGACTTCCTCAAGGCCAACCCGGAGATCGCCGGCAAGATCGAGGACGACATCCGCGCCAAGGTGGCGTCAATCGACGTCGGCGTGGAGGGCATCAGCGAAGCGGAGTAGGCAGCCACGCGCCGAGCGAGCGCCGCTCGACGCCGAAGCCGCCCTGGACGTCGCCGCCCGCTACCTGGCCACCCGGCCGCGAACGCGCTGGGAGCTGTCCAGACGCCTCCAGCGCGCCGGGGCAGACGAGGCCCTCGTCGCCGCCACGCTCGAGCGCCTGACCAGCCTTGGCCTTGCCGATGACGTGGCGTTTGCCCGCTGGTGGGCGGAACAGCGCGACCGCCACTCGCCCCGCGGCCGCCGCATGGTCGAGGCCGAGCTGCGCCAGCGGGGCGTGCCGCGCGAGGTCATCGAGGAGCTACGCGGCGAGGAGATCGCCGAGCCGGCGTTCCCGGAAGAGCACCTTCCCCAGACGGAGGCGGATCGGGCGCGAATCGCACTCGATCGTCACCTGCGCGGCCGGCCCCTGACGGACGATAGCCGCGCGCTGCAGCGGCTGGGCATGTTCCTGGTGCGCCGTGGCTTCGATCCCGAGACGGTGCGGTCCACCTTGCGAGAGGCTGCCGAACGCCAGGCGGATGCCGCCAGCCTGCCGGATGACGACGCCTCGGGCGAGCCCTAGGCCGCTCCGCTAAGGTTCGCTCCATGGCACGCAGCAACGCTTCCACACCCGATGAGTACCTGGCCGAGCTGCCACCCGATCGCCGCGAGGCCATCAGCGCGGTGCGCGAGGTAATTCTCCGCAACCTGCCCTTGGGCTACGAGGAGGGCATGGCGTTCGGCATGATCGGCTACTACGTTCCGCTGGAACGCTTCCCCGACACCTACAACCGGCAGCCGCTGGGTCTCGCCGCGCTGGCCAGCCAGAAGAACTACATGGCCCTGTATTTGAACAACGTGTACGGCGATCCGGAAGCCAGGGCCTGGTTCCGCGCGCGCTACAAGGCCAGTGGCAAGAAGCTCGATATGGGCAAGAGCTGCGTGATCTTCCGGCGCCTCGAGGACCTCCCCCTGGATCTCATCGGCGAGACCATCGCCCGCACGGACGTGGACAGCTACCTGGAGCGTTACCGCGCCGCTCGCGGCTCGTCGCGCCGCACGCGCAGCGCCGCCGGCAACTGAGCGTCATGCGCCTCGCGCTGATGACCGAGCCCCAGCAGGGGCTCTCCTACGACGAGGTCCTGGCATGCGCACGAACCGCCGAGCACGCAGGGCTCGAGGCGTACTTCCGCTCCGATCACTACGCCAGCTTCCCTGGCCCCGACGGCGAACCGACTACCGACGCGTGGGCCACCCTGGCCGGCCTGGCGCGCGACACGACGCGCATTCACATCGGCACCCTGGTGTCGCCGGTCACGTTCCGGCTGCCCGGACCCTTCGCCAAGCTAGTCACCACCGTCGACGAGATGAGCGGTGGCCGCGTCGAGGTCGGGCTGGGCGCCGGCTGGCACGACGCCGAGCACGCACAGCTGGGCATCCCGTTCCCCGAGCTCGGCGAGCGCTATGCCATGCTCGAGGAGTCGGTCGAGATCCTGCACGGGTTGTGGACCCAGCCCGATGGATGGACCTTCAGCGGCCGGCACTGGCGCGTGGACGGCAGCCACTTCCATGCGCGTCCCTCGGCCTGGCGAACCGATGGCAGCCATCCGAACATCATCCTCGGCGGTCGCGGCGGCCCGCGCCAGGCCCGGCTGGTGGCGCGCTTCGCCGATGAGTTCAACCTGACGTCCGCCTCGCCGCAGGGCGCCCGCGCGGCGTACCGGCGCATCGACGACGCCTGCCGGGACGCCGGCCGCGATCCGGGCAGTGTCTGCCACTCGGCCATGACCGGCGTGCTCATCGCCGAGACGCAGGAGGAGCTGCGCGACCGCATCCGACAGCTTCTGGACGTCACCGCGGCTGGCTCGTCCGACGCCGAGGCGTGGCTGGCGCAGCGCCGCACGCGCTGGGTGATCGGCACGCTCGACGAGGCGGGGGAGCGGCTGCATGAGTTCGCCGCCGCCGGCGTCGAGCGCGTGATGCTGCAGGACTTCATTCCCCTCGACCTGGACATGATCCGCCTGATGGGTCGCCTTGCCTGACCTGCCGAGCCGGACCCGCCGGGCCTGACCCGCGCAGCGAGCCCGAACGCGGCTTACGCTACACTCCCGAGATCGGTCGCCGGCGGCGCCACTGTCAAACGCCGGCGCTGTGAATGCGAAACCTTGACCGGCGTCCGCGTTTGGCGGACGCGAAACCTGCCCACTACCGGGCTCCGCGTGTTGGAGGAGCCGATGCCAGTCAATACCGAGACCCTCGTCGCGGCGATCGTGGCGCTCGCGATTGGGCTGGTGCTGGGCTATGTCGCCCGCCGCTTCGTGGCTGCCTCCGCCGTGCGTCATGCCGAGCACTACGCGGAGCGGGTGATCGCCGAGGCGCGCGCCAAGCAGAAGGAGATCGTCCTCGAGGGCAAGGACGAGGTGCTGCAGGCCCAGCGCGCCGCCGAGGAAGAGGCACGCGAGAAGCGCGCCGATCTGCAGCGCCAGGAGCGCCTCCTGCTCGATCGCTCCGAGAGCCTTGACCGCAAGGTCGAAACGCTGGAGCGGCGCGAGCAGGCGTTCGAGGCCCGCGTCGCCGAGGTGGAGGGCGAGCGCGCTCGGCTCGCCGAGCTGCAGCAGCAGCAGCTGACCGCCCTGGAGCGGATCAGCGGGCTGACGGCCGCCGAGGCACGGCAGTCGATGATTCAGATGATCGTCGACGAGGCACAGGCCGAAGCCCAGCACAAGGTGCGCGAGATCGAGCGCCGCGCCGCAGACGAGGGCGACGAGCGCGCCCGGCGGATCCTCACCACCGTGATGCAGCGCATCGCCGCCGACCACACCTCCGAGGCCACGGTCACCGTGGTGCCGCTGCCGTCGGAGGAGATGAAGGGCCGCATCATCGGCCGCGAGGGCCGCAACATCCGCGCGCTGGAGCAGGCCACCGGCGTCGACCTGATCATCGACGACACGCCCGAGGCGGTGGTGCTCTCCGGATTCGATCCGGTGCGCCGCGAGGTGGCGCGCATGGCACTCGCCAAGCTGATCAGCGACGGACGCATCCATCCCGGCCGCATCGAGGAGACGGTGGCCAAGTGCCGCGCCGAGATCGAGGTGGTGATGCGCCAGTCCGGCGAGCAGGCGGCGTACGAGGCCGGGGTGCCGGGGCTGCACCCGGAGCTCATCAAGCTCCTCGGCAGGCTGAAGTACCGCACCAGCTACGGCCAGAACGTGCTGAACCACGTCATCGAGACCGCGAGGCTGGCCGGCCTGCTGGCAGCCGAGATCGGCGCCAACGTGGCCGAGTCCAAGAAGGGCGGCCTGCTGCACGACATCGGCAAGGCGGTCGACCACGAGGTCGAGGGTCCGCACGCGCTGATCGGCGGCGACATCGCCGGCCGCTACGGGGTCAACGAGGTGGTCTGCAACGCCATCGCCGCCCACCACCAGGAGGTGGAGCAGCAGTCAATCGAGGCGACCGTGGTGCAAATCGCCGACGCCATCAGCGCCTCGCGCCCCGGTGCCCGCGGAGAGAGCCTGGACAACTACGTCAAGCGCCTGGACGACCTGCAGCAGATCGCGCTCGCCTTCCCGGGCGTCGAGCGCTGCTACGCCATCCAGGCAGGGCGCGAGATCCGCATCCTGGTGCGTCCCGAGGAGATGGACGACCTGGCCAGCTCGCGCCTGGCGCGTGACGTGGTCAAGAAGATCGAGGAGCAGCTGCAGTACCCCGGCCAGATCAAGGTGACGGTCATCCGCGAGACGCGGGCCGTGGACTACGCCCGGTGACCGATCGCGCCGCCGTTGCGCGGTGCATGGTCATCGGCGACATCATCGGCAAGCCCGGGCGCCAGGCGGTGGTGCACGAGCTGCCGAGCCTGCGCACCGAGCTCGACCTGGACCTGGTGATCGCCAACGGCGAGAACCTGGCGGCCGGCGCGGGACTGACGCCCAGCCTGGCGGAGGAGCTGCTGGCCAACGGGGTGGACATCATCACCAGCGGCAACCACATCTGGGACAAGCGCGAGATCTACGACTACCTCGACTCGGACCGCCCGGTGCTGCGCCCGATGAACTACCCCGACGATGCTCCCGGTCGCGGCTGGCTGGTGCACCACCTGGCCGATGGCGACCAGGTGGCCGTCATCAACGCCATGGGGCGGGTGTTCATGAACCAGCTCGATTCGCCGTTCACGGCCATGGACGCGCTGCTCGATGGCGCCGCCGAGCCGCTGCCGCCGATGCGCATCCTGGACTTCCACTGCGAGATCACCTCCGAGAAGAACGCCATGGGTTGGTTCCTGGACGGACGCGTGAGCGCGGTGGTGGGCACGCACACCCACGTGCCGACCGCCGATGCGCGGGTGCTGCCCGGCGGCACGGCCTACATCAGCGACATCGGCATGACCGGCCCGCGCGACTCGATCATCGGCTTCAGCCTGGACACCGTGCTGCCGCGCTTCCTGCGCCACCTGCCCACGCGCTTCCAGGTGGCCGAGGGGCCGGTCAACCTCAACGCCGTGGTCATCGACATCGAGCGCGCCAGCGGACGCGCCACCGGCATCGAGCAGGTGCAGCGCCTGATCGAGGTCTGACAGGCAGAGCCGATGACCGCGCAGGGTCGTCGACGTGAGTCGCCTCCGCCGATCGCGGCCGTGGTCGGCGCGACCGCATCGGGCAAGTCCGAGCTGGCGATGGCCATAGCGCGGCGCCTGCCGGTGGAAATCCTGGCCGCCGACTCACGGCAGGTGTACCGCGGCATGGACATCGGCACTGCCAAGCCCACCACCGCCGAGCAGCGCAGCGTCCCGCATCACCTGCTGGACCTGGCCGATCCGGACGAGGCCTTCTCGGTGGCCGATTGGCTGGCTGCGGCACGCGAGCTGGTGCCGGCGATCTGGGCCCGCGGCCGCCTGCCGCTGCTGGTCGGCGGTACTGGTCTCTACGTCAGCGCCCTGGTGGACGGCTACCAGCTGGCCGCGCAGCCGCCCTCGCGTGAGCTGCGGCACGAGCTGACCGCCGAGGTGGAGCAGGTTGGCCTGGAGCCGCTGGCCGCTCGCCTGCGGGAGCTGGATGCCGCCACAGCGGCGCGCACCGACCTGCGCAACCCGCGCCGCGTGCTGCGTGCGCTGGAGCGGGTGCTGCTGGCCGGCGGCGCGCTCGAGCCACCCGTGGCCGCGCCGTGGCCCGGCCGCCTGGCGCTCATCGGCGTGGAGCGGCCGCGTGCCGTGCTGGGAGACCGCATCTCGCGCCGCGCCGAGCGAATGTTCGCCGGCGGCCTGCTCGAGGAAGTCGCGTGGCTGCGCGACGCCGGCTACGGTCCGGAACTGCCGCCGCTGAGCGGGCACGGATACCGCGAGGCATTCCGCGTCCTGGCGGGGGAGTGGCCGATCGAGCGCGCCGTCGCCGAGACGGCACGCCGCTCACGGCAGTACGCCAAGCGGCAGCTGACCTGGTTCCGGCGCGACCGGCGGATCAGTTGGCTGCCAGCCCGTTCAGAACCGGTAACCGAGCTGGCGACGCGGGCGGTGGACCTGCTGCAGCGGATGACGGGGTAGGGGAGCGGGGCCGCCTCAGCGGACCGCTCTCTCAGCTGACAGGCAGGCCGATCGACTGGCGCCAGGCCGACATCGAGCTGGCAGCCGGCGAGGGGGTCTCGACGCTGACCGAGGCCGAGGCGACGACGGCCGGCGCCGGCGCCTCCAGGTCGGCGCCCGGCAGCGAGCCGGGACGGCCGAGCAGGAAGCCCTGCCCCACCGAGACGCCCAGCCGATCCAGCTGCTCCAGCTGCTGGGGGAACTCGACACCCTCGGCGACCACCATCGCGCCGGTGCGCCCGGCCAGGGCCACCACCGACTCGATCACCGCGCTGGACGAGGCGCTCGACGCGCTGCGCTGCACCAGCCCCAGGTCGACCTTGATGAGGTCGAAGGCCATCTCCGACAGGAGCCGCAGCCCGGCGTTGCCGGCGCCCACGTCATCGGCCGCCAGGCGGATGCCAGCACCACGACAGGTGTCCAGCTTCAGCCGCACCCGCTCGAGGTCGGTGATCGGTTGCTGCTCGGTGAGTTCGATGACCAGCCGCTCCGGCGGGAAGCCGTGGCGCGCCAGGATGCTCAGCAGGGCGGCGGTGCTGAACTCCGGCGCCTCGACCGTGGCCGGCGAAAGGTTGACCGTCAGGAAAACGCCTGCCGGCAGGGATCCGGCGCCGGCCACGATGGATTCCACGCAGTTGAGGTCCAGCTCGACCAGGTGGCCGCTGGCGGCAGCGGCCGCGAACAGCGTGCCGGGGTTGTCGAAGCGGGCCGGAGGCACCGGACGGATGAGCCCCTCGTAGCCCAGGGTCAGGCGGCTCTTGAGTTCGACGATCGGCTGGAAGACCGGACGCAGCAGGCTGCGAGCGATGACCTCGGCCACCGCCACGCCGGCGCCCCCTGGATCATCGACCGGCTGCTCGGCCGGATCGAAGACCTGCACATCGGTGCGACCCGCGCGCTTGGCGGCGTACAGGGCGGTATCCGCCTGGGAGTAGAGCTGCGCACGGCTGCTGGCGAGCTCCGGCAGCGCCGAGATGCCCGCCGAGAAAGAGATGCTGGCCGGGGCGTCCTCCGCGCGCAGCGGCGGCTGCAGCGCCATGGCCAGCAGCCGGCGCGCCACGATGCGCGCGCCCTCGGCATCGGTGTGCGGCAGCAGGACGGCGAACTCGTCGCCGCCGATGCGGAACGGACGGTCGGCGCGACGCAGCCCGCCGGCGACCACCCGCCCGAAGTGCGCCAGGGCGCGATCGCCGGCGGCGTGGCCCTGTCCGTCATTGATGGCCTTGAACTCGTCGAGATCGATGATCACCAGCGACAGCGGCACGCCATAGCGGAGCGACCCCTCGACCTGGCGATCCAGCTCCTCCTGGAAGGCGCGGTGGTTGCCCAGGCCGGTCAGCGGGTCCTGCAGCGCGTCGGCCAGCGCCGCCTGGTAGCGGACCGAGAGGTCCTCGCGCGAGCGCGCCAGCGGAGAGACGACCAGGTGGTACAGCGCGAAACCGACCAGGCTGACCGCCAGCAACGCGCTGAGCAGGCCGCGCAACGGAGCCTCGCGCACGACGCCCGCCAGGAGCTGGTCGGCCACGATCGCCGCCAGCGAACTGGCCCCCAGCGCCACCGCCAGGCGCAGGGCGAGACCCGCCCGCGATTCGCGGGCGCTGCGCTCAGCCGCTCCGTTGGCAGTCGTCGCCTCGTTCACTCCGTTCTCCCGAGGCCCCCGGTGTTGTTGGCGCACGGTCGCACAGGTGCGGGGGGACCTCAACTAGCCGGAAAGTACCGAACCGGACTGCACGGCACCGAATTGCAGCGTCGTCCGAGGTTCTCGCGCGTCGGCGCGAAGCGGGGGATCGGCTAGGATGGGAGCGAACAGATGTCCGATCGCAGCCGCATGGTCGATCTCACGGCGCCCACCGAGCGCGCTTTCCTGATCGGCATGGAAGACCCTTCCAATGGCCGCTGGCCGATCTCCCGCAGCCTCGCCGAGCTCGGCGCGCTGGCGGAGACGGCCGGTGCCACCGTGGTCGGCAGCGCCTTCCAGCGGCGCGCCATGCCGGACCCGGTGTGGTACTTCGGCAAGGGCCGCGCGGCCGAGCTGGTCGACGAGAAGAACGCCAGCGGCTTCAACCTGCTGATCGTCGATGACGAGCTGGCCCCGAATCAGCAGCGCAGCCTGGAGAAGCTCCTCGACTGCAAGGTGCTCGACCGCTCGGCGCTGATCATCGACATCTTCGCCCGCCACGCCCGCACCCGCGAGGGCCGGCTGCAGGTGGAGCTGGCCGCGCTCGAGTACCACCTGCCGCGGCTGACGCGCCTGTGGACGCACCTGTCACGCACCGCCGGCGGCATCGGCACCCGCGGACCCGGCGAGAGCCAGCTGGAGACCGACCGCCGGCTGATTCGCGAGAAGATCCAGAAGGTGCGCCGCGAGCTGGCGGACGTGAAGCGCCATCGGGCGACCGCCGGTCGCCAGCGTGACCGTGCCGAAGTCGCCAGCGTGGCGCTGGTGGGCTACACCAACGCCGGCAAGAGCACGCTGCTCAACGCGCTGGCCGGAGCGGACGTGTTTGCCGCCGACATGCTGTTCGCCACCCTGGATCCCACCAGCCGGGCGATGATTCTGCCGGGCGGGCAGCGGGTGGTCATCAGCGACACCGTGGGATTCATCAACAAGCTGCCGCACGACCTGGTCGAGGCATTCCGCGCCACGCTGGAGGAGGTGATCCGCGCCGATCTGCTTCTGGAGGTGGTGGATGCGGCCGATCCGAACTTCATCGGCCAGCAGCAGGCGGTGCAGGCAGTGCTCGACGAGCTGGGCGCCGGCGACAAGCCACGGATCACCGTCTTCAACAAGATCGACCTGCTTGACGCTGACCTGCGCACGGAGCCGATGCCCGCCAGCCCGGACTCCGCCTTCGTCTCGGCAGCCAGCGGTGAGGGCCTGGACGGCCTGCGCCAGCAGATCGCCGATGCGCTGCGCGCCCAGATGGAGCAGGTCGACAACGTGGTGCCATACGCCCGGGGCGAGCTGGTGGCCCGCGCCCGCGCCTCCGGCGAGGTCGACGAGGCCTACACCGACGCCGGCATCCGGCTGTCAGGCCACCTGCCACCGTCCATCGCCGCCGAGGTGCGCAACGCGGCCGCCCTCAACGGGCGCCGGAGCAGCCGGCGCTGAGCGATCCGATCGCGGTCACGGCCGACGCCATCCGTGCGGCGGTCGGGGACATCCCGCCCGCCTTTCGCGACAGCCCGCAGTTCGTGTCCGAGCCGCTCAGCGCGTGGCTCGGCCGTCCGGTGGTCGTGAAGGTCGAGACCGTCAACCCGGTCGGCTGCTTCAAGGGCCGCGGGACCTGGCTGTCGGTCCGTCATCTCGTCGCCGCCGGGGTGGTGGGGGAGTCGCGCGGCCTGGTGGTGGCGTCCGCCGGCAACTTCGGACAGGGCGTGGCCTATGCCGCGCGGGCCATGAACGTGCCGGTCAGCGTCGTTGCCGCGCGTTCCGCCAATCCGGCGAAGGTCGAGGCCATGCGCCGCCTGGGCGCCGACGTGCAGCTGGTCGGCGAAGACTTCGACGCCGCGCGAGCTGCAGCCGCCGAGAACGCCGACCGCCAGGGCTGGCAGCTGCTGGTGGACGGCCAAGATCCGTGGATCACCATTGGTGCCGGTACGATGGCCGTCGAGCTGACCGATGCGGTCTCGCGCAGCGATCTGCCCGCGCTGCAGGCGCTCTACGTGCCGGTTGGCAACGGGGCGCTGATCGGCGGGGTCGGGACCTGGCTGAAGGCCGCCTCACCGGCCACGCGCGTCATCGGCGTTCAGGCGGAGCGCGCACCTGCGATGACGCTCTCGTGGCAGCAGCAGCGCACCGTGGCGACGGAGACAGCCGATACCGTGGCTGACGGCATCGCGGTGCGCGTCCCGGTGGCGGAAGCCCTGACGGTGATGCGCGGCAGCGTGGACGACATGGTGCTCGTATCCGAGGAAGCGATCATCGCAGCGCAGAACGAGCTCAGCGCGGCGCTGCCGCTGGCGATCGAAGCCTCGGGTGCAGCTGCCTGGGCGGCGATGCGCACAGCTCCGGCGAGTGCCGGCGCTGTGGCCTTCGTCCTGACCGGCGGAAACGTGCCGCCGGGCTGATTCAGGAGTGGCTGTCCGCGGTTGCGATGTGCGGTGCGGGAGCGGCAGCCGGTCGAGTGCGGCGCACGATCCGCTCGCGCAGCTTCAGGCCCGCGAGCAGATACACGGCGCAGCCGATCATCATCAGGCCGTAGCCGCCTGCCATCCGGGCAACATCGGCTGGATAGGTCATGCCGACGATGACCAGCAAGGACCCGGTGAACGCGCCGGCCCAGCCTGCGCCCCAGAACGCGGGATGCGTCTTCTTCATGATGCGAGCGTAGGGAATGGCGCGGCGACCAGCGATGATCCAAGGGTCCCGTTGGCGCCCACCAGAAGTCCCGGCACGGCCCGCCTATGCACTTCCCCAAAGATATGTTATGTGACGTGGCGGCTCAGGACGGCGAAAGCGGATCCCCGACATGGTAGACCGGCCCTGCGCCGACCTTGTCAGCAGCGGCACATACCGGTCCCACCAGTGGTGAGCCAAGGCGCACCACGCCAATCGCAGTCTGACCGGCGTCGGCCTGCGCCTGGCCGATAATGCTGATCCAGTGCGGCGGCGGCTCACCGGCTGTTATGTCGAGCGTTGCAGCCACACGGCGCACCTGCTGCCAGGTGTGTGGCGCATCGACGGCGATCATCGCGAAACCGGTGAATGCAACAGCCTGGTTGTCGAAGCGGAGCCGATACACGCCGGCGCCGCCGTGGTTAGCTGCCTCTGCCAAGCAGCGGGTGCCGTCCCAGGAGGCGCGAACCTCTCCGTCAAGCGCAAACGGCTCACCCCTGGGATCGCCCGCTGTCAGCGCTTCGAGGAACGCCCCCACGGCCAGTGCCGGCTCCGTGCCCGTGCTCACCCGGGCCGTGGGACCGGCGCTCACGCGCGCAAGGTGGCCCGCACCCGCGCCCTCCTGCACGATCGACAGCGCAACGTCCTCCCAGGTCACCAGGTCAGGATCGAGCAGCGCCAGCGCCGCGAGCTCGTCCCACAGGAACGTGCCGCCCTGCCATAGGTACGGATTCAAAGTCAGCAGCTCATACGCCAGGTTCGCAGCCGCCGAACCATTGCTCGCGTCCAGTTCCTGGTAGATCTCACCGCTGAGCGGCACCTGGTCGGTCGCGTCCAGGGTCACCAGGCGCACCGGCACGCCCAGCGGCAGTACCTGCGCCACTGCGGCTGGATCGGCGGCGAAGTTCCATTCCAGCGATGGCTCGACCGGCGTGCTCCCGTCCAGCATCACGTTCCCGGGTGCGTCCAGGGTGCCTCCCATGGCGTGGATGGCCGCCACTCGACCAACGACGTCCGTCCGCGTCGCGAACAGGTCCTGCAGGTTGGTCCATGGTCCCAACTCGACGATGGTGACCGGCGATTGGGCCGTCACTAGCGCATCGGCCAGCACGTTGACCGCGCCGCCTGGCGTACCGACCGAGGCGTCCGGCAGGCCGAGGCCATATCCGCCGTCTGCCGCCGCGCGCCATTCTTCAGGAAAGGCGCGTGCACCGGCCCCTGGCTGCTCGCGGCCACAGCCGATGGGGATGTCTCCCCCACCAAGCTCGTGCAGCAGTCCATGCAGCACGCGCACGCCACCGCTGCAATGGGCCAAACCGGTGCCAGCCACCGTGACCGCCCGGACGTCAACGTCACCACTGGAAAGCAGCACGGCGAGGGCAAGGATGTCATCGGCGCCCATGTCGGTGTCGACCACAACCTGGCGCGGTCCTTCGCTCGTCGAGGCCGTCGGTGTCGCGGATTGACTGCCAGAACCGCCACAGGCCGCCAGCGCCGCGGCAACGGCGAGGACGCCCGCCTTGCATGCACTGGGACGCGAACGGCGCCTCATGCACTCCAGTTCACGCTCCAGGGCGCTAATCGGAAAGGGCCGAATGCCCTGCCGGCCATATGCCCGAGCCGCCCGAACCTAGCTCGATCCGGCCACCAGCTCACGCGCGAGCGGCGTGGCGAAGCGCGGCACCACCTGCGTCGCGCGCAGCCACTCGGTAAGCCGCGCGGCGTCCGCAGCAACCGCATCCGAAGCCTCCGCGCCGATGTCCTCCAGCAGCCGCGTCACGACCTCGCCGGAGGGCAGGACGGCCCAGCCGCCGACAATGCGGCCGTCGCACCAGATCGTCGGCCCCGCATTGCCGGCGGTGTCGAACAGCTGCGCGCGGTGCGGGCCGAGGTACCAGTCGCGGACCTTCCAGCCCATGGTCGTCGGATCCAGCGCCGGCAGCAGCGCCACCCAGGGATCGACGGGCGGCGATGGTTTGGCATCATCCGGCAGCACGTAGGCCGGGCCAGCATCGGTCATGAGGCGGATCGCGCCGCTCCTGGCGATGGCTGCGCGCCCGTCGCGGGCGGACCAGCCCGTCCACCAGCGCACGTCCGCCTCCGTGACGGGGCCGAAGCGCCCGATGTACCGGCCGACGAGATCCGCCTGGGCCTCTGCCTCCGAAATGGCCGGCAGCGGCGCTCCGAGCCAGCGGGCCATGGTCGTCCAGCGATACTGGCTGCTGAGCCACGTTCCGCGCGGCCGGGCGCGGACCAGGCGTCCCTCGACTGCCAGGGTGAGCAGCATCCGGCTGGCCATGCTGACCTCGCCCTCCAGGCGCTGTCCAGGGTTGAGCAGCGCCCGTGCAGCGAGCATCGGGACGGTCTCAGTGAGCTCCCGCGCGCTCATCTCGCCACGCTCCTCGAATGCGGCCAGGACTGCCGTCTCCGCGTGCGCCAGCCAGGCGTCGACGTCAGCCACGCCGAGCTGCGCTACGAGCGCCCTCGTGCGCCGCCGTTCGTTTCGCGCAACGCCGCCCGCCGCCGCTGCCTGGACGATCGACGCGTCCTCGGTCGGCACCACGAATACGGTCCGCCGCATGGCCAGCAGCCGAACCAGCGTCCGCCGCTCGTACAGCGCGTCGTCGATGGACTGCACCGACGGCTCCTTCATCCGCGCCCACGCCGAAAGATAAACGCTCGACGCGTCGGTCCCGTGCAGGCACACCACCGATTGGGCCGCATCCTTCGGCGCGTCCGCCCGGGCCCAGGGCGCGAGGCAGTGCCGCACCGCCAGCCGACGCCTGCGCTCCCCGACGTCGATCTGCGCGTGGGTACCGGTCATCCGCCGTCGGTCGTCAGCGACGCCAGCAGGCGGCGGCGCCAGGCCTCCGTCTGCCGCACCTGGTTGAAGGTGAAGACGTGGAGCCCGCGCACGCCGGCTTCCGCGTCCGCCAGGGTGGGCGCCAGGTCAGTCAGCAGGCCATCGGGCCGATATCCCCCGGGCCTCAGCAGCCGGGTGACCAAGCTGCCCTGCTTGGCGACGAAGCGGGCGGCATCGGCCACGCCGATGCGCGTGCTGATGCGCAGGAGACGCGTGGCCTCGACGTCGCCGGGGATGCCCACGTCGATGGGCAGCGTGATGCCCGCCTCGCGCGTCCGCCACAGCCAGGCCGTCAGCCCATCGGCGTCGAAGCACAGCTGCGTGGTCATGTAGTCGGCATATGGCGCCTTGGCGGCCAGCGCGGCCGCCAGGGATGCGTCGGGGATGCTCGGATGCCCCTGCGGGTAGGCGGCGATGCCGATCTCGCGCAGGTGGTGGCCGGCCTCGGCCATGTCGCGCAGCAGGGCCAGCGCATCCGGGTAGACGCCCGCGTCGCGCTCGTCACCGCCGACTACGAAGGCGCGGTCCAGGCCCGCGTCGCGCATGCGTGCCAGCAGCGCCCGCCGATGCGGCCGGTCGCGCACCATGCGCGCCGCCAGGTGGATCACCACCTGGAAGCCCCGCTCCCGAAGTCGCTTCCCCACCTCTATGCTGGCTTCGAGCCCTTTCCCAGGTGAGGCCGTTACCGCCAGCAGGGCGCCCGCCGGCAGCGCATCGAGCTGCTCGTCCAGGCTGCCCAGCGGCAGGACCTCCAGCTTGGCCGCGCCCAGCAGGCGCCCCAGCGTTTCGCGCACGGCGGGTTCGAGCCGGCGGCGGCCCACGTTACGAGACCGGAATGCGCTTCTCCGGGTCGACGAACGGCATCGGCACGACCGTGGCGGAGCGCCCACCCCATTCGGTCTCGACGTGGAGCTGCGTGCCCTCGACAGCAAGCTCGACCGGCACCCAGCAGTAGCCGATGTTGCGCGCCAGGCGCGGCGAGTAGATGGCCGAGGTCATCTTGCCGATGCGCTCTGCGTCGCCGGACGCGCGGTACGCCGGCCACTTCTCGAAGTTCAGGGCAGGGAACGGCTCACCGTCGAGCTCGACTCCCACGATTCGCCGTGACACGCCGGCCTCCTTGATGCGCCGCAGCGCCGGCAGTGAGAGGCAGGCCGCGTCGTCCAGGCCCCACGCCACAAGGCGCTCGAGCCCCATTTCCAGCGGGTTGTTCTCGTAGGTCATGTCCGCGCCCCAGTTGAAGATGCCGCCCTCGATGCGGCGGATGTCCGAGGGACCGGTGGGCCGCACGTTGTACGGGCGACCCGCCTCCATGACGGCGTCCCACAGATCGGCACCGCGCGCCATGTCGAGCAGGTAGATCTCGTAGCCGACCTCGGACGTCCAGCCAGTGCGAGTGATGACCACCGGGATGCCGCGCACCTCCGCGCGCCGCCACCAGTAGTACTTCAGATCGAGAATCCCCTCCCCCACCAGGTCGCGCATGAGGTCACGCGACTTCGGGCCCTGGATCTGCATCGGCGCCACCTCCGCCTCGCGGATGGTGACGTCAAGGTCCGGGTAGGCGTGGCGCAGGCCGCGGGCGAAGAGCAGCGCGTCGGACGAGGCCAGCGCGAACCAGAACGTGTTCTCGTCCATGCGGGTCATGACCGGGTCGTTGATGATCCCGCCGTCCCCGTCGCAGATCAGCACGTACTTCGCCTGGCCCACGGCGCATTTCGAGAGGTCCCGCGGGGTGAGCAGCTGCGCGAAGCGCGCGCCGTCCGGCCCGGAGATCTCCAGGCAGCGCTCCACCGACACGTCCCAGACGGTCACGTCATTGAGCAGCGCCTCGAACTCGGCCTCGAACGATTCGAAGCGGATGGGAAACAGCATGTGGTTGTAGACCGTGAAGCCCTGCGGCCCGAGGCGCTGGGTGGCCTGGTAGTAGGGGCTGCGGCGCAGGCGTGCGCCGCGCTGCACGAGCGCCATGTCGAAGCCGGTCTCGGCGGCTCGCTGGGTGACGGTCATTGGCGTTGCTTCCTCGTCGGCTGGCGGGTTGTCGAACCGCTACACAGTACGGCACGCGCGTGGCGTCGAGTGATGCAACACACCGTGCTCTTCGTACCTCGTGAGGGGGAGCCGCTGGTGCCGCCTTGCCGCCCGATCCGGCAGGCGTTGGCGGCCCGAGCCGGCGTCGCCGGCTCGAGTTGGCACGCTTCAGCAGTCAGGCGTCAGCGGTCGCGCTGCACCCCAAGCGTGACGGCGGCCGCGACCACTGCCACGGCCAGCGCGAACGCCTCAGCGCCGTTGAGCGCCGGCCCTCCGGCGAAGGCTGCAGTGGCCTGGCTCGGCACCGCGCCCAGCACCACCGGCACCACGACCCAGCCCAGCACCAGCGCGGTCGGTGCCATGGCGCCGGGCAGCGTGAGCGAGCGCGTCAGGACAGCGGTCAGCAGTCCCAGGAAGGCGGACAGCAGCAGCACCAGCACCACTGCCGGCTGGTCGCGTGCCCCCGATGCCTCGACCAGCCGCACGAGCCCCTGCTCCAGCAACGCCACGGCAACGGCCAGGATGATGGTCAGCACGACGGTGCGGGTGGGATTCATCGGCCTACAGATCCGGCGCCATCGAGCGCGGAGCCGATATCACGCCAGCCTCCAGCGCCCCCTTCAGGTGCTGGGCGATGCGATACGACTTGCCGGCGCCCATCACCAGCACCGCGTCGCCGGCGGCCAGGTGATCGGCCACGTAGGCGGCAGTGGCCGCCGCATCCCCCACCGCGATGGCCGGTACGGCGGAGACGCGCTCAACCGCATCGGCCAGGGCAGCCGCGGAGGTCGAACGCAGCGCCTCGTCCGTGTCGCGCGAGGCAAAGATGTCGCAGATCACCACCTCGTCGGCCTCGCGGAAGGCGGCGGCGAAGTCGTCGAACAGCAGCGCGGTGCGCGAGTACATGTGCGGCTCGAAGACGGCCCACAGCCTTCGCTCCCCCACCTTCTGGCGCATCGCCGACAGCGTCGCGCGAATCTCGGTCGGATGGTGGCCGTAGTCGTCGTAGACCAGCACGCCGGCAGTATCCGCGATCAGCTCCAGCCGCCGCCCGGCTCCCGCGAACGTCCTCAGGCCCTCCGCCAACCTTTCGAGTGACGCTCCCAACTCGCGCGCCAGCGTCAGCGCCGCCGTCGCGTTCAGCACATTGTGCTCCCCTGCGAGCGTCATTTCGAACGGATGTGCGAATAGGCGGAAGCGCGTTCCCCCGCTGCTGTAGGCCACGTCGCCGGCCACCACGTCGCCGCCAGGACCGTAGGTCAGCACACGGCCATCCCATTCGCCCAGGCGAGCCAGGAGGTCACGTGCACCGGGGTCCGCTGCCGTGGTCAGCAGCAGGCTGCCACCCAGCGACGGATGAGGGCGCATGCCGCGAACGAAGCGCTCCATGGACGCGAGGACGGCCTGGCGATCGGCGAAATAGTCCGGGTGGTCCATTTCCACGTTCGTCACGATCGCACCGGCCGGGTGATAGTTGAGGAAGTTGTCGCCGAACTCATCGGCCTCGACCACGAACGGCACGCCGGCGCCGGGTCGGACGGTGGCGCCCCACTCCGCCATGAACGCACCGACTTCGACGGTTGGGTCCATGCCCGCCGCGATCAGCAGGTGGCCCAGCAGGGCGGTTGTGGTCGACTTTCCGTGCGTGCCAGTGACCGCCAGGCCGATGCGGCCTTCGGCCGCCATCAGCTCCCCCAGGACGTGCTGCCAGCTCACGACCGGCAGCCCCTGCTCGTGCGCAGCGACCAGCTCCGGCAGGTCGGGCACGGCTCGCAGGGCGGGCGTGACGACGACCCGCTCAACGCCCGCGAGATGGGCCGGATCGTGCCCCAGCTGGATGCGGATGCCGGCAGCCTCGAGGGGCGGCGTGTAGGGCGACGGCGTGTCGGCGTCGCAGCCGTCGACCGCCATGCCGGCGTGGTGCATCAACAGCGCGACGCCGGCAGCTCCCGATCCGGCGATGCCGATGACGTGGGCTCGCTCGCCGCGCACGGAGGGCGGCCCGTCAGCCTGCCGGGGACGCAGCGAGGACCTCGGCCAGGCCCAGCTCAAGGGCGTCGAGCGCGGCCGCGGCCTTGTTGCCGTCGCGATCGTGGGCATACAGCCGGTGCTCGGCACGCGCCGGGTGGCCCCGCAGCGCCACGCCGATCCAGTGCGAGCCCACCGGCTTCCTCTCGCTGCCGCCCTCCGGGCCGGCCACGCCGGTGACGGAGATGCCCAGCTCGGTGCCGAAGCGCGCCCGCACGCCCTCTGCCATGGCGGCGGCAACCTCCGCCGAGACGGCGCCATGCAGCTCCAACATCTCCGCCGGCACGCCCAGCTCCACCTCCTTGGCAAGGTTCGAGTAGCTGATCACACCGCCCGGGTAGTAGTCCGACGAGCCGGGGATCATCGTGATCGAGTGGCCGATGAGCCCACCCGTCGACGACTCGGCCGTGGCCAGACGCCAATCGGCGGCGCGCAGCGCCTGGCCCAGGCGACGTGCGGCGTCGGCCAGCTGCGCCTCGGATGGGCCACCGCTCATCGGTAGTTCTCGAACTGCAATGCCACGGCGTAGTCCAGGCTGCGCAGGTGCTGGATCACCGCCTGCAGCTCGTCCTTGCTATTGCCGCTGACCCGCACCGCGTCGCCCTGGATGACCGGCTTCACCTTCGGGAAGCGGTCCCGGATCATCTTGGCGATCTCCTTCGACTGGTCGCTGGTCAGCCCGCGCTTGAGGCCGACGTGCTGCCGCACCGTGCCGCCGCCGGCCGGCTCCACGCGGCCCCAGTCGAAGATCTTCAGGGAGAGTCCACGGCGCACCGCCTTGGACTGCATGAGGTCCTTGACGGCGGTGGCGCGGTACTCGTCATCGGCCTGGAGCACGATCTCGGCCTTGCCGAGCTCGAGTGACACCTTCGCGCCCTTGAAGTCGTACCGCGTGGCCACCTCGCGCCGTACCTGGTCCAGGGCGTTGACCAGCTCCTGCTGGTCGAAGTCACTGACCACGTCGAAGGAGGAATCGGCCATCTGCGCTGCTCCGCTGTGCGTGTGGTCCTATCTTGCCGCCAGTCCGCCCGACCTGCTGCCCGTCAGCGGCGCTCGATGCGCCACTCCTCCACCGCACCGGGGTTGCCCATCGCCCCCAGGTCGATGCCGTTGATGACGAGCCGCACCGCACCGGCGTTGCCGACGCGAATCCGCAGCTCGTTGCGCGCCGACAGGCGGATCCGCGTCCCGGCATCCGCATTGCGACCCGACACGTTGCGCTTCGGGCGCCCGTCCTCGTCGATCTCGAGGTACGAGGTGCCGCCGCGCAGGCGCAGCGCGCCCTCCAGCCCGTCGGGCGGCTCCACGGTGACGGTGCGCGTCACCGCCTCCCCGCCATCGATGCTGAAGGCCAGCTGCCAGGTTCCGGCACCCAGCTGCAGCGAACCCTCGAATTGGTCGCTGGCGTCCGCGGCCAGGGTGACCGGGTCTGGTGGCTCGGGCGCCTGGCGCGGCACGCGGACGTCGTCACCGGCCAGCGTGGTGATGCGCAGCGTCACCGGCGCGGGCTCAACCAGGCTGGCCGCCACCGTGACCTGCGCGCCGGCCGGGGCGGTGCCTTCCAGGGAGACGTCCGCGTTGACCGTTGCGCCCTCCCCGGGCGCCGAGACGGCGAGCCTGCCAATGCCCGGGCTGCCGGAAGGGCCGCTGCCACCCACGATGATCGTGCGGCTGACCTCCGGGCTGTAGCGGCCGGTCAGCGGATCGTTGGCCTGCAGGGTGATGACATTCGAGCCCGGGACAAGCGCCACGTCGATCGAGAAGTTGCCGCTGCTGTCGGCGGTCAGCGTCGGGTTCTCACGCAGGCCCTTGACCGTCACCCGCGCATTCGGCTCGGTCACGCCCACGATGCGGTACTCCAGCTCGCTCCAGCTCGGCACGTCGGTGGCCGGCGACGTCACCCGCAGGTCTGGAGTCCGCGCGAACGTTACCAGCTCCTGGACCACGTAGATGATGAACGCGGCAACCGCGATGGTGAGCAGCGCCCCAGCGATGGCACCGGGGGTCACCACGAAGGAACGACGCCGGCGCGTGGCCAGCGGGCGGGGCGGCACCGGCACGCTCAGCCGCTCGGAGGACGGCTGCGCGCTCTCCAGGCGGTACAGGTCGACCAGGTAGTCGATGTCCAAATTCAGGTACGAGCCGTAGTTGCGCAAAAAGCCCTTGGTGTACACCGATCCCGGCAGCTCGGCATAGTCGCCGGTCTCGAGTGCGGTCAGGTAGCGCGCCCGGATCTTGGTGTCGCGCTCCACCCGGGCCAGGTCGACGCCCTTGGCCTCTCGGGCGGTGCGCAGCACCTCACCGAGCTTGTGCAGCTCCTGGTCGGTCACCCATCGTCCTCGCCTGGGCCGATGTCTCCGCCCCACCCGTCGCTGGTGACCAGCACCTCGCGGAACCGGCTGCCGTCGGCCGGCCCGACGATGCCGCGATCCTCCATCTGGTCCAGGATGCGCGCCGCGCGCGCGTAGCCGATGCGCAGCCGCCGCTGCAGCAGAGATGCCGATGCCTTATCGGAACGCCGCACGATGTCGACCGCCTGCTGCAACAGCTGATCGGCATCGTCGTCGGCGTCATCCTCGCCCGGTCGTCCACCGGGCTTGCCGTCGCGCTTGGGCGCGGTGATCTCCGGGCGATACTGCGGGCCGCCCTGGACCTTCCAGTGCCGCGCCACGCCCTCGATCTCGCTGTCGGTGACCAGCACACCCTGCAGGCGCACCGCGCGCGGCGCGTCGATGGGCTGGTACAGCATGTCGCCGCGCCCCAGCAGGTCCTCGGCGCCGGCCGTGTCCAGGATGGTGCGGCTGTCGATGCCCGACGTCATGGCGAAGGCGATGCGGCTCGGGATGTTGGCCTTGATCAGGCCGGTGATGACCTGGACCGATGGGCGCTGAGTGGCGACCACCAGGTGGATGCCGGTGGCGCGCGCCAGCTGCGCGATGCGGGTGATGGTCGCCTCCACCTCGTAGGCGCTGACCATCATCAGGTCGGCCAGCTCGTCGATGACGATGACGATGTAGGGCATCCGGCTCTCACCGGGCCGCAGCGCGTCGTTGTAGGCGGCGATGTTGCGCACGCCGCGCTGCGCGAACTCCTGGTAGCGGGCCTCCATGGCGCCCACCGTCCACTTCAGCGCGTTCACCGCCTTGTCCGGCTCGACGATGACCTCGGTGAGGAGGTGCGGCACGCCCTTGTACTGCGCCATCTCGACCCGCTTGGGGTCGATCAGGATGAGCTTCACCTCGTTGGGGGTGGCGCGCATCAGCAGCGAGCAGATGATGGCATTGACGCACACGCTCTTGCCCGAGCCCGTGGCGCCGGCGATGAGGACGTGCGGCATCTTCGACAGGTCTGCGCTGAACGGCTGGCCGGCCACGTCCTGGCCCAGCGCGAATGCGAGCTTGCTCTGGCTGCCCAACGACTCGAAGTTCCGAGAGGCCAGAACCTCTTTGAGGGTGACCAGGTCGAAGGCGCTGTTGGGAATCTCGATGCCGACGTACGGCTCGCCGGGGATCGGCGCCTCGATGCGGATCGAGCGCGCGGCCAGGGCCAGCGCCAGGTTGTCGGCCAGACCCTCGATGCGGCTCAGCTTGATGCCCGGCTCCACGTCCAGCGCGTACTGGGTGACGACGGGACCTTCCTGGATGCGCGCCACCTTCACGCCAATGCCGAAGTGCGCCAGCGTCTCTCGGATGCGCTGGCCCTTGGCCGTCAGGTCGAGCTGCGCGGCGCTGCTCGCCGGCGCGTCGGCCAGGAGCTCGAGCGCGGGCAGGTCCCAGGCGCGCTGGGTCGACTCCAGCGCGGCGTCGATCTCGCCTCCCTCCCCCACCTCGGCCAGGTGCGCCGCCTCTTCGTCCTCCAGGGCATCGACGCTGACGGCGGCCGGCTCCGGCCGCTCGTCGACCACCGGGATGGGCGCTGGCGACGAGGCGGTGGCCACGGCCGACGCCGTCGACGCGGAGATCGATGGGCCGCCGTTCTCCGGCCGTGAGCGGCGCACGATGAGCGGGGGCTGCTCGTCCTCGTCGCCGCCTCCCAGCGCGCTGCGCACGCGATCCAGGATGCCGCGCCCGGCCGGCTCCGGAGAAGGCGCCACCGGGATCGGCTCCTGCCGCGGCCGTGCGCGTGCGGCCAGGCGTGCCTCGGCCGCCGCTAGCTCCTGGCGCTCCTCGCGCCGCTGCAGCCAGGCGGCCACCACGTCGCCGACGGTCATGTTGAAGTACAACAGCATGCCCACCAAGAACAGCAGGCCCAGCACCACCCAGGCGCCAGCCGTGCCGATCGCGGCGGTGAGCATGGTGCTCACCCCGTAGCCGATGATCCCGCCGCCCTCGCCGGCGCGCACGTTGCGGATTCCGCCGCCGGCGGTCAGGTGGAACGCGCCGAGCAGCGAGATAGCGACCACCGCCGCGCCGCTGGCCGCCATCCAGCGCTCGGCCGGCATCGACTTCATCCACAGCATGAGCGCAAAGCCAACCAGCAGCGGCGCCGCAAAGGCGATCCCCCAACCCAGCAGGTAGCGCAGCACGTCGTGCCAGGGCCTGATGATCAGGCCCGAGGTCGGCGCGAACAGGGCGATGACGCTGACGATGGCCAGCAGCACCAGCGCAAAGGCCAGCAGCTCACGCACGAAGCGGCTGCTGACGCTCAGTCCGCTCGAGCGCCGGCGTCGGCTCGTGCTGCGGCGGCGCGTGCCGCGGCGGGTGGCCACCTGGGCTAGACCTCCATCACGATCGGCAGGATCATCGGCCGCCGCTTGGTGCGCTCGAAGAAGTACGGCGCCAGCGTGTCACGGATCTTGGCCTTGAGGTAGCCAGACTCGGCCACGTGGTCGTCGTCGCCCGCCGGCTGGTTGAGGGCGTTGGCCAGGTGCTGACGGGCATCGGCCATGATGGTGTCGTCCGGGTCCGGCAGGAAGCCGCGCCCGATGAGGTCCGGGCCGGATACCGGCCGCCCGCTGGCGGCCTCGACCGTCAGGGCGACCAGGACAACGCCGTCGGAGGCGAGCATGCGGCGATCGCGCAGCACGACCCCGTCGATGCCGTCCACGTTGACGATGCCGTCCACCAGCACGTCGCCGGCTGGCACGTTGCCCGCCAGACGCGCCCGCGTCCCGTCATGCTCCACCACCTGCCCATTTTCGAGCACGAAGATGCTGTCGATCGGCACTCCGGCGCCCTCGGCCAGCAGCCCATGCTGCACCAGCATGCGGTACTCGCCATGGATCGGGATGAAGTGGCGCGGCTTGACCAGGCCCAGCATCAGCTTGAGCTCCTCGCGCGAGCCGTGGCCCGATACATGGCAGTGCTTGAGCGGCTCGTAGTGGACCATCGCGCCCTCCTTGAAGAGGTTGTCGATGGTGCGCGCCACGGCTTCCTCGTTGCCCGGGATGGGCGATGCCGAGACGATCACCGTGTCGCCCGGCTCGATGGTCACGTTGCGATGGTCGCGGTTGCTCATCCGGGTCAGCCCGGACATCGGCTCACCCTGCGAGCCGGTGGTCATGATCACCAGCTCCTCGTTGCGCAGCCGCTGCAGCTGGTCCTTGCGCGCAAGGGTGTCGCCGCGCGGGTCCAGGTAGCCCAGCTCGACGGCGATGGCGATGTTCTGCTCCATGGAGCGCCCGATGGCCACCATCCGGCGGCCGTGCGCGTAGGCCGCATCGAGCACCTGCTGCACGCGGCCGATGTTGCTGGCGAAGGTCGCCACGATCACCCGGCCGCCGGCCTCGCCCACCAGTTGGTGCAGCGACTCCCCCACCGTCGCCTCGGAGAGCGTGTAGCCGTCCTTCTCGGCACGGGTCGAGTCCGAGAGCAGGAACTCGACGCCACGGTTGCCGATCTCGGCGATCAGCCCCAGGTCGGCGCGCTTGCCGTCCGGCGGCGTGTGGTCGAACTTGAAGTCGCCGGTGTGCACCACGGTCCCCAGCGGCGTCCCGATGGCGAAGCCCATGCCGTCCGGGATCGAATGGTTGACCTGGAATGGCAGCACCTGGAAGGGGCCGATGGCCGTTTCGACGCGGGCCTCCAGCGGCTCCATCCGCGTCGTGTCCAGGAGCCGATGCTCCTTCAGCTTGCCGCGCACCAGGCCGCTGGTCAGGCGGCTGGCGTAAACCGGCACGCCCGGCAGCTTGGGCAGCACGTACGGCAGGCCGCCGGTGTGATCCTCGTGGCCGTGGGTCAGGATGATCGCCTCGACCCGGTCGCGGTTCTCCTCGAGGTAGGTGACGTCCGGGATCACGAAATCGATGCCCAGCATCTCCGGCTCCGGGAACGCCAGGCCGCAGTCGACCACCAGGATGCGGCCCGCCACCTCGATGAGCGTGATGTTCTTACCCACCTCACCGACGCCGCCGAGCGGAATGATGCGCAGGGTGTCCGTCATTTCGATCCTTCGAAGAGGGTCAGCTGCTGCTGGCTGTCGTCACGGCTGTCGTCGAGGCCACCGTCCACGGGCACCGCGACCGCATTTCGGACCGCGGCCGCCTCCTGGATCACGGCCATTCGCTCGGCCTCCAGCGCCTCGCGGGCGGCCAGCAGGGCCGCCGGCAGCCTGCGGATATCGGCAAACAGCGTCTCGCGCAGCGCTGCCTGGTGCAGTGCCGCTGCAGGATGGTACATCGGGAACACGAATCTGCCGCCCGCTCGGCGCAGCTGGCCGTGCACCGTCGAGATGCGCGCGCCCGGCAGGTAGCGGCGCAGCGAATGTCGTCCCAGCGTCACGATGACCGCCGGGTCGAGCGCCGCCTCCTGGCGATCCAGGTACCCGGCACACGCGCCGATCTCCTCCGGCTCGGGGTCGCGGTTGCCTGGCGGGCGGCACTTGACCACGTTCGCGATGAATACGTCCTCGCGTGCCCAGCCCACGCTGCGCAGCAGCTCGTTCAGCAGCTGCCCGGCCGGTCCCACGAGCGGGCGGCCGGTGGCGTCCTCGCGGGCTCCCGGCCCCTCGCCCACCAGCAGCACGTCGGAGATGGGGTTGCCCTCGCCCGGCACGCCGTTCGTGCGATTGCGGTGCAGGGGGCAGCGGGTGCACGCCCAAACCTCCGCCGCGATCTCGGTCAGCGCCAGCTCGGATGCCGTCATGCTCATTGCCGGCTCCAATCGTACAGAGGCCGGGTCGAACGGAAGGAGCCGCCCCAGCGGGCGACTCCTTCGTGCGTGCGGTTGCGGAGCCGGGGTCAGGAGTCGTCGCCGGACCCGCTGCCCGCGCCGGCACCGGCGCCGGCCTTGGCCATGTGCCGCTCCATCGCCGCACGGCGGCTCAGGTTGACGCGGCCCATGCGGTCGATCTCGGTGACCACCACCATCAGCTCATCGCCGATGCTGACCACGTCCTCGACGCGCGGCACCCGGTAGTCGGCCAGCTGGCTGATGTGCACCAGCCCCTCCTTGCCGGGCAGGATCTCGACGAAGGCCCCGAAGTTCATGATCCGGGTGACCTTGCCCAGGTACTCCTTGCCCACCTCCACGTCCTTGGTCAGGCCCTCGATCCAGGCGATCGCCTTCTTGGCGGCGTCGCCATCGGTGGCGGCGATCTGGATGGTGCCGTCGTCCTCGACGTTGATCTGGGTACCGGTCTCGGCGGTGATCTGGCGGATCACCTTGCCGCCGGCGCCGATGACGTCGCGGATCTTGTCCACGGGGATCTTCAGCGTGGTGATGCGCGGCGCGTACGGGCTCAGCTCGCTGCGGCTGGCGCTGATGACCTCGGTCATCTTGCTCAGGATGTGCATTCGGGCCTGGCGTGCCTGCTCCAGCGCGTCCCGCAGGATCTCGCTGGTTATGCCGGCCACCTTGATGTCCATCTGCAGGGCAGTGACACCCTCGGCCGTGCCGGTGACCTTGAAGTCCATGTCGCCGTACGCGTCCTCCTTGCCGTTGATGTCGGTCAGGACGGCGTAGCGGCCGGTTGCCGGATCGGTTATCAGGCCCATCGCCGCGCCGGCCACCGGCGCCTTGATGGGCACGCCGGCGTCCATCAGCGACAGGGTGCTGCCGCAGGTGCTGGCCATGGAGGTCGAGCCGTTGGAGCTGACCACCTCGGACACCACGCGGATGGTGTACGGGAACTCCTCGACGGTCGGCAGCACCGGCACCAGCGCCCGCTCGGCGAGCGCGCCATGGCCGATCTCGCGGCGGCCGGGGCCACGCATCGGGCGCGCCTCGCCCACCGAGTACGGCGGCATGTTGTAGTGGTGCAGGTAGCGCTTCTCCGTCTCCGGGGAGATGGTGTCCAGGCGCTGCACGTCGCTGGCCGGGCCCAGGGTCGCGATCGACAGGGCCTGGGTCTGTCCGCGGGTGAAGATGCCCGACCCGTGGGTGCGCGGCAGCACGCCGACCTCCACGCTGATCGGCCGCACGGTGGCGGTGTCGCGCCCGTCGATGCGGATGTTCTCCGACAGCACCAGCTCGCGCACGGTCGACTTGGTCAGCACGTCCATGAGGGCGGAGCCGATGCCGTGGCGGCGGCGGATGTCCTCCAGCCGCTCGCCCTGCTCGGACCGGTTGTAGCCCTCGCGCGCGCGGCGGATCTCGTCGGCGATGTCGCCGCGGACCGCGTCCAGCCGCTGCGGCAGGCCGCTGGCCAGGTTGATGAACAGGTCAGCGGTCGCCTCCGCGTCCGGCATGGCACGGTGTGCGGCAGCGTGGTCGCGGCCGAACACGAAGCGCACCAGGTCGGCCAGCTTGTAGGCGCCGGCGTCGGGATAGAGCTGGTAGGCCAGCTCCAGGGTGTCGTACACCGCGCTGGGCTTCCAGCTGATGTCGTTCGGCAGATGGCGCAGCACGAACGGGACGTCGAAGCCGACGTTGTGCGCCACCAGCGGCGCCTCGCCCACCCACTCGGCGAAGCGCGTCAGCGCCTCGGACGCGGTGGGGGCGTTGGCCACGTCCTCGTCGGACAGGCCGTGGATCTGGTGACCCACGATCGCGCGGCCGGGGTTGACCAGCGACTCGAAGCGGTCGATCACCTGGCCGTCGCGCACCTTCAGGGCGGCGATGTCCACGATGTAGCCGTTCTCCGGCTTCATGGCGGTGGTCTCCAGGTCGAAGACCACGAACTCGCTCGAGGCTTCCGCCAGCGCCTTGCCCAGCTTGATCACCGAGTCGGCCTTGGGGCCGAGGAACGGCAGCTTCTTGGGCTTGCCGGCGGTGGCGACCAGCTTCTCCTGCAGCTCGATGCTCTTCTGCAGCTCGGCCTGTCCGTAGGCGATGGCATCGGCCATGACCGCCTCCGGCAGGATCTTGGCGCCGGCCTCGACCATCATGACCGCGTCGCGGGTACCGGCCACCACCAGGTCGAGATCAGACTCGTCGAGCTGGCTGATGGTCGGGTTGGTGACGAACTGGCCGTTGATGCGCCCGACGCGCACCGCGCCCACCGGGCCCATGAACGGGATGCTGCTCACCGCGAGCGCCGCTGAAGCGCCGTTGACGGCCAGGATGTCGGGATCGTTCTCCTGGTCCGCGCTGAGCACGGTCAGGACAATCTGGACTTCCTGCTTGTAGCCC
This sequence comes from Candidatus Limnocylindria bacterium, assembly GCA_036556695.1. Classification (GTDB taxonomy): domain Bacteria; phylum Chloroflexota; class Limnocylindria; order QHBO01; family QHBO01; genus DASSCW01. The sequence continues at coordinate 91,869 of DATBIY010000013.1, forward strand.
TTCGGGAAGAGCGGGCGGATCGGCCGGTCGGTGAGGCGCATGGCCAAGATGGCCGCCTCCGACGGGCGCGACTCGCGCTTGATGAAGCCGCCCGGGATCTTGCCGGCGGCGTACATCCGCTCCTCGTAGTCGACGGTCATCGGGAAGAAGTCGATTCCCTCCCGCGGCTCGGCCGACACGGCCGTTGCCAGGAGCACGCTGTCGCCGTAGCGAACCAGCACCGCTCCATCGGCCTGCTCAGCGAGCTTGCCAGCCTCCAGCGAGAAGGTCTGCTCGCCGATCTCGGCCTCTACCTTGATTGACACTGATGCCTCCAGTTGACTTTCGTCTTGCATATTTCGGGTCCGGCCCGGCGCCGGTCCGGCGTGGCAGCCAGGGGCCGCTCACGGCGGCGCTGCGGGCACATGGGTGGTGACTTGATTTCCGGGTTGGGTTCGGAGCCGATGGCGCCTGTCGGCGCGAGTGCTCACCGTCCCGGTGCACACACGAAACCCAGGGCCTCTGACGGCTCCTGGGTCGTGAGGGTGAGCTAGCGGCGAAGCCCCAGCCGACCGATGACCGCGCGATAGCGGTCCACGTCGTTGCGCACCAGGTAGGCGAGCAACCGACGGCGCTGACCGACCAGCTTCAGCAGGCCGCGGCGCGAGTGGTGGTCGTTCTGGTACGTGCGCAGGTGCTCGGTTAGGGACTTGATCCGCTCGGTGAGCAGCGCGATCTGCACCTCGGGCGATCCCGAATCACCCTCGTGCGTTGCGTACTCCTCGACGATCGCGCTCTTCGCTTCCTTGGCGAGCGGCACAGATTCCTCCACGTTCTTTCCGTATCGCGCCGAATCGTACCAGAATCGGACACCCCACGCTCAGCCGATGCCCAGCCGATCCCTCGCCTGCGCCTCGTCGACGTGCATCTGCTCGACGAGCGCGGGCACGTCGGCGAAGCGCTGCTCATCGCGCAGCCGATCCTGCAGCTCCAGCGCCAGCGTGGCGCCGTACAGGTCGCCGTCGAAGTCGAGCAGGTGCACCTCGACCAGCAGCTGCCCCTCGTCGTGGAACGTGGGGCGCACGCCGATGCTGACCAGCGCAGGATGGCTCGGCCCCACGCCGCGCTGGGGCACGGCCACGTGGCCGGTGTAGATGCCGCGCGGCGGCATGGCCGGCGTGTACTCGAAGCGCAGGTTGGCGGTCGGGTACCCCAGCTCGCGGCCCCGGTGGTCGCCGTCCACCACGGTTCCCTCCAGGTACGCCGGGTGGCCCAGTGTCTTGACCGTGGCCAGGTCGCCCGCGGCCACCGCGACGCGGAGGCGGGTCGAGGAGATCACCGCTCCCCCATCCACCACCGGCTGCACCTCGAGCACCTCGAAGCCAGTCGCCTGCCCGTGCTCGCGCATGCGCTGTGGCGTCCCGCCGCGGTCGCGTCCGAAGGCGCTCTCCGGGCTCATCACCAGGCGGCGGAGCTCGACGGCCGGCGCCAGGCCGGCCAGGAACTCCTCGGCGCTCAGCGCGCGCAGCGCGTCGTCGAAGAGGATGGTCACCGTCGCGTCGATGCCCGCTTCCTGCACGCGGCGCAGCGTGACGTGCAGCGGTGCCAGCCGTAGCACCTTTGTCCCGGGTCGGATGACCTCGTCCGGCGGCGGGTCGAAGACCAGGGCCACCGAGCCGCCGCCGATCTCACGCGCCGCCTGCACCGTGGCATCGAGCATCGCGCGGTGCCCCCGATGCACGCCGTCGAAGACGCCCATGCACAGCGCGGCCGGCCCGACCGGCGGCAGGTCCGCGATCACGCCTCGCCCTGCCGAGCGACCACCTTCTCCGGCTGCAGCTCCCCGGCTGCCACGCGACCCACGCCCAACAGCTCGTCGCCGGCCCCGAGGACGGCCACGCGGCCGCTCTCCGGCGTCGCCACGCTGATCCGTGAGCCGTGGCGGAACCGCGTGGCGTCCCGCTCGCTCAGCGCCAGGCGTGGCAATGGCAGCAGGTCGGCCACGGGAAGCACCGCCTCGGCCAGCCGCCCGGCGTCGCGCAGCGCCTCCAGCGCTTCGGGGGTACGCGCGTCCTCGACCCGCAGGCCGGCGGCCTCGGTGCGCCGCAGCGCGGCCAGGTAGCCGCCGCATCCCAGCTGCTCACCGAGGTCGCGGGCGATCGAGCGCACGTAGGTCCCCGGCCCGCAGCGCAGGTCGATCCGCACGTCCAGCAGGTCGTTCTGTGGCGCGAGCTCCAAGACATCGATGCCCTCGACCGTGATCCGTCGCGCGGGGAGCTCCAGCGCGTCGCCGGCGCGTGCGGCGCGGTGCGCGGTGCGGCCGGCCAGCTTGCGCGCCGAGAAGGCAGGCGGCCGCTGGTCGAAGGTGCCGACCATGCCGGCCAGGGCCACGCGCACCGCCGCGTCGTCGGGCAGCGGGGCGCCGGTGGGCTGAATCGGCCCTTCGCCGTCATCGGTGGCTGACGTGGCGCCCAGGCGGATGGTGGCCAGGTAGCGCTTGCGACCGCCGGTCAGCTCCTCGCTGAAGCGGGTGGCGGCGCCGACCAGCACCGGCAGGACGCCGGAGGCAAGTGGATCGAGCGTGCCGGCGTGGCCGATGCGCCGGTCGCCGGTCAGGCGCCGGAGCAGCGCGACCATGTCGTGCGACGTCGGCCCAACGGGCTTGTCGAGGTTAACGACCCCGAGCATCGGCCCTGCCGAGCTCACGCTCGCATTCAGCCAGGACCTGCTCGCGGGCGTCGTCCAGCGGAGCGGTTACGGTGCAGCCGGCAGCCCGGGCATGACCGCCGCCGCCGAACACCTTGGTGATCGCCACTGCATCGGCCCGCTCCGTGGTGCGCACGCTCACCCGGGTGCTGTGCTCGTCTGCCTCCTTGAAGAGGACCGTGATGTCCGCGGCCCTGGTCGAGGCCAGCAGGTCGACGAAGCCCTCGCTGGCGGTCGGGCTCTCCCCCGCCTCGCGCAGCATGGCGGTGGTCATGGAGGCGAACACGATCCGCCCGTCGCAGCGCTGCCCGATGCCCGCCAGCATCATGCCCCACAGCGCCAGCGTGCTGAACGGCTTGTCGGCGTAGACCGCGCGGTTGATGCGCGCCAGGTCGGCGCCAGCCTCCACCAGCTCCGCGGCGACGCGCAGCGTGCGCGGCGTGGCGTTGGGATGCGCGAAGGTGTGCGTGTCCTGGACGATGCCGGCCAGCAATGCCGTCGCGATCTCGGTATCCAGCGTGACGCCCAGCTCGGGCAGCAGCAGGGCCACCATCTCGCAGGTGGCAGCGGCTGAAGGGTCGACCCAGTTCACCAGGCCGGAGCCGGGGTTCGAAACGTGGTGGTCAATGTTGACCAGCTTTGCCCGATCCAGCCATGGGCCGTGCTCGGCCGCGATCCGGCCGGTGCGGCCCAGGTCGCCGTCCAGCACCACCGCCACGTCCGGCTCCAGTCCAGGGACGTCGCGCACCTGCTCGATGCGCGGCAGGAAGGCGGTGAACGGCGGTGGCGGGTCGCCGCTGACTACTTCGGCCTGCTTGCCCATCCGCTCCGCGGCGAGCGCCAGTGCGATGGCCGCGCCCAGCGTATCGGCGTCAGGGTTCTCGTGGGTGATGGTGGTGATGCGCTGCGCCGCGCGCAGGACATCAGCGACCTCCTTCACGCGTCCTCCTTGCGGCCGGCCGACTCTTCCTCCAGTTCGCGCAGGATGCGCAGCACGCGGTCGCCCGACTCGATCGAGTCATCGCGCCGCAAGCTGAGCTCCGGAACGTGGCGCAGGTGCAGGCGTGAGCCCAGCTGGCGGCGCAGCCACGGGGTGGCGGCGCGCAGCGCGGTCATGGAGCGTTCCTTCTCCTCCTCGGTGCCGTAGACGCTGACCCACACGCGAGCGTGGCCCAGGTCGGCGGCCGTCTCCACGTGGGTGATGGTCGCGAACCCGACCCGTGGGTCCTTCATCTCGCGCTGCAGCAGCCCCATCAGCTCCTGCTGGATCTGGCTGTCCAGCCGGTTGGTGCGCTGGCTCATCGGCTCCTGGCCCCTGCTGCACCGGCGATCACGCCGGCTCGGACACCATCTGGTAGCACTCGATCACGTCGCCCTCGGCGATGTCGTCCACGTCCAGGCCGATGCCGCACTCGAAGCCGGAGGCGACCTCGCGCACGTCGTCCTTGAAGCGCTTCAGCGAGGTGATGCGGCTATCGGCGATCTGCGAGCCGCCGCGGAAGAGCCGCGCCTGGCCGCCGCGCACGATGCGCCCATCGGTCACGTAGCTGCCCGCCACGTTGCCGGCTCGGCCGGCCTTGATGACCATCCGCACCTCAGCGTGGCCTTCGACCTGCTCGACCAGCTTCGGCGCCAACATGCCCTGCAGGGCCGCGCCGACGTCATCGGTCAGCTTGTAGATGACGTCATACAGCCGCACGTCCACGCCCGAGGCGTCGATCGCGCGCTGAGCTCCCGGATCGGGCTTGGTGTTGAAGCCGATGACCACCGCATCGGAAGCGCTGGCCAGCAGCACGTCCGACTCGTTGATGTCGCCGGCGCCCTCGCGCAGGATGTTGATCCGCACCTCGTTGGTGTTCAGCCGCTCCAGCGCGTGCCGGATAGCGCCCAGCGAGCCCTGCACGTCGGTCTTGAGTACCACGCGCAGCTCCTTGACCTCCGAGGCCTGGATCTGGGCCGAGATGTCCTCCAGGCTGAACGCTGCGCGGCCGTCGCCGCCGCCCGCCTGGGCGGCCGCTGCCTCGGCCATGTCGCGCGCGGCCTTCTCGTCGGGCACCACCCGCAGGATGTCGCCCGCTTCCGGCAGCTCGGCCAGGCCGATGATCTCCGCCGCGGTGGCCGGCTCGGCCGACTTGATGCGCTTGCCGGCGGCGTTCTGCAGCGCCCGCACGCGACCATGCGTCCGCCCCACCGCCACGATGTCGCCCACGCGCAGCGTGCCGGTCTGCACCAGCACCGTGGCCACGTTGCCGCGGCCCTTCTCCACCTTGGACTCGACGATGGTGCCGATGGCCGGCCGCTTGGGGTTGGCCTTCAGGTCCTGCAGGTCAGCGACCAGCAGGATCATCTCCATCAGGTCGTCCAGGCCGACCTTCTGCTTGGCCGATACGGGCACGGCGATCACGTCGCCGCCGTACTCCTCGATCAGCACGTTGTTGTCGGCCAACTCCTGCTTCACCCGGTCCGGGTTGGCATCCGGCTTATCGATCTTGTTGATGGCCACGATCATCGGCACGCGGGCGGCGCGCACGTGGTCGATCGCTTCCTTGGTCTGCGGCATCACCCCGTCGTCGGCCGCCACCACGATGATCGCGATGTCGGTTACCTGCGCGCCGCGGGCCCGCATGGCGGTGAATGCCTCGTGGCCGGGCGTGTCCAGGAAAACGATCCGCTTGCCGTTGTGCTCGATCTCAGAAGCGCCGATGTGCTGCGTGATCCCGCCCCGCTCCCCCGCCGCCACCGTGGTGCTGCGCACCGCGTCCAGCAGGCTGGTCTTACCGTGGTCGACGTGGCCCATGATGGTCACGATCGGGGCGCGCGTGACGAGGTCCGCCGGGTCGTCCTCGGTGAAGAGCACCGGCTTGCCGGCGCCCTCGTCCTCCGATCCGGGAGCCACGATCTCGACCGGGCCGGCCGCCTCGGCGGCAGCGCGCTCGGCGGCGCCACGCTCGACCGTCTCGAAACCAAGCTCCCCGGCGACCAGCGACGCAGTGTCGAAGTCGATGCTCTGGTTGATGGTGGCGAAGATGCCGTTGCGGATCAGCTCCTTGATGACGTCAGCGGTGCTGACGCCCAGCGCCTCGGCCAGGTCCTTGACCGCCACCGACGACGGCAGCTCGACCGGCCCGGTCGGGCGCGGCGCGACCGGCGCATCGGCGACCGCGGCGCCACCCTGGCGGCGCCGCTGCGGGCGTGGCCCGCGGCGTGGCTGATATCTACGTGGGGGCATTCGTCACCTCGAGCGACTGCATTCCCGGCTCCACGGTCGCGCCGAGCGCGCGCTGGACCGCATCGGCCAGGCGTCGCGGCTCCCGGCAGGCGGGATCGTCACAGATGTAGCTTCCCCGGCCGGCCGCCTTGCCGGTGGGATCGGGCGCGACCGTGCCGTCCGCGCTGCGCACCAGGCGGGTCATCGATCGCTTCGGACGGACCGCGCGGCAGGCCGCGCAGGTCCGCATCGGCACATGGTCAGGATGACGCTTCGGCATCGGCCGTCGCCTCCTCCGCCGTCGCCTCATCGGCCGTCGGCTCATCGGCCGGCGAGCCGTCGTCGTGGGAAGCCGCCGCGGTGGCCACGCCGGCATCCGAGCGGATATCGATGCGCCAGCCGGTCAGCTTGGCCGCCAGGCGCGCGTTCTGGCCCTCCTTGCCGATGGCCAGGCTGAGCTGCCGCTCCGGCACGATGACGTTGGCGATCTTGTGCTCCTCGTCGATGCGCACGCTGAGCACCTCGGCCGGCGAAAGCGCCTCGGCCACGTACTGGCCGGGATCCTCGTGCCACAGCACGATGTCGACCTTCTCGCCGTTGAGCTCGGCCACGATGGCCTGGATGCGCGCGCCGCGCTGCCCCACCGCCGATCCCTTGGCGTCGACGCCCGGCTGCCGGCTCTCGACCGACACCTTGGAGCGGCTACCGGCCTCACGGGCGATGCCGCGGATCACGACCGTGCCGTTGTAGATCTCGGGAATCTCCATCTCCATCAGGCGGCGCAGGAAGCCACGATGCGTGCGGCTCACGACGAGCACCGGGCCACGCGTGGTACGGCGCACCTCGAGCACGTAGACCTTCAGGTGCTGCCCGATGCGGTAGTGCTCCCCGGGGAGCTGCTCGGTGACTGCCAGCACGGCCTCCACGCCCTTGCCCATGTCGAGCACCACGGCCTGGTCGGTGGTGCGATGCACCACGCCGGTCATGATCTCGCCCTCGCGGCTGGCGTACTGGCCGTACACCACGTCGCGCTCCGCCTCGCGCAGGCGCTGGCGATACACCTGGCCGGCGGTCTGCGCCGCGATCCGGCCGAGCTGCGCCTGCGTCACGTTCTCGGGCACGCGGACTTTTCCGCCCACGCCGGTGGAGGGGTCAACCTTCTGCGCTTCGGCCACCACCATCTGGATCTCCGGGTCCTCGATCTCGGCCTCGCCGGCCACGACCTCGTACTCGCGGAATACGCTGATCTGGCCACTCTCCGGGTCCACGTGGACGACCACGTTCTCCGGTGCGTCGGCATTGCGGCGGTATGCGGACTCGATGGCCTGCTCGAGCGTGTGGATGAGGATGTCCTGCGGCACGCCCTTCTCGGCGTTCAACTGGAGCAGCGCTCCGATGAAGTCTCGATTCACGTCCGCACCTCGCGCCCTTGCGGGCAGAAACAAAAACGTGGGATGGCGAACCGACCCACGTTTTCCCTAGTCAGTATCGATTCGGCTCGCTTTTTGGCGCGAAACCGACGCGGAGTATACCAGTCTCCACTCAATTCCGCAGGCCCCGGGGTGCCTGGTGGCTCCGTATTCAGCCGGCGAATGAACGAGCGAAGGAACGGGCACTCCGCCGTCGTTTCAGTCGCCCAGTAAATCAGCTGGCGTCAGAGATCCCCGTCTGGACGCTGCATGAGGCGCTCCGCCGCCCATTCATTCGTGGGATGAATACGCCGCTTTCCTGAAACCATCGCGTGCGGATTCGAGGACGGACTGCGCTACAGGACGAAGCCGAGGGGTGGGGCTACCGTGCCGAACGACGTTGCGAAGCCGTCGGGGTGCGGCAGGCGCACCCCACAACTTACGCCCCGAAGAGGTTCTGGACATCCTGGATCGAGATCAGGATGACGAGCGCGATGAGCACCATGAAGCCGGTCAGGTAGATCAGCGCCTCGCGCTCGGCTGGCAGCTTACGACGACGCACCGCCTCGACTGCGATCACCAGGATCCGCCCG